>DASYAD010000029.1:0-12534 GCA_036501515.1 Trebonia sp. | reverse complement strand
GTTCCTGGGCGGCCCAGTACCTGGCCAGTTGGCGGTGCCTGCGGGGGCGCGGAGTACACGGCCCCTGCGGACCGTGTTGGGCGGCCCAGCATCTAGCCAGCTAGTCGAAGAACTTGGAGACTTTTTTCTAATCGGTAATTTTTTGTGCCAGGATACATATTTATTTCCAAGGTCTTTTCCGAGCAGCAGGAATCTGATACCACGAGGGCTACGAGTGGCCAATGGTGTTCTCGATGCGGTGCCCGGCCTCGCTGGGGCTCAACCAGTGGCGCGCGCGGCCCTTTCTGGCTGGCCCCCCGCATCCCCGCATCTCCGCACTCCCGCATCTCCGCACTCCCGCACCCCCGCCGCCAAGCGGGGCCTGTCTGGCGCGGCGCTGCCTGGCGGGCAGCCTCAGTCCTGGGCGGTGCGGCCCTCTTCGGTACGGTCTTCTTCTGCTGGCGATGTCTTTGCGGCCGGCTTGACGTCCGGTTCCAGGAGTTCCTCACGGCGTACCAGGCGGAAGACCTCGTGCCCGAAGCCGAACGACGGGCCGCCGATGAGCTCCCACGCCCGGGACACGCCGATCAGGAAGCAGCAGACCACCAGGACCGCGATCGTATTCACCGTGCCCGAGTCGCCGGGGTGCGCGACGACGTCCAGCCCCGAGGTGAGCTCAATGAAGAAGATGACCGCCAGGCCGATGAGGAATGTCGCGTCCCGCGCGGTCGTCCACCGCAGCGGACGTACGCGCGACAGCGATATCAGCGCGGCGATGATAAAGACCAGCCCGACGATCCCGACGCTGACCGTGGTCCACGCGATCTTCTGACCCGGGATCAGCGCGAACAGCGAAATCGCGAGCGCGTTCATGAACGACACAAGCGCCGCGTACGCGCGGACCCGGTGGATCTGCATTCCGGTCCCTGAGCCGGAAAGCCGCTCGCCGACGACGGAGATCGCCACGAAGAGCAGCCCGATCAGGGCCCCGGCCACGCCGGCGCTCGCGAAAAAGAAGTCGTGTATGTCCTCGGGAACCACCCGTAGATCTTTGCACGGCTAACGTCCGGCCGTGACTGCGGTCGTGCCGCGCAGTCGGATCGTGCCGGGCTGCCGGGCCGTGTCACGCTGTCGGGTCATGCCGCGGCACGGGGCCGTTCCGCGGCGTCGGGCCGCGCCGATAGCGGTGCGCGTTCCGCGGCTTATTCCGTCATGACCGGCAGAGTCAACGCGCACGGCCTGGCCGGGTCGTGGGCGATCTCGATGTCGACAGCGATCAAGCCGTCCTCGGTCGCGGTCGCGACCGGCTCGCCGGTGCCGGTGTTGCGGGCGAAGCGCGGGTGCGCGCCGCCGGACACCTGCAGCCGCACTCGGTGCCCGGCCGCGAAGCGGTGCGCGGTCGAGCTCATCGGCACCTCGATCTCGGCCCAGCCGCCGGCGCCGGCCGAGCCGCCGGCGCCGGCACCGGTGCCGATCCGCAGCAGACCGTCGCAGACGTTCCACGAGTGCCCGGCCGCGTCGACGTCGCACAGCCGGGCGAACACGTCGAAGTACGGTGAGCTGCCGCGCACCCGCAGCCGCACGCTGACCGGTCCGGCTACCTCGAGGAGATCCGTGAGGGGCGGACTGGTGAAGGTGACCACGTCGGGACGGGCCTCAAGCGCGTCGTTGCGCCGTGCCCCGGAGTCGTTGCTGTCCATGGACACCCCGCCGACCGAGGGCGTCGGGTCGCGCGGGTCGTAGCGGAACGCGGTCACGGCGTCCACCGCCGGTGCCGCAAGTGCCGCCGCGCTGCCGTCGGCCGGGTCGTCGTTCGCTGGAGCGCTGTCGGCCTGGCTGTTGTCCCGGCCGTTGTCCGCCGCGCTGCCGTCCGCCAGCGGTGCGGCGCCAGCGGTGCCGGGGGAGAGCAGCGTCCGGTCGGCGGTCAGCCGCCACGGCCTGGCCTCGGTGCCGGGCGGCGGCCAGTCGGCCAGGTCGCGCCAGCCGGCCTCGGCTCCCGCCGGGCCTTTGCCGGCGCGCGCCGCGACGCCGTTGCCGGCGCGCGCCGCGACGCCGCTGCCCGCCGCGCCGAACCAGACGCGGACCGGGTCTTCATGTGTGACGTCCGGCGCCCCAGCGACATCCTGCTGGCCGTCGACATCCGGTCCGGCGTCCAGATGCGCCCGCAGCCAGCGCAGCGCCTCGCCGAAGGTGACGGGCATGTCCTTGTCAAAGCCCGAGGTGTGATTCCACGGCCCGACGACCAGCCTGACCGTGCGCCCGGCCGCGCGCAGCCGCCGGTAGGCGTCGAGGGTCGGGTCCGTGCAGACATCGGCCCAGCCGCCCAGCAGGCTGACTGGCGGCGCGGCCGGCAGCCGGGGCTCCGCCCGCCGGCTGTCCCAGAACGGGTCGTCAGCACCGGGATGCGACAGCCAGCGTTCGAACCACGGCACCCGCTCCCCGATGGCCGCCGGATAGGCGTCGAGGAACGGCAGTGTCCTGGCTACCCGCCGGTGATGGCGGAACAGCCGCACGATCGCTTTGGCGAACGCGGCGAACCCGTGCTGCTGTGCGACCATGGCCGCGACCCCGGTGAGCGAGGCCGCCATCGCGAAGGCGCCGCCGGGATAGAGGAAGCCGTAGAAGTCGTCGGAGCTGACCTGGACGACCATCGCCTTCAACTCGGGCGGCGGGTCGGCCGCGAGCGCCCACTGGGTGAAACCGAGGTAACTGGCGCCGATGGTGCCGAGCGAGCCGCTGAACCAGTCCTGCTGACGCAGCCAGGCCACCGTGGCCAGGCCGTCGGCCGCCTCGTTGACGAACGGCTCGAACTCGCCGCCGGAGCCGGCGGTGCCGCGGCAGCTCTGGATGATCACGTGGAAGCCCTGCTGGGCCAGCATTCCCCCGTACATGAAGTCGTAGGGGAAGCCGCGTCCGTACGGGCAGCGGACCAGCACGGTCGGTGCCGCGCGGTCGATGACCGGCCAGTAGTGGTCGGCGAGCAGGATCGTGCCGTCAGGCATGGGTACCCGGAGGCCGCGCTCAAGCCGCACATCGCAGACAGCCGCAGGCAGCTGCTGCCGGGGCCGGATGAACAGCCGCACATGGCGCGGGACCTTTCCGCCCCGCGCGGGGACCGCCAATCCGCTCCCCGTGGCCTGCCCGGCGTGCTCTGTCGTGCTCTCCGCCATCGCGCTCACCGCGTTCCGTCGTTTCGCGTACAGTGTTCTCGAATGCGAGGCTACTAGTTCGCGTACGGCGTTTGCAAATGGGCAGCCCCGGTAGGCTCCGGTAAGCCCCGGTAAGCCCAGGTAAGCCGGGCGGGAAAGGACAGCGCGATGGCTCAGCAGGCTCCAGCCGCCAGCATCTGGCTGCGTCCGGAGCGGGCCGCGGCCGGCCGGCCAGCGCGGCACAGCCGGGCCGAGATCACCGCGGTAGCGGTGCGCATCGCCGACGCCGAGGGCCTTGAGGCGGTGTCCATGCGCCGCGTCGCCGCCGAGCTCGGCACCGGGGCGGCGTCGCTCTACCGCTACGTCGAGACCCGCGACGAGCTGCTCGACCTGATGACCGATGCCGCCGCCGCGGAGTACGACCTTTCCCCGCCGTCAGGCCAGGCGGTGGCCGGCGACTGGCTCGCCGGGCTCGTCGCCCTCGGCGAGCAGGCCCGGTCGATCCTGCGCCGCCACCGCTGGCTGGCGGCGCTCAGCCTGACCCGCCCGGTCATCGGCCCCAACGCGGTGGCCTTCATGGAGCGCTACCTGGAGATCCTGGCCGGCCATCCGGCTAGCCTGACGACCAAGCTTGAGGCGTTCGCCATGCTCAACGGCCTGACCGCGACGTCGGTGCTGTACGAGCAGGCGGGCGGGCCCGCCCTGCAGGAGCGGAACGTCGGCTACCTGATGCACGCCGTCAGCTCCGGAGACCGTCCCCGGCTCGCCGAGCTCTTCGCCCAGGGGCAGGACGCAGGCGAGGCGCCCGCCAGTGCCGCCGACCGCTTCCCCGACGTGCTCGCCCGCGTGCTGCTTGGCCTGCTCGGAACCGCGCCGGCCGGCTAGCGGCCTTGCCAGCGTGCGGCGGCTAGCCGCTGAATGTCGGCGGGCCGGCTGATCGTCACCGGCGCGGAGACCGACGCGTGCATCCGCTCGACCCCGCACGGCGCCTTCGCCCGCGGCTACGACGTGACGCTGGCCGGTGGACACCGCCGAGGTGAGCTTCTGACATTGGGCGGGCTCGTGGGTGACCGACGGCGACGGGCACGCGGACGCCTCACCCGGCCGTGACGGTAACGAGGCGGGCACACGGAGCACGGTTCCGTTCGGTATCCCGGGTTTGATCCCCTGCTCTCGGTAAGGTGAGAAGCATGGACATCACGAAGCCAGAAGTGGACTACCCGGAGGGCACGCCGCCCAAGGCGCTCGAGGTCACCGACGTCTGGGAGGGCGACGGCAAGGTCGCCGGGGCGGGCGACACCGTCAAGGTGCACTACGTCGGGGTTGCCTACTCCACGGGGGAAGAATTCGACGCGAGCTGGAACCGGGGCGAGCCGCTGGAGTTCCGGCTGGGCATCGGCCAGGTCATCCAGGGCTGGGACCAGGGCGTGCAGGGCATGAAGGTCGGCGGCCGCCGCAAGCTGGTCATCCCGCCTGACCTGGGCTACGGCAGCCGGGGGGCGGGCAACACGATCAAGCCGGGTGAGACGCTGATCTTCGTCTGCGACCTCGTCTCCGCCTGACAAGCACCAGCGCAGAGCCTGGACCGCCGGCTCCCGAAATTCGGGAGCCGGCGGTCCAGGCTTTTTTGCGGGCGGGTTTCGGCCAGGTCGGGATTCTGCGGATTACGAAACACGGATGTAACTAATCGCCGGATTTCGTTGCATTTTGCTGTATAGGCAACGAAAACCATTGAAAAGCCAAAGATCGCATGCGAAGCTCTCACCCTGATGAGCGAACCGCAACTAAAACAGGCCCCCGAGGCCCCGCAGGCGCCCCAGCACGCAGCGCCAGGCTCGCTGCCGGCCGGACCTCCCGCGATCGAGCTGCGCGATGTCGTCAAGGAGTTCCGCGGCCGGGGCGAGACGGTCGCGGCGGTCCGTGACGTGACCGTGGCGATCGCCGAGGGGGAGTTCTTCTCTCTGCTCGGCCCCTCTGGCTGCGGCAAGACGACGACGATGCGGATGATCGCCGGCTTCGAGGAGCCCACCAGGGGCAGCGTGTACCTGCACGGGGCCGACGTGACGCTGACGCCCGCGCACAAGCGCGACGTCAACATGGTCTTCCAGTCGTACGCGCTGTTCCCGCATATGAACGTGTTCGACAACGTCGCCTTCGGGCTGCGGCGGAAGAAGACGCCGAAGAACGAGGTCACCGACCGGGTGACCGAGATCCTCGGGATCGTCGGGCTAGACGGCTACGCCAGACGGCGGCCCAAGGAGATGTCGGGCGGTCAGCAGCAGCGCGTGGCGCTCGCCCGCGCCCTGGTCAACCGGCCGCGGGCACTGCTGCTCGACGAGCCGCTCGGCGCCCTCGACCTCAAGCTCAGGCAGAGCATGCAGATCGAGCTCAAGCGCATTCAGCGCGAGGTCGGCATCACGTTCGTCTACGTGACCCATGACCAGGGCGAGGCGCTCACCATGTCCGACCGTATCGCGGTGATGAACGCGGGCGTGATCGAGCAGCTGGCCCCGCCGCGGGACATCTACGAGCACCCGAAGACCAAGTTCGTGGCCGGCTTCATCGGCACCTCGAACCTGCTGTCGGGCACGGTCACCACGACCGGCGCGGCCGGCGCGGTCATCGAGCCCGGCGACGGCGAGCGGATCATCGTCCCCGGGGCCGCCCGCACGCACCGCCCAGGCGACGAGCTTGAGATCACCGTCCGGCCCGAGAAGATCACCCTCAGCGCGCAGCCACCGGAAACGGGCGGCTGTGCCCTGCGCGGCACCGTCACCGAGGCCGTCTACCTCGGTACCTCGACCAACTACAACGTGACCACGTCCTCGGGCGCCGAGGTCGTGGTGTTCACGCAGAACTCGAGCGCCGCGACCGCGCCGGGCCCCGTCTCGCAGCGTGGCGACAGCGTGTGGCTCCACTGGGATCCCGCCAACTCCTACGCGATCGGAAGCACCGAATGAACGCCTCCCCCGGCAGCAGCCGCCTGAACAGACTCAGCCGCCGCGACGCCCTCACCCTCAGCGGCGTGTCCGCCGCCGCGCTCGCCCTCTCCGCCTGCGGCGTCCAGGGCGCCGCCAAGCAGCAGACGACGGCGCAGGCGGAGACCGCCGCCGACAAGTTCTGGAAGGCGCAGAAGGCCACCGGCACGGTCAACTTCGCCAACTGGGCGCTCTATATCGACCCGAGCCACCAGACGCTGAAGGAGTTCACCAAGGCCACCGGCATCAAGGTCAACTACGCCGAGGTCATCCAGGACGACGACTCGTACTTCGCCAAGATCAACCCGGTCATCAGGTCCGGTCAGTCGACCGGCTACGACGTCATGGTGATCACCGACGGCCTCGAGTTCACCGAACTCGTGCAGCTCGGTGAAGTCGTGCCGCTCGAACAGTCGAAGCTCACCAACTTCTACAAGTACGCGGGTAAGGCCTACCAGAACCGGTCCTTCGATCCCGGCAACGTCTACAGCGTGCCGTGGGCGAGCGGTTCCACCGGCATCGCCTGGAACCCGAAGTACGTCAAGGACCCGATCACCTCGATCGACGACCTGTGGAACCCGAAGTACGCCGGCCACGTCGGGATGATGTCGGACCCGCAGGAGATCGCGAACTTCGGTTTGTTCAAGATCGGCGTCGACCCGGAGACGTCCACTGAGGCCGACTGGAAGAAGGCGGCCAGCGCCCTGCTGCAGCAGAAGAGCGCCGGCATCGTCCGCCAGTACTACGACCAGTCCTACATCAACGCCCTGGCCAAGGGCGACACGTGGATCACGATGGCCTGGTCGGGCGACATCTTCCAGCAGAACCTGTCGGCCGGCTCCGACCTGCAGTTCGTGGTGCCCAAGGAGGGCGGCACGATCTGGACCGACAACATGATGATCCCCAAGTACGCGAAGAACCCGGTCGCCGCGATGGAGCTCATCGACTGGTTCTACCGGCCCGACATCGCCGCGCTGCTGACCGAGGCCATCGAGTACATCTCCCCGGTCCCCTCAGTGCAGGACGTGATCAAGAAGGCGGCGGCGAGCGCCGCCGGCGACGACAAGCAGAGCCTGCTCGAGGTCGCCGACAGCCCGCTGGTCTGGCTCAGCGACGCCGACTACGCGCGGCTGAAGAGCTACGTCCCGGTCACCGCCAAGAACGAGGCCACGTTCAACGGGATCTTCCAGCCCGTGGTCGCCGGCTAGCCCGTGCGACGCCTGCGGCACGCGGCCGTGCCCTACCTGCTGATGCTCCCGGGCGGGCTGTGGCTGATCATCTTCTTCGTGATCCCGGTGATCGCGCTGATCTCGCTGTCCACGCAGCAGGGCGACGTGGTCGACGGCTTCTCCCAGACGTTCCACTTCGCCAACTACAGCGACGCCTGGAGCAACTACCACGACCAGTTCATCCGGTCGCTCCTCTACGGCGCGATCGCCACGTTCCTGTGCATCGCGTTCGGCTACCCGGTGGCGTACTGGATCGCGTTCAAGGGCGGCGCGCGGAAGTCGACCTACCTGTTCCTGCTGCTGCTGCCGTTCTTCGTGTCGTTCGTGCTGCGCACCGTGTCCTGGCAGTACATCCTGGGCGACAACGGCTTCCTGCTCGGCCCGCTGAAGTCGGCCGGGATCGTGGGCGAGAACTTCCGCATCCTCGCCACCGGCACCGCCGTCGTCGGCGGCCTCACCTATAACTACCTGCCGTTCATGGTGCTGCCGATCTACGTGGCACTGGAACGGGTCGACCCGCGCCTGGTCGAGGCGGCCCAGGACCTGTACGCGTCGCGGCTGACCGCGTTCCGCCGGATCGTGTTCCCGCTCAGCCTGCCCGGGGTGTTCGCCGGCGTGCTGCTCACGTTCGTGCCGGTCGCGGCCGACTACGTGAACGCCTCGCTGCTCGGCGGCACCGGCAACACGATGATCGGCAACATCATCCAGGACGAGTTCCTCACCGCGCAGGATTACCCGACCGGCGCCGCCCTGTCGTTCATGCTGATGGCGATCTTGCTCATCGGCATGTTCGGCTACGCGCGGGTGCTCGGCACCGAGGAAGTGCTTGAGGTGGCCGCCCGATGACAGTCCTTGACTCGCCAGAACGGGAGCGTGTTCCACCCGTCCCGCCAGCAGCCCCTGTTCGCCGGCCGCGCCGCCGGGGCGTCTGGGCCGACCGCCTGCTGCACACCTGGACCTGGATCGTCATCGCCTGGCTGGCGCTGCCGATCGCCGTGATGGTCGTCTTCTCGTTCAACAACCCGCACGGCCGGTTCAACATCTCCTGGACCGGGTTCACCCTCAAGTGGTACGGGCCCGACCTGCTCGACTACCCGTCGCTGACCACCGCGCTGGAAAACTCGATCCTGGTCGCGGTGTGCGCCACGATCTTGTCGGTCATCTTCGGCACGCTGGTCGGCCTGGCGCTCGGCAAGTACCGTTTCCGCGGCCTCGGCACCGCCAACCTGGTGCAGTTCGCCGTGATCTCCGCGCCGGACATCGTGTGCGCGTCCTCGCTGCTGTCGTTCTTCGTCACGCTGCGCATCCCGCTGGGCCTGCCGACCATCATCGTGGCGCACACGATGTTCTGCCTGTCGTTCGTCGCGGTCACGGTACGGGCGCGGGTGCTCGGGCTCGACCGTTCCCTCGAAGAGGCCGCACGCGATCTGGGGGCCGGCCCGTGGGCGACGTTCCGCCTGGTGACCCTGCCGCTGATCTTCCCGGGGGTACTGGCAGGAGCGCTGCTCGCGTTCGCGATCTCCATCGACGACTTCGTGGTCACCAGCTTCGTCTCCGGCTCGACGCAGACGTTCCCGTTGTGGATCTGGTCCGCCACCCGCAACGGCCTGCCGCCGCAGGTGGACGTGCTCGGCACGCTGATCTTCGCCGTCGGCCTGATCGCCGTGGCAGTCTCGGCCCTGCTTGGGCGGCGCAACGCCCGGTAACGCGCTAGCGGATGCTCATCCGGAGCCGGGTGAGGCCGTGAATGGCGTCGACGAACGGGGTAGGCACCCCGGTCAGCCCGCCGAGCTCGCGCACCGCGCCGGTCAGCGCGTCCAGTTCGAGCGGGCGGCCGGCCCGCGCGTCCTGCAGCATCGAGGGGACGAAGTCGCCCAGCTTCCGCGTCACCGCGTGCCGGTCCTCCGGGGTCTGCTCGATCGGGCAGCCGATCCGCTCACCGATCGTCCGCGCCTCGAGCATCGCGGCCGAGACCAGCCCTCGCACCAGGTCGTCGTCAAGCGCGGGCCCCGTCGAGGCCCCGGTCAGCGCGCAGATCGGGTTGAGCGTCAGGTTGCCCCAGAGCTTGTACCAGACGTCCTCGCGGATCCGCGACGACACCGTGATGCCGAAACCCGCCGCGCGCAGCACGGCCGCCAGCGCGTCGGTGCGGGCCGAGGACGTGCCGTCGGGTTCCCCGATGATCAGCCCGTTCCCGCCGTGCCAGGACACCTCGCCAGGCGCGGGCGACGACGCCGACAGGTGCACGGTGCCGCCGATCACGCGGGGCGCTGGCAGCACCGACGCGATCACCCCGCCGGGGTCGACGCTGGTCAGGTGATGACCCGCCGCGGGGCCGCCGAAGCCGTCGAGGAACCACCACGGTACGCCGTTGAGCGTGGACAGCACCGCCGTGTCCGGGCCGAGCAGCGGGCCGATCGACGCGGCCACCGACGGCATCGACGGTGCCTTGACCGCGACGACCACGACATCCTGGACGCCGAGCGCCGCCGCGTCGTCAGAGACGACCAGGCCCGCGGGGACAACCGGGCCCTGCCCGCCGGTCCCTCCTGGGCCGCCCTGGACCACCGTCGCCTTCGTGGTGGTCGTTCCTCCGGCCGTCGTCACCCGCAGGCCGTCCGCCGCCAGCGCGGCGAGGGTGGCGCCGCGCGCGAGCACGGCGGCTTCGACGCCGTCCGCCCCCGCCAGTCCCGATGCCAGCACGCCGCCGATGGAACCGGCCCCGACCACGCAAATCCGCATGGCCCATGTCTACCGTCCGCGTATTGATATGCGAAAGTCGGATCATGATCACTTCGAGTCCGGACGCGCTCGTCGCCCGCTCGCTGGCGGGCGCCGTCCCGCGGCCGTTCTGGCTCGACGAGCCGGGCGCCCCTGAGCCGCTGCCCGCCCTGGCGGGGGACGTCACGGCGGACCTGGCGGTTGTCGGGGGCGGCTTCACCGGGCTGTGGACGGCGCTGCTGGCCCGGGAGCGCTACCCCGGGCTCGACGTGGTTCTCCTCGAGGCGAAGACCGTGGGCTGGGCCGCATCCGGCCGCAACGGCGGGTTCTGCTCCGCCAGCCTGACCCACGGCATCGGCAACGGGCTCGAGCGTTTCCCCGGGGAGATGCCGCTGCTTGAGCGGCTCGGCGCGCAGAACCTGCGGGAGATCGGCGAGACGATCGCGCGGCACGGCATCGACTGCGACTTCCAGCCCGGCGGTGAACTGGCCCTGGCCACCGCGGACTGGCAGCTGGACGGGCTTGACGAGGAAGCGGTCGCGGCCCGCCAGCTTGGTCACGACGTCGAGCTGCTCGACGCCGCGGCCGCCGGCGCCGAGCTCGCCTCGCCGCTGTGGCGGGGCGGCCTCAAGTACACGACGGGCAACGCCCTGGTCGAGCCGGGCCGTCTCGCCTGGGGACTGCGCCGTGCCTGCCTGGACGCCGGGGTGCGGATCTACGAGCACACGCCGGTGACCGCGCTGTCGCGTGCGGGCGGGGGAGCGGGGATGACGCTCCGCGTCCCCTACGGCACGGTCCGCGCGGGCCTGGTCGCGCTCGCGGCCGGCGTGCCCGGCGGTTCGCTGCTGCGCCGGATCGGCGCGTACGTCGTGCCGGTGTGGGACTACGTGCTGATGACCGAGCCGCTGTCGGCGGCCCAGCTCGCCGCGCTCGGCTGGCGGGACAGGCGCGGCGCGTCCGACCTGGGTAACCAGTTCCATTACTTCCGGCTGACCCGGGATAACCGCGTGCTCTGGGGCGGTTATGACGCCGTGTACTACAACGGCGGCCGGGTCCGTGAGGAGCACGTCGCGCGGCCGGCCACCTTCGCGATGCTGGCGGCCCAGTTCTTCACCACGTTCCCGCAGCTCGAAGGACTGTCGTTTACCCACGCGTGGGGCGGCGTCATCGACACGTGCAGCCGGTTCTGCGCGTTCTTCGGCACCGCCCACTCGGGCCGGACCGCTTACGCGGCCGGGTACACCGGGCTCGGCGTCGGCGCGTCCAGGTTCGCCGCCCAGGTCCTGCTCGACAAGCTGAAAAACGAGGATTCAGAACGGGCGCGGCTTGCCCTGGTCACGGAAAAGCCGTTGCCTTTCCCGCCCGAGCCGCTGCGTTCGGCGGTAATCCAGGCGACCCGCGCGTCGATTGCCAGGGCCGACAGGAACGAAGGCCGCCGCGATACCTGGCTCCGCCTGCTCGACCGCCTGGGCCTCGGATTCGACTCGTGACCTGAGCGTCAGGGACTTCGATCCGGATACTGACCCGGTGGCCTGGGCCGGGATTGGGTCACCGGCCCGCCGTGCGCGGGGTTGGTAGCTGGCGCGACCGCCTCGGCGCCGGAACCGGCTCCTCATACGATGAGGCGGTGGCCGCATACGATCGCGTGGCCGACCGCCGGTTGCCCCTTCATACGTTCGTGGCCGTGGTCGAGCTTGAACCGCTCCCCGACGCGATCCGCGCAGCCGCGGACCCGGCTGAACGGGGCGTCTCCGCCCCAGTCCGGCGGGGCGGCTGGCCACGTCCGCGGATCACTGGCAACCAGCCCGCGACCGGGGTTTGAGACCCCGCGACGCGGGGCAGCACCAGTTGTCAGGAACGATTTGACGAAGGTCCGTGGGACCCGTAAGGTTCTTCTTGCCCCGAGGGGAGGGAGCGCCGAACGGCGGTCCTGGACCCGGGGAGCCACCAGTAGAAAGCCTCTACGGAGATTCGCGTGCGTACCGCACCACTCCGAAAGGGCCGGTATAGTGGTGGAACCGGAAAAGCCCGAAAGGCCAAATCTGGCAACCAGGTTCGAGTAAATCGAACCGGAAGCCGATTTGACAAGAAGGAAATACCCGGTAAATTAAAAGAGCAAGACCCGAGGATAACCAAGAAGTCAAAAACGGTTATCGGTCAGAATTACTAAGACCGAAACGGATTTGACAAGGCGAGAATCCAAGGTAAAATAAAGAAGTCGCCCCGGAGCGAAGAACGAAAGTTCGGAACACGGTGAGCGTCTGTTTCTTGAGAACTCAACAGCGTGCTAAAAGCCAGTGCATGAATAATGTACAAACCCCCGTCGGGCGGGTCTTTGGATCTGTCCCACGGATATCAGCCATGAATCACTCATGGTTGGGTGTTTGGTTTCCGGGTCCTTCGGGGTCTGGTGCTAGTCATTCAACGGAGAGTTTGATCCTGGCTCAGGACGAACGCTGGCGGCGTGCTTAACACATG
>DASYAD010000028.1:0-2223 GCA_036501515.1 Trebonia sp. | reverse complement strand
GCGCGTCGACCGGATCGCCGCGGTCGAGCCGCTGCCTGAGGAGTTCACGCCGCCCGCCGGCCTCGACGCGCTGCGCGCCCTGGAGGAGCACCTGTCCCAGGGCTGGCGCTACCCCGTCGAGGTCCTCGTCGACGCCACGGTCCGGGAGACGTCGTACTGGGTTCCGCGCAGCATGGGACTGCTGGAGCCAGCCGACGGCGACCGGACACTGATCCTGGCGACGACCGACAACCCCGACTGGTACGCCGGGCGGCTCGCCGCCATCGAGGTGTCCTTCCGGGTGCTCGGCGGCGCCGAACTCCAGCGGGCCACCACGGCGCTCGGCCGGCGGCTGGTGCGGGCCGCCGGCCAGTCTGGCGAATAAGGCGCGAGTCGTCAGGTGATGTCACGGCGGACGGTGGTGCGGGCGGCGACCACCGCCCCCGCCAGCGCGATGGCCGCCAGCAGGGCCGCGGCCGCGGCGAACGGCAGCGGGGCCATTCCGCTGGCCGGACTGAAGCCGGCCTCGCCGAGCGGCGTGCCGGCCAGCGAGGTCGCGGCCGTGTAAGGCAGGTACGGCCTGGCCGCGCCGAACAGCCCGCCGATCAGCGACTCGAGGAGCAGCGCCCACACGAAGACGCCGACCACCCCGGCGAGCTGGGAGCGCACCAGCGAGCCCACGACCACGCCGATCACGCCGAGCAGCGCCGTGCCCACCACGCGGCCGATGCCCCAGTCAGCGAGCGTGCCCGCGCCGATGACCAGGCGGTAGCCGTGGGCGGCAGTGAACGACAGGCCGACAGCCAGCGCAGTCAGGTAGCCGGCGATGCCGTAGACCGCGCCGCCTATCGCCCCGACCACGGCCTTGGCGGCCAGCACCCGGTTGCGGTCGGGCACCGCCAGGTAGGTGTTCGTCGCGGTGTGATGCCGGAATTCGCCGCTGGATATCGTCACGCCGAGCACCATGGCGATGATCATGCTCCACACGCCCCCGGCGATGATCGTGGTCTGCCCCGCGGCGGTGTACAGCGGCGCGGGGCCACCGCTGCCGCTGCCCGCTCGGGACGCCGCGATCGACGTCCACACCGGGGTGAGCCCGGCCACCACGGCGAGCAGCCCGTAGCCGAGCCTGGTGCTCGTCAGCTTCAGCAGTTCGACGCGGACAACGCGGGCGAACCCGCCCCGCCGTGCCTGGGGCGCGGCGACAGGAAAAACGAGCTCGGTCATCGGGATGCCTCCCTGGTCAGCTGGAAGAAGGTTTCTTCGAGGCCCGCCCCGCCGGCGGTCAGCTCGGCCACCGGGCCCTGGGCGACGAGGCGGCCGCCGTCGATGATCACCACCGAGTCGACGGTCTGCGCGACCTCCGCGAGCAGGTGACTGGACACCAGCACGGTGCCGCCTTCCGCGGCGAACCCGCGCAGCAAGCCGCGCAGCCAGCGGACGCCTTCCGGGTCGAGCCCGTTGGCCGGCTCGTCGAGAATCAGCACCTCCGGGTCGGCGAGCAGCGCGGTGGCCAGGCCGAGCCGCTGCCGCATGCCGAGCGAGAACCCGCCGATCCGGCGGTCCGCCGCGGCGGTGAGCCCCGTCAGGTCGAGGACGTCCTCGATCCTGGACGCGTCGGCGTCCGCGGCCAGCGCCTGGATCCGCTGTTGCGCGCGGGCAGTCCGGCCCGGGTGGAAGCCAGCCGCCTCGAGCACGGCGCCGGCCTGGTGCAGCGGCTCAGGCAGCTCAGGGTAGGACAGGCCGTCGATGGTGGCGGTGCCCGCGTCGGCGGACACCAGGCCGAGAAGGATGCGGAGGGTGGTGGTCTTGCCGGCGCCGTTCGGGCCGAGGAAGCCGGTCACGGTGCCCGGCGTGACGTCGAAGCTGAGGCCGTTCACCGCGGTCACCGGGCCGAACCGCTTCACGAGCCCGCGTATCTGGATAGTTGCCATGGCAGCAAGCGTGCGGCCCGCGGCCCGCTCCCGTCGTCGGGCCAGCGGGCAGGATCGCATCGTCCCCGTGGAGTATCCCGGGGCGCGGAAAGTCAACCCCAGGACGACGACACCCGGCGCGGCCCGCGGGTAGCGTCGGGAATGCGATGACTACCACGGCACGACAGCGGGCGGCCGACGCGGCGCTCGCGGCGCTGGTGATCGGCGTGGAACTCGCCGCGTCGCTCGCCGCCCCGCACTGGCACGGTGCGAAGGAGAGCCGGCCCGGTACGTTCGGGATAATCCTGCTCGTCACCGGCGGACTGGCGCT
>DASYAD010000027.1:0-26353 GCA_036501515.1 Trebonia sp. | reverse complement strand
GCCGGGCGAGGTAAGCGGCAGCTGACTCAGGCGCGATACCCAAAGTGATACTGGTCGGGTTCGTCCGAATGGTCCGGACGCCGTGTTGCGTCGCACAGCCCGCGCGCAAGGCCTCGGTTCCGTCTATCGTCACTATCAGAGCTGTGCTGCCTCTGGCGGAACTGAGCGAGCGCGGACCTAGCCAGTTCCGCGCCAGTTCCGCCAGAGGGTGAGAATAGCTCGGATTCGATGGGAAGTAATGAGAAGTCGGAACGCAGGTCAGAGTCCAGATCGCGGCGAACGCCCTAGTCGGCCGTACTGCGGAGAATGAATACTGTGAACATGGGGATGTCGGATGCGATGCGGCGCGCGGGCGGTGCTTTCCGCTCTGGCGGCCGCGCGTCCGGGCGGGCGGGGAAACGAACGGCGGCCTTTGTCCACCGGCTTACCGGTGCGCAGGGAGCGGACAGGACCGGCCTCGGGACGCTCTTCGAAATGACCGCGGTGAGCGGCGCCGCCGACGCGTTCGTGACCGTGGCGCTGGCAGGGTCGATCTTTTTCAGCACGTCGGTCGACCAGGCCCGCGGCCGCGTGGTGCTGTTCCTGATCATCACGATGGCGCCGTTCGCCGTGCTGGCGCCGTTCATCGGACCCGCGCTCGACCGGATACAGCAGGGCCGCCGCTTCGTGCTGGCCGGCACGATGCTCACCCGCGGGCTGCTCTGCTACGCCATGTCGGCCAACGTGGCCAACTCGGTCACGCTGCTGCCTGCCGCGTTCGGCATCCTGGTGCTGCAGAAGGCGGGCGGCGTCGTCAAGGCCTCGGTCACGCCGCGCCTGCTGCCTGACGGGGTCACGCTGGTCACCGCCAACGCGCGGTCGGGCCTGATTTCCATCGCCACCTCCACGGCGGCGGCCGGCCTGGCCGCGGGGATCCAGTTCGGCGGCGGCGCCGCCTGGACGCTGCGGGCCGGCACGCTGATCTACCTGGCGGCGATGGTGCTGGCGTTCCGGCTCCCCGAGCAGATCGACGTGCCGGTGGCAGCGCCGGCCCCGGCCCCGCCCTATGCGGCGCCGACGGCCCCGGCCGCCGGGCCGCCGCCGACACGTCCGGACATGCCAGGGCCTGATATGCCGCGCCCGACCCTGCCGCTGCCGCCGCCTGGCGCGCGCCGGGGCCGCTGGCGGACGCTGGGGAACGTCGGTCCCGTGGTAGCCGAGGCGATGACGGTCAACGCGGTGCTGCGCGCCTACTCCGGCTACATCCTCTTCCTGCTCGCGTTCCTGCTGCGCAGCGTGAACCTGGGCACGCTGTTCGGACACTCGGTGTCGTCCAATTTCGCCCTCGGCGCGCTCGCGCTCGGCCTGTCGGTCGGCAGCCTCGGCTCGATGATCCTCGGGTCGTTCTTCAAGGGCCGGGCGCCGCAGCTGATCATGTTCTCCGTGCTGATACTCGCGCCGGTGGTGACGGGGCTCTGCGCCTGGGGATTCGGGCTGCTCGCGGCCGTGCTCGTCGAGGCGACCGCGATCTTCTGCGCCAGCCTGGCCAAGCTCGGGCAGGACTCGATCGTCGGCCGCGAGATCGGCGACGAGATCAGGTCCTCGACGTTCGCCGTCTCCGAGACGCTCAACCAGGTCGCCAACGTGGCGGGCGGCCTGGCCGGCGTCCTCGTGTCCATGCTCGACAACGGCCAGGCGGGCCTGGCCATCGCCGCGGGCGGCCTCGCGGTCGCGGCCGTGCTGCTTGTGATGCGGCGGAGGCGGCGGGTAGCGGCGGTGCAGACCGCCTAAGTCGGCAGCGTGAGGTGCCTGCTTAGAGCTCGATGTCCTTGGCGACGGCGGTCAGCAGCGTGAGGTGCCCGCTTAGGGCTCGATGTCCTTGGCGACGGCGGTCAGCAGCGCGGCGATCTGCTTGGCTTCCTTGGGGTCCGGGTGCTTGCCGCGGCGGTAGGCGTCGGAGATCCCGTCGAGCAGTTTCATGAGGTCTTCGATGATCGGGATCATCTCGTCCGGCTTCTTGCGCGAGTGCTTGGCCACGGCGGCCGTCACGTTGGGCGGCGCCTCGAGCAGGCGCAGCTGCAGTGCCTGGGCGCCCTTGCGCCCTTCTACGATGCCGAACTCGACCCGCTGGCCCTTTGCCAGGGTGGTCGTACCGTCGGGAAGCGCGGAAGAATGCACGAAGACCTCGCCCCCGTCATCGCGGGCGAGGAAGCCGAAGCCCTTTTCTGTGTCATACCACTTGACCTTGCCGGTAGGCACGAGCAAGACCTCACGTCGTTCGAAACTGGCATCCTGTCAGGCGTGGTCGCCAACAGGATGTAATGGCGCCTTCTAGGCTAGCGGTACCGCGAGGGTAATGGCAGCACGGTTATTTCTGCGGCACTGCCCGGCCGGGACCCGGTGCGCAGCCACCTTGCGCTCACCGCGGGAAAACGGGGGTCACGGCCTCACACGTTCGGATGGTGCTGGGACGGGATCGCGTGCAAGGCCGTGAGTCTGAGCTAGCTGGCGGTGAAACCTTGCGGTTTCAGCGTCGCAGTAGCGGTATACCCACGGCCTATACACGAAAACCTGCGGCCTCAGTGGGACGACACGTGTCCGCTGGCACCGTAGAGGATCGCCAGTAGCACGAACACCACGAGAATGGTCCAGCCGTAGTGCTTGCCGGTCATCGGCAGCTTCATCTTGCGCCGTACGCGGCCGAAACCCCACGCGGCAAGCACGCCGATGAGCAACTCAAGGATGATTCCGCTCACTCGTCCGTCCCTAGGTAAGTGTGCTTGCTAACCCTGATCCGAGCCCTGCTTCGAGACTAGCCGAAGTCGCCCGTTTCGTCGCGGTTCGTCGCCCTCCGGAGGCAGGCGTCTGTGCGTGGCGCATCCAGAGGTTCCTCTCCGCGTAGGTGCTCTGCTTGCTGCCCCTGCTAAACGTGGCGCATCCAGAGGTTCGTCTCCGCGTAGGTGCCGTTGCCGCGCTCGGCGTCTATCTCTACCAGGTCGAGCGCCCCGGGGACGACGTACCGCCCGCTTTCCGGGAAGGCCATCCCGGCCCAGACTTCCCACTCGGCGACGGTGCCGGTGACGACCATGGACCCGGGCGCGGCGGCGAGGATGGTCGCGCCGAGCCGCTGGTGGGTGCGGATCCACGGGTCCAGGTGAGTGCCGTCGGCGCGGGTCCACCGGGCGAAGTTCGTCATCGGGGTCAGCGGGTAGCGGCTTTTCAGCACCGGCCGGACGGGGGCGATCATCCGGTCAAGGCCGGCCAGCGCGGCCCGCGCCCTGAGCTCGGTCAGCAGCCGGGCGCCGAGCCCCGAGCCCTGCCGGTCGCCGCGCACGCTGGCGGCCATCGCGCACAGCGTGTCAGGCGGCACCGTGCTCTCGTGCTCGGTGATCGCCCTGATCAGCGCGCCGTCGTAACCGCCGGGGAGGCATTCTGTGGCGCCGTTCCAGCGCAGGGCCACCGCCCAGGCGCCCGCGATGACTTCGCCGTCCGCGACGAAGCGGACGTCGAACTGCGGGAAGTACTCGCCAGCGCGCTCGATCAGCCCGGCGCTCACCTGGTCGTGGAAGATGAACTCGGGCCAGCCGGGCAGCAGCGCCGCCTTGCCCTGCTCGGCGAGGTCGGGCCGGTCGGCGGTGGTGAAAATCTGCGGGTTCATCCGGCTTCCTAGGTCAGCGCTCGGGGCTCGGGAACGAGCGGGGTGGTGGCGAAGCCGTTGCGGACCAGCTCTACGGCCTGCCTGGCCGGCATGGGCATCGCCAGCAGGTACCCCTGCCCGTAGTGGCAGCCCATCGAAGACAGCAGGTCCCGCTGCACCTCGGTCTCTATGCCTTCGGCGACGACTTCGAGGCTGAGGGTGGTGGCTATCTGGACGATGCCCTCGGCAAGCGCCAGCCGCTGGTCGGAGTCGGCGATCCCCTCGACGAACGACTTGTCCATCTTCACCACGTCGATCGGCAGGTCCCGCAGGTAGCTGAGCGAGCTGTAGCCGGTGCCGAAGTCGTCGATCGCCAGCTTCACCCCGATTGACTTGAGTTCCGCCAGGTCGGAGTGCAGGCGCTCGTCACGCCGCAGCAAGGCGGTCTCCGTCAGCTCGAGCATGAGCGACTGCGAGTCGAGTCCCGAGGTACCGAGCACCTGCCGCACGGTGTCGGCGAAGCCCGGGTCGCCGAACTGGCGGGCCGAGACGTTGACGCTGACGTACAGGTCGCGCCCGCCGGCCGGCCGCGGGCCTGCGGGCGCACCGCCGTTGTACTGCGCCGGACCGTACTGCACCTGCTGCTCGCGGTTCTGCTTGCCAGGTCCCGGCTGGGTCGGCAGCGCGGAACCCGCGGACTCCGCGGCTTGGCGGCAGCGCATGATGTCGGCCGTGGCCCGGCCGAGCACCCAGGCGCCGATCGGGATGATCTGCCCCGTCTCCTCGGCCAGGGTGATGAACTGTCCGGGGTGCATCATCCCCCACTGCGGGTGCGGCCAGCGGATCAGCGCCTCGAACCCGGCGAGCTGCCCGGTGCCAAGCGTCACGATCGGCTGGTACACCAGGGAGAACGCGGACTTGGCGACGGCCTCCTCCAGGGCCTCCTGGATCTCCCGCCGCCTGATCAGGCCGGCGCTGAGCACCGGCTGGTACCGGCGCCACTGGCGTTTTCCTGCCGCCTTGGCCGCGTACAGGGCCAGGTCCGCGTGCCTGAGGATCTCGTCCGTGTCGGTGCTGTCCTGCGTGGTCGCCACGCCGACGGTGACGCTGGTGGTCACCAGGCCCGAGGCGAGCGCGAAGGGCTCGGCGAACGAGCCGACGATGCGCTCGGCGGCCGCCTCCACCGCCGCGGTGTCCTCGGCGGAACCGATCAGCAGCGCGAACTCGTCACCGCCGAGCCGCGCGGCGGTGTCGGATTCGCGGACCAGGGAAGACAGCCGCCGGGCGACGGCGATCAGCAGCTCGTCGCCGACGCTGTGCCCCTTGGTGTCGTTGACCACCTTGAAGTCGTCGAGGTCGACGAACAGCACGCCGGAGACCGCGCCGGTCCTGGCCGCCGACGCGACCCGCTGGGCGATCCGGTCCTGGAAAAGCAGCCGGTTGGGCAGTCCGGTCAGCGCGTCGTGGAACGCCCGGTGCTTCAGCTCCTCCTCGAGCTTGTGCTGCGCCGTCACGTCCCGCAGGGTGAAGACGAGCCCGGCCACGTTCGGCTCGGCCCGCAGGTCACTGCACCTGGCCTGGATGTGCACCTTGGTGCCGTCCCGGCGGGTGGTCTCCTTCTCCACCACGCGGGGCCCGAACCGCGCCCGCTCGCGCAGCCGCATGAACGTGCGGACGAAGTCTTCGCGGTCCTCCTCCGCGACCAGGTCCCACAGGTGCTCGCCTTCGGTCGGCAGATCGCCGAAGATAGCGACGGTCGACGGCGTCGCGTACTTCACGGTCCCGTCGTCCGCGACGATCACGATCGCGTCAGAGGCGTCCTGGACCAGGGCGCGGAAGTACGCCTCGTTGCGCTGGCGGATCGCCTCCTGCCGCAGCATGACGCTTTCCAGCGTCAGCGCCACCTGGTGGGCGAGGATCTCGAGGGTCGCCGACAGGTCGGCCAGGGTCCGTTTCTCACCGAACACCGCGATCAGGCCGATGATCGTGTCGCCGGTGGGCCGGTCCTTCAGTGCGAGCGGGCAGAGCAGCATCCAGTGGGCGGCGGGACGGGCCGTCTGTGCCTGCTCGGGCAGCTGCCGCATCGGGGTGAGGGTCGGAGCCGTCCCCTTGACCAGCGACAGCCACGTGTCGGCCAGCTGCCCGAGCTGCCTGCCGTCGGCCAGTTCTGAGCCGCGGTCCACCGCTCGCAGCGCGCCGTCTACCCGCACGCCGAGCAGCGCGTCGCCCTGCGAGTGGCCGCCGAGCAGCGCGTGCACCGAGTCCTGGACCGCGCCGGCCACCTGCGGCACGTCCGCCATCGTGACCAGGGACAGCCCGGCGTGCCGCAGCACCCGTTCGCGGTCGAGCGCGCGCCGGTGCGCCACCGCCGCGTCCCACAGCCTGGTCAGCACCAGCAGGTACAGGATGGCGGAGAACACCGCGATCACGCTCACGTCGGATCGCACGGCTCTGGGGAGGGCGGTGAGCAGCACCACCGGGGCGATCAGCGAGGCGAGCATGAGCAAGCCCAGCCGCCACGGTGACACCTCGACCTGCTGGCGCGGCACCGGGTCGGTCAGCCGCGTCATGCTCGGGTGCAGCGCCGCGCCCCCCCAGGCGGCGTAGAAGACGGCCCAGCCCAGGTCGATGACGGTGCCGTTGTGGAACATCGAGTGCAGCTGCACCGCCGTGTAGGCGGTGTCTGACAGCAGGACCGAGACCAAGCCGAGCGTGAGGAGCTGAACGGAGCGGTTGCGCCCCGTCGTCCCTGGCGCCAGCAGCCGCGCGAGCAGGGCCAGCAGCAGCACGTCGCCGAGCGGGTAGGCGACGGCGACGGCTTTCTCGAGCCCGCCCAGGGCCGGATTGTGCACATAGGGGCGGATCAGGAAGGTCCACGACAGCAGCCCGAGGCCGGCGGTGAGCGTCAGGGCGTCGACGAGGCTGCGCCGGTCGCCGTCGGGTGTGCGGGCGTAGATGAAGATCAGCAACCCGGCGGCGCCAAGCGGATAACAGGACAGGTAAAGCACGTCGGCGAAGGACGGGAACGGCAGGATCACCCGGATGTCCGCCGCGATCAGGAAGCTGAGCTGGCCGGCCGCGAAACAGCCGAGCGCGGCGGCGAGCAGCAGCCAGGGCACCTTGCGGGCAGGCCGGTTCAGCCACAGGCCCGCCAGGATGCCGAGCACGCCGGTCAGACTGATCAGGCCCCAGGTTTCGATCCGCACGCTGCTCCGCTGGTAGTAAACCGCGACGAGCAGCACCACCCAGAGGGCGTAGCCGCTGAGAAGGTAGCGTCTCTTTTCCAGGGCATTCCTCCTGATCAGGTCCAATTCCTGCTTAATTAACGATCCGCTTGAAAGGAATCTACCCGTCTCTGCGGCTCGTCTACCTGCGGTTTTAATAGCAATATGCCGGGAATTGGGGCAATTGAGCCGAGTGTTGCCGCCCCGTAGCGCGGGCAGGAAACTTGCAGGTCGGGAAATTTCTGCCAGCGCATTTGCGGACATTACCTGGGAAAAATCGTGAGCATCGAGGACCAGCCGGACCGGACGCCAGGGCTCCTGGCCGTCGTTGTCAACGACCTCGGCCAGCATTCGCTGTGGCCGTCGGGCCGCGACGTGCCGCCTGGCTGGCGCCGCCGGTCGCGTCCCATGTCACGGGGCGAGTGCCTGGCCGCGGTCGAGCGTTCCTGGACCGGCATCACGCCGGGCAGCGTCGGCCGCGGCGGCCGGGTTGCCCGCGGTGTTCCGGCCGCTGCCAGCACACCGTTCGTTCACGAGCTCTTCGCGGAGCAGGCCGCCAGGCGCCCGGAGGCGACCGCCGTCGTGGCAGGCAGGACCCGGGTGAGCTACCGCGAGCTTGACGAGTCGGCGAGCAGGCTCGCGCACTACCTCGGGCGCGCGGGAGCGGGCCCGGAGACGGTGACCGGCGTCCACCTGGACCGTGGCACCGACTTGATCACCGCCGTCCTCGCCATCATGAAGGCGGGCGGCGGTTACCTGCCGCTCGACCCGGCGCTGCCAGCCGAGCGGCTGGCCCGTATCTGTGCTCAGACCAGCCCGGTGGCGGTGCTCACGGCCAGGGCGGGCGATTTTCCCGTCGAAGAAGGGGTGCGGCCGCTGGCGCTGGCCGAGATCGGGCCTGAGGTCGCGGACTGCCCGCCGTCCAGCCCTGGCATCAGGCCGGGGCCGGACAACCTCTGCTACGTCATCCACACCTCGGGCTCAACAGGAGACCCCAAGGCCGTCGCCGTCAGCTTCGGCAGCCTGGCCCTCGTCATCGGCGAAATGGCACGCGAGTACCTGATCAGCGAGGACGACCGGGTGGCGCAGGTCGCGGCGATGGCCTTCGATACCTCCCTTGAGCAGATGTTCACGGCACTGACCAGCGGGGCCACGCTGACCCTGCCGCCACCGGGGACCATGGCGCCCTCCGAACTGCTGCGCGGCATCGAGCGCAAGCGGGTCACGGTCATCGACCTGACACCCGCCTACTGGCACCAGGTGCTCGCGCATACCGGGCCGTCCGACGAGCGCCTGCGCTCCGTCCGGCTGATGATCACCGGCGGCGAGATGGCAGACACCGACGCGTGCCGGGCGGCCCGCGTCGCGGCCCCCTGGGCGCGGCTGCTCAACGCCTACGGGCTCACGGAGACGACCATCACCTCGGCCCTGTTCGACGTCGGCCAGTGGCTGCCCGGCGCCGAACCGCACGCCGTCGTCCCAGTCGGCCGCCCGGCGGGCGGCGCCCGGATCATGGTCCTCGACGAGCAGCTGAATCCGGTCCCTCCAGGAGCAACCGGCGACGTCTACATCGGCGGCGGCGGGGTCGCCCGGGGCTACCTGGGGCGGCCCGCGCTCACCGCGGAGCGGTTCCTGCCCGACGCGGAGGGCGCGCCTGGCGGCCGGATGTACCACACCGGGGACGTCGGGCGCTGGCTGGCGGACGGCAGCCTCGAGGTGGCGGGACGGGCCGACCGCCAGCTCAAGGTGCGGGGGTTCCGGGTCGAGCCCGGGGAGATCGAGAACGCACTGGCCAGCCATCCGGACATCGGCCAGGTGTCGGTGACCGCATCGACCCGCAGCTCGGGCGACACGCGCCTGGTCGCCTACTACACGCCAGGGCAGCAGGGAACCGTGCCGCGCCACCCGTCCGCCGCGAGCCTGCGCCGGTACCTGGCCGACCGGCTGCCCGGTTACATGATCCCTTCCGCGTTCATCGCGCGTCACCGCCTGCCGGCGGGCGGAGAGGCGCCGGTGCTTGAGCCCGCCGCCAGCACTTCGGCCCGCGACGAAGGGCACACACCCGTACAGGCGGGGCTGTCCGCGCTGTGGGCGAGGCTGCTCGGCCGGGACCACGTCGCGCTCGACGACGACTTCTTCGCCCTGGGCGGCAACTCGCTGCTCGCCGCCGAGATGCTCGCGCACACCCGCGCCATGCTCGGCGTACCAGCGGACTCGGTGCAGCCGCTCACCCGCTGCCTGCTGCGCGACCCGACGCTGCGCGGTTTCGCCGTGGCGGCGGCGGCCGCCAGCGCGGGCCGGCTGACCGCCGACGGCGATCAGGCCGAGATCGACTTCGCCGCCGAGACCAGGCTCGACGGACGGCTCAAGGCCAGCCTCACGGCTACCCGCGCGGCCACCCGCGCTCTGAGCCCGACTGGCAGCCGCGGCCAGCCGGCTTCGATCCTGCTCACCGGGGCGACCGGGTTCCTCGGCGCGCACCTGCTGAGCGAGCTGACCGCCGCCGGCGGAGCCCGGGTGCACTGCCTGGTCCGCGCGGCCGACGAGGCGGCCGCACGGACCAGGATCAGCCAGGCCGCCGCCCGCTACGAGCTGCCCGCACCGTCACCGGAGCGGGTGCTTCCACTGGCCGGCGACCTCGCAGAACCGCGGCTCGGGCTCTCCGAGCGGGCTTTCCGCGGCCTCGCGGAGAGCATCGACGTCATCTACCACGCGGGCGCGCTGGTGAACTTCATCTACCCGTACCAGGGACTGCGCGCGGCCAACGTGGCGGGCACGGCCGAGCTGATCCGGCTGGCGGGCCTGCGCCGCGGCATCCCGCTGCATTACGTGTCAAGCACCGCGGTGCTGGCCGGCCTCGGCGTATCGGGCACCAGGCAGGTGACCGAGGAGACACCGCTCGCGCACCCGGAACTGCTGCGGATGGGCTACGTCGAGACCAAGTACGTGGCGGAGGAACTGCTCAGGGCGGCGAGCCTGGCCGGCCTGCCGGTGGCGGTCTACCGGCCGCTCGACATCGTCGGCAGCCTGCGAACGGGCGCATGGCACACCGCGACCGAGATGTGCGCGCTGATCAGGTTCATCACCGACACCGGGCTCGCGCCCGACATCGACCTGCCGCTCGACTTCGTGGCGGCCGACGTGTGCGCGGCGGCCATCAGGCACATCTCGGTGACCGAAGAGACGGCGGGACGCACGTATCACCTCGCCAGCCCGGCCAGCGCTCCGCTCGGCGTCCTGGTCGGACGGCTGCGCGAGCGCGGCTACCGCATCGCCGAGGTCCCGTACGGCGACTGGGTCCGTGCCCTCGCGCGGCGGGCCGCCCGCGACCCGTCCCACCCGATGGCGGCGTTCCTGCCGCTGTTCGTCAACCGCGGCGCGGCGGGCCTGACCGTGGCGGAGATGTACCTCAGCGACGTTTTCCCGTCGTATACGAGGACCAATACCGAGCGTGCGCTCCGCGGCAGCGGCATCGCCTTCGCGCCCGTCAGCGGCCCGCTGCTGGACCGTAACATCGACCGGCTGATCGAGACCGGCTACCTGACCGCCCCCTCGCACCGGCGCAGGCCAGCCCATGTCGGCTAAACGGTGCTTGCCCGGGGCTTCGTTCGAGTTCGGGGTGGTTCGCGTGCCGGGTGGAGGGACGGTGGCTTTCGTTGGCTAGGCGCTACGCGGACTGGGACTCGTTCGAGTTCGTGGCGGCCACGGCGGTGGCAACTGGGGCGGCCGGCGCGCCGGTCGCCTTCTGCGCCGACCTGAGCCCGGCGAGCGTGCTCGGCGCCTACCGGCGGGGCCTGGTGCCGATGCCAGCCGCCGACGAGTACTTTCGCGGCTTCAACGAGATCCGCTACGAGGACCAGGTGGCGGCCGGCGCGATCGCCGTCGTCGGCGACGAGGGGCAGGATCCCTACTGGGCGGCCTGGTGGTCGCCCGACCCGCGGCCGCTGATAGGGCAGGGCGGCGTGCACCTTGGCCGCAACCTGCGCAGGACGCTGCGCAGGTACGGGCTCAGCACCACCGCGAACACGGCCTTCAAACAGGTCGCCGAGGCCTGCAGGGAGGGCCGCGAGCCCCGCTGGCTGACCGACTCCCTGCTCGGCACGCTGATCGAGCTGCACGGCGCCGGCTGGGCGCACAGCATCGAGGTATGGCTGGGCGGCGAGCTCGTCGGCGGCGCCCTCTGCATCGGCATCAGCGGCCTGCTGAGCGGCGACTCGTTGTTCGGACGACGGCCGGGAGCGGCCGCCGTCGCCGTCGCCGACATGCGGGCGCGGCTCGTCGCGGCCGGCGGGACGGTCATAGACGCGCAGTGGGACAGCCCGTTCCTGCGTTCGCTCGGCGCCGAGCCGGTTGACCGCGAGCGTTTCCTGACGCTGCTGGCCGGGCCGGCGGAACCAGTACCGCTGTCCGGTGACCGCGAGCCCGCGCAGCGGCTGCTCGGGCTGGCGTTACCCGCGGTTACATGCGTTCGGGCAGCGGGATGCCGAGCAGGCCGAGGCCGGCGGTGAGCACGCGGAGCGCGGCCGCGCACAGGGCGAGGCGGGACTGCCTGGTCTCCTCGTCTTCGGCCTTGAGCACCGGGCACAGCTCGTAGAACGTGGTGAACAGGCTGGCGACCTCGAAGACGTAGCCGCACAGCCGGTGCGGCTCAGCCGTGTCGGCGACCTGGGTGACGACCGCGCCGAAGTCGAGCAGCTTGCGGGCGAGCTCGCGCTCGGCGGGCGCGGTGATCACGATCGGCCCGGTCAGGTTCGCCTCGTCGAGGCCAGCCCGGCGGAAGATCGACCTGATCCTAGTCGTCGCGTACTGCAGGTAAGGCCCGGTGTTCCCCTTGAAGGAGATCATCCGGTCCCAGTCGAAGATGTAGGCGCTGTCCCGCGCGGTCGACAGGTCGGCGTACTTGATCGCGCCGATACCGACGTCCTCCGCGATCGCGTCGAGGTCGAGGCCCTCGTCGTCGCGCTCGACCTCGTCCAGGATCGCCCGGGCCCGTTCGATGCCCTCGGTGAGCAGCTCGCTGAGCCCGACGCTGTCGCCGGCCCTGGTCCGCAGCCGCTGACCGTCCTTGCCCTGCACCATGCCGATCTGCGCGTGCGCGAAGTCCTTGGTCTCGGGCAGCCAGCCGGCCTCGCGGGCCACCGCGAAGACCATACGGAAGTGCAGGGCCTGGTCGGAGCCGACGACGTAGACCGCCCGGTCGCAGTCGACCGTGTCCACCCGGTACCTGATCGTGGCGAGGTCGGTGCTCGAGTAGTTGTAGCCGCCGTCGCTCTTGCGGATGATCACCGGCAGCGGGGAGCCGTCCCGGTTGCTGAACCCGGCAGGGAACGCGCACAGGGCGCCGTCGCTGATCCGCGCGAGGCCGTCGGCGGTCAGGTCGTCGGCGACGCCGGGCAGCAGGTCGTTGTAGAACGACTCGCCCTTGATGTCGTCGTCGGTGAGGGTGACGCGCAGCCGGGCGTAGGTGTCCCGCAGATAGGCCTTGGACATGTCGACGAGCTCCGCCCACAGCGCCAGCGTGCCGGGGTCGTTGCCCGACTGCAGCTTGACTACCCGCTCCCTGGCCCGGCCGGCGAAGACCGGGTCGGAGTCGAACTTGACCCGCGCGCCCTGGTAGAAGGCGTTCGGGTCGGTGCGGAGCAGCGCCGCCTCCGGTGAGTCGTCGCCCACGTCGATGAGGTGCTCGATCAGCATCCCGAACGGCGTGCCCCAGTCGCCCACGTGGTTGTCCCTGATCAGCCGGTGTCCGGCGAATTCGGTCACCCGGGCGATCGCGTCGCCCACGATCGTCGTCCGCAGGTGCCCGACGTGCATCTCCTTGGCGATGTTGGGCGAGGAGTACTCGACGATCACCGTCTTCGGGCTGTCCGTGAGCGGGGTGCCGAGCCGCGGGTCCTGCAGGACCCCGGTCGCCGTCTGGGCGATCCAGCCGTCGGTGAGCCGGAGGTTGATGAAGCCGGGGCCGCTGACCGTGGGCGGCTCGGTGATGTCCGCCACGTTCAGCTGCGCGACGATCTCGGCGGCCACCTCGCGGGGGGCCCGGCCGAGCCGCTTGCCGAGCGGAAGCGCGGCGTTGGACTGGTAGTCGGCGAACTGGGACGGGCGGATCAGCGGGTCCGCGTCAGCGTAGTCCGCGCCGTACGCGGCTACGAGGGCGTCGCGCACCCGTGCGCTCAGGACCTGCTGGGGATCTGCCATGAAACAAGCCTACTGGCCGCCTCGTGCCTGACGAACTCACTGATCTGGTCGTGGCCGGCCGGGGGTGACCTGGTCCCGGTTTGCCGCCTGGCGTCACCGTTCGCGACGCAGGAAGTGGGTGCCGCGGCGCTGGTCGCTCGCGCCGACCCGCTCCTTGATCCGCTCGGTGATGTCACCGCGGATCAGGCTGGCCGCGAGGGCGCAGGAGGCGGTGACGGCGCGGGCGGTGGACGCACCGTGCGCGATAACCACGGTCCCGCCGAGGCCGAGCAGCGCGGCGCCGCCGTACGTCTCCGGCTCGAGCCGGTGGCTGAGCTCGCGCAGGCCGCGGCGCTGCAGCGCGGCCCCCACTCGGGCCGCCCGGGTGCTGGTGAGCGCCGTTCGCAGCTCGCCCGCGGCGAACCGCATGGCCCCTTCCAGGGTCTTGAGCGCGACGTTGCCTGTGAACCCGTCAGTGACGATCACGTCGACCGCGCCCGCCATCAGGTCGCCGCCTTCGACGTTGCCCGCGAAGTTCAGCGGCAGTGCGCCCCCTTGCGGCTCGGCCGCGAGCAGCTCGTGCGCCCGACGGGTCAGCGCGTTTCCCTTGCCCGGTTCTGCGCCGATGGTGAGCAGGCCGACCCGCGGGGAAGCGATGCCGAGGGCGATCTGCGCGTAGGCCACGCCGAGCTGGCCGAACTGCACCAGCATCTCGGGCTTGGGGTCGGCCGTCGCGCCCGCGTCGATCAGCACGGTCGGTTTCGGGTAAGTCGGCAGCAGCACCGCCAGCCCTGGACGCGGCACCCCGGGGAGCGGGAGCAGCCGGTGCCTGGCGCTGGCCACGATCGCGCCGGTTGACCCGGCTGACACGACCGCGCTGGCCTGACCGCGGCGGACCAGCTGGCAGGCGACGGCGATGCTCGACCGTGGCCGCCGGAAGCCGGCCAGGGCGCCCTCGCCCATGTCCACGACGTCCTCGGCGGGCACGATCCGCAGCTCGGACCCGCCGCCGAGCCTGGCGATCACCGGGCGCAGCCGGGCCGGGGGCCCGGTCAGCAGCGTGGTGACGCCTTCCTCGCGCTGCGCGGCCAGTGCGCCCGCGACGATTTCGTCGGGCGCGTAGTCGCCGCCCATCGCGTCGACCGCGATCACCGGCTCGCTCGCCGTGGCACTCAGCGGCGGCGATAGTTCGTGGGCGTCTTCCTGGCCCGGCGGCACATGGCTCACGCGTGACTTCGCTGGCCTTTCCTCGTCCGTAGGCCTCTTCTGTGGCCAGGCGTACACGGCTGGCGCAGCCATTATCGCCTAGAGGGCCGGGGTGGCCGGCACCCGGGAGATGAACCGTTCTCTTCCAGACGTCTCGAGTTGGTTGCCGGGCCACGCCAGGCAGGAAACGGAGGATTCACTATGCTCGCAGCCATGCAGCTGAATGGAACTTCCGCGATTGTCACCGGCGGCGCCAGCGGCCTCGGCGAGGCGACGGCGCGCGCGCTCGCGGCCGCAGGGGCGCATGTCATCATCGCCGACCTGAACGAAGAGGCTGGCCGGCAGGTCGCCGGCGAGATCGGCGGCCAGTTCGCCAAGACGAACGTGACCGACGAGGACGACGTGCTGGCGGCGCTGGCGGCCGCGCAGTCCTCTGGCCTGCCGCTGCGGGCGGCGGTGAACTGCGCCGGGATCGGCTTCGCGGCGCGCACCGTGAACCGGGACGGCTCCCCGCACGACCTGGGCGGGTTCGCCAAGGTCATCGCCGTCAACCTGACCGGCACCTTCAACGTGCTGCGGCTGGCGGCCTCGGCGATGTCGAAGACCGAGCCGGCCGACGCCGACGGACAGCGCGGCGTGATCATCAACACGTCCTCGGTCGCCGGTATCGAGGGCCAGACCGGGCAGATCGCCTACTCGGCGTCCAAGGGCGGGATCATCGGGATGACCGTGCCCGCGGCCCGTGACCTGTCCGTCATCGGTGTCCGGGTCAACACGATCTGCCCCGGCGTGATCCTGACCCCGATCTACAAGTCGATCGCCGGCGACGGCAGGGACGCGGACGAGTTCCTTGCCAGGCTGGCGGCTCCGGTGGTATTCCCGAAGCGGCTTGGGCGGCCGGATGAGTTCGGGCAGCTGGTCCTGTCGCTGATCGAGAACGACTATATGAACGCGGAGGTCGTCCGCTTCGACGGCGGCATCCGGTTCCAGCCCAAGTGAGCTGCTGCGGGGTGGTGTGTGTCGGGGATCGCGGGGTGCCTCGCACTGGCGGGCGGTACCAGGCCGGATGCGGGCTGGGTACTGGGTGCCGTGCGGCGGATGGCGCACAGAGGGCCAGATGACGAGCATGTGATCTCGGACGGCCCGGTGACGCTCGGCGCCCGGCGGCTGGCGGTCGTTGACCTGTCAGCCGCCGGGCGGCAGCCGATGCGCTCCGCCGACGGCCGGTACACGATCGTCTACAACGGGGAGATCTACAACTACGCGGACCTCGCGCAGCGGCTCAGGGCCCGGGGAGTGGCGCTGCGCGGCGGGTCCGACACCGAGCTGCTGCTCGAAAGCTACGCCGCCGAGGGCCGGGAGGCGCTGCGGCGGCTGCGCGGCATGTTCGCCTTCGCCATCTGGGACGCCGCCGAGGGGGAGCTGTTCTGCGCGCGCGACCCGTTCGGTATCAAGCCGCTGTACTACACGCTGGCCGACGGCGGCAGGCAGTTCAGGTTCGCGTCTGAGCGCAAGGCGCTGCTCGGCCCGGGCGAGGTGACGGTGATCGACCCGGACGCGCTCCGCCGTTACCTGTCGTTCCAGTACGTGCCGCCTCCGGCGACGATGTCGCCCCCTGTTGCCTGCCTGCCGCCTGCCAGTTACCTGGTGGTCCGGCCGGGGGCGCCGCCTGAGCGGCCGTCGCGCTACTGGCGGCCGATGCTGCGGCCTGGCAAGTCGCCCGCGGCCGGTACCCCGGAACAGGTGCTGGCCGCGCTGCGCGGCTCCGTCACCGCCCACTTGCGCAGCGACGTCCCGCTTGGCGCGTTCCTGTCCGGCGGTGTGGACTCGGCGGCGATCTGCGCGATCGCGGCGGAGAGCAGGCCGGGCATGCAGACCTTCACGGCCGGCTTCGCGCGGGCCGGCTACAGCGAGATCGAGGTCGCACAGGAGACCGCGGCAGCCCTCGGCCTGCGGAACACCTCCTACCTGATCACCCCGCAGGAGTTCGCCGACCGGCTGCCGCAGATCATCTGGCAGCTTGACGACCCGATGGCGGACGCGGCGGCGGTCGGCCTCTGGTTTGTCGCCAGGGAGGCACGGCGGCACGTGACGGTGGTGCTGTCAGGCGAGGGAGCGGACGAGCTCTTCGGCGGTTACGGCGTCTACTACCAGCCGGGCGTGGTCAGGGCGGCGACGAAGCTGCCAGGCTCGGGCCGGTCGATCGCGCAGGCGATGGCGGACCGCATACCGCCCGGGCAGCGCGGCAAGGGGCTGCTCGAGCGGATCGCGACGCCGCTGCGCACCCGGTACATCGGCAACGCGAACGTGTTCGCCACCGACGAGGTCGACGTGCTGACCAGGTACGGCGCGGGCACGGTATACGACGTCACCGGCCCGGTGTTCGACCAGGCGGAAGCGGCCGGGCTCGACGACGTGGCGACGATGCAGCTTGTCGACCTCAACACCTGGCTTCCCGGTGACATCCTGGTCAAGGCCGACCGCGGGTCGATGGCGCACGGGCTCGAGCTGCGCACGCCGTTCCTCGACCGTGAGGTGATGAGCGTGGCCAGCCGCCTGGCCCGGGCGGAGAAGACCGCGGCGGGGACGACGAAGTTCGCGCTGCGCGAGGCGGTCGGCAGCCTGCTGCCGCAGCAGAGCGCGGAGCGGCCGAAGCTCGGGTTCCCGGTGCCGATCGGTCACTGGTTCCGCGGCGAGCTCGCCGGTTTCGCCGACCACGTGGTCCGCGAAGCGCGCACGGAAGAATGGCTGGACCAGCGCGCGGTCGGCGACGTGCTGCGCCGCTTCGGCGAAGGCGACCCCGACGTGCCGTGGCGGCAGATCTGGACGCTCGTCGTGTTCTCGCTGTGGCACCAGATCTACCTGGAAGGCGCCTTCGACCCGGTGGCCCTGGGCTGGACGGCCGGGCGCTTACGCGCTCGTGCCCTCGGGGGCGGGCGGGGGCAGCAGCCCGCTGCCGGCGAGCTGCTCGCGGATCTTGCGGCGGCCGCGGTGCAGCCGGGACATCACGGTGCCGACCGGGGTGCCCATGATCTCGGCGATCTCGCGGTACGGGTAGCCCTCGATGTCGGCCAGGTAGACCGTGGTGCGGAACTCGTTCGGCAGCCCGCGCAGCGCGCGCAGCAGGTCGGAGTCCGTCATGCGGTCGAGTGCCTCGGTCTCGGCCGACGGGACCGGCGGAGCCAGCCGGTCCGACGACATCTGCCACTCCTGCAGGTCGCTGCCGAGCGCCTGCTGCGGCTCGCGGCGCCGCTTGCGGTACACGTTGATGAACGTCGTGGTGAGGATCCGGTTGAGCCAGGCGCGCAGGTTGGTGCCCGGGCGGAACTGGTGGAAGGCCGCGAACGCCTTCACCGACGTCTCCTGGACCAGGTCCTCGGCGTCGGTGGGGTTCCTTGTCATCCGCAGGGCCGCCGGGTAAAGCTGGCTGAGCTGCGGCAACACGTCGCGCTCGAACCGGGTGCGACTGTCGTCGTCGTCTTCGATCGGGCTCATACCTGGCTCCGGGGGTTAGTCGGTTTCCTACTCACTCATAGAGACGTATGAAAGGGCGCCGACGGTCCAATGTGTGACTGAGATCACCTCAAGATATGTCGCGTCGTCGCGAGTAGGCTTAACCTACCCTGAAAAAACGCTCATAAGCGAAAACCCGGCAGCGTTGACAGGCCGGGCCGGCAAGCCGGGTGCTGGTCAGATCCAGCCGCTGTACCACATGTGGGACAGCCAGTCCGAGTACGGGATGATCTTGCCCGCGAGGATCGGGTAAAAGTACCAGAACAGCACCAGGACCGCAAGGACGTAGACGCCGACGAGTACCGATCCGATGGCTCTGCGTGACACCCGGGCGGTGGCCGGGCCGAGGATCAGCCCCAGGCACAAGACGATGCAGATGATCAGGAACGGCTCGAACTCAAGGGCGTAGTAGAAGAACTTCGTCCGCGAGGTGAACGGGAGCCACGACGCCCAGCCGGCCGCGATGCAGAGCAGCGCCGACCCGGCCCGCCAGTCCCTGCGGGTCAGCCACCAGCCGAGGCAGACGGCCATCGCCGGGATGGATATCCACCAGATAGCCGGGTTGCCGATCGCCAGCACTTCCTGCACGTACGGACCGACCGCTTTGCCGGTGGCGGCGTGCAAGCCGGCGGAGTCGGTATACGTGTTCCAGTAGAAGGCCACCGGCCGGGTAACGAAGAACCAGTCCCACGGCTGCGACTCGTACGGGTGCCTGGTGCTCAGCCCCACCCCGAACTGGACCATCGCCTTGTGGTACTCGAGCAGCGAGTACAGCTGCGAGATCACCGGGATGTTGACCCCGTTGGCCTGCGCGTAGTCCCGGTCGTAGCCGGTGTTGGTGACGAACCAGTTCATCCACGTCAGGACGTAGGTGACCAGCGGGATCACGCCCAGGGTGACGAGCAGCCACTTGCCGTCGCGCACCAGCCCGCCGCGCACGTAGCCGCGCAGCCCGACCGTGCGGCGCGCGCCGATGTCCCAGGCGACGCACAGGGCGATGAACGCGAAGATGTACCAGACCCCGTACTGCTTGGTCGCGCAGGCCAGGCCGATCAGCACGCCGGCCGCGACCCGCCACTTCCTGATGCCGAGCCCGGGACCCGCCTCGTCGCCCGGTCTGAGCACCACGGCCTCGGCCAGCCGCATCCGCGAGACGTCGCGGTCGACGACGAGGGCGCCGAACGCGGCCAGCACGAAGAACATCAGGAAGATGTCGAGGATGCCGGTCCGGCTGAGCACGAACTCGAGTCCGTCGAGGGACAGCAGCAGCCCGGCCAGGCAGCCGAGCAGCGTGGAACGGGTGAGGCGCCTGGCCACGCGGCACATGACCAGGATGGCCAGCGTCCCGAACACCGCCGGCGCCAGCCGCCAGCCGAGCGTGGTGAGCCCGTAGAGCCATTCGCCGACGGCGATGGCGAGCTTGCCCACCTCCGGCTGTACGACGTACTCGCCGCAGCTGGTGCCCGAGCACGCCTGGAACAGGTGGCTGCCGGAGTGACCGGCGATGACCTGGTTGTTCACGTAGTTGCCGGCGACGGCCGGCGGGCCGATCCAGTTCCATTCAACCCCGTGCTTCAGGATCGACCAGGCGTCCTTCGCGTAGTACGTCTCGTCGAAGATGACCGCGTTGGGAACCGATAGCCTGTTGAACCGGAGGAAACCCGCGAACAGCGTCACCAGCAGCGGGCCGATCCAGCCCCGCAGCCGGTCGTCGGGCATGGGCGTCAGCAGTCGGGCGCGCAGGGCCGCGATCCGCTCGGCCGCGGGGCCGGAAGCCGCCGCGGGGCCAGGGCTGGCGACCGGGTCGTCAGAGAAGGCGCCGTCGGCGCCGGTCGTGCCGGGGCCGCCGTCTTCTGGATCCTTGGCCGGCTGGCCGGCCTGCGTAGCGGTCATCGAAGGCAATGTTATGTGGAGGTAGGCCCGCGTGGGGACCAGAAAGACAGCCGATCGGGTACCTGGTGAGGCACGGGAGAGTAACGGCGCGGCCGGCGTTCTCACGCTCGCCGGGGTGCCGATCGGCCAGGCGGAGGACGCGCCGGCCCGGCTAGCCCAGGCGCTCGCCACCGCTGACATCGTCGCGGCGGAGGACACCCGCCGGGTCCGCCAGCTCGCGGCGGCGCTCGACGTGCGGCTGGCCGGCCGGGTGGTCTCCTACTACGACGTGATCGAGGTGCGGCGGGCCGCCGAGCTCGTCACCGAGCTCCAGGCGGGCAGGGACGTGCTGGTGGTGACCGACGCGGGCATGCCGGCGATCAGCGATCCCGGTTACCGGCTGGTCGCCGCCGCGGCGGCGGCCGGGATCCGGGTCACCGCGCTGCCTGGCCCGTCGGCGGTGACCACCGCGCTGGCCCTGTCGGGCCTGCCCACCGACCGGTTCTGCTTTGAGGGTTTCCCGCCGCGCAAGGGCGGGGAGCGGGCCCGGCGGTTCGGCGAGCTGGCGGCCGACCCCCGGACGCACGTGCTGTTCGAGTCGCCCCGCCGGGTCGCGGCGACGCTGACCGAGCTGCGGGCCTCGCACGGCGACGACCGGGCCGCGGTCGTCTGCCGCGAGCTGACCAAGACGCACGAGGAGATCGTCAGGGGATCGCTTGCCGAGCTCGCCGAATGGGCGGCCGCGCACGAGGCCTCAGGTGGCGTCCGCGGTGAGATTACGCTCGTCGTGGCCGGTATCGGCCAGGCCGCGGTCAGAGCCGCCGCTCGCGCGGCGGCGCGTGAGGTTCGCCGGGCTGAACGCCATGGCGGCGGCTAGGCAGGCGAACGGCACCGCGGTGGTCACGTAGCGGTAGTCGAATTCCGCCGTCGCCGCGGGCGCCACGATCAACATCAGCGAGCACAGCCAGGGGAGCAGCGCCGCGCTCCCCGCCCGCCGCCACCGCCGCACGATCCCGAACAGGCCGACGAGCAGGATCAGCCCGTACACGGTGCCCGGCAGCCACACGTACCGCTGGTAATCCCTGATCACCTGAGCGAACGGGCTGACAACGACGGTCGCCGGGTTGCCCCGCACGTAATAGGCCGCCGCCGACCGGTACCCGCCCGTCGGGCTGTCGGGGATGGCGAGCGCCTGGTCGCCGAACAGGTAGGCGTCGTAGGTGGCCGGGTTGGGGAAGACGGAGCGGTTCCAGTCGAACGACCGCACGCTGTCGTCCCACACGGCGCGGGCGTAGCCGGCCGGCTGCGCCTCGATGGCCTTGACCGCGAAGCGCTCGGCCAGCTTGTTGACCGTGGGGGAGAACTCCGGCTCGGGCAGCCGCAGCAGCGGGCTTGCCTGCGTCCAGATGTAAGCCTGCGCGATCGGCCGCTTGTCAGGCGGCACCGTCGTGCACAGCGGCAGCAGGTCAGCCGGCAGCGTCATCTGGGAGCAGTCGGCGAATGTCATCACCCGGGAGTAGAGGAAGACCCCGGTGGAGTCCGTCAGCGCGAACTCGCCGTGCGCGGACTTGTACCAGCCCGCGTAGCCCGCGACGGGGACCGCGAACGCCAGCCCGCAGGCGGCCAGCCCGGCCACGGCCGCCCGCCAGTCCGTCCGCCAGTCGGGCAGCAGGCGGATCAGCAGGTAGAGGCCGAACACGGCCAGCAGCGGCAGGCCGGTGGGCCGGACCGTCGTTGAGGCCCCGAGTAGCAGGCCCGCGGCGAGGCAGGCGCGCCACGACGGGCGCGGGTGCCAAACCGCGATCGTGACGGCCGCCGTCACCAGGAACAGGAACAGGGTGTCGGCCATGATCAGGTGCTCGAGCTGGATCTCGAACCCGTCGTAGAGCACCGGCAGCGTGGCCAGCACGGCGGCCCAGGCGGGAACGGCGAACCGGTGCCGGGCCAGGGCGTAGATCATCACCGCCACCAGCAGCCCCATGAGGTGCTGTGACGCGGTCACCAGCAGGTAACTGTGCGCGGGTGACAGCAGCCACAGGTACACCGGGTAGCCCGCGGGGCGGGTCGTGCCGGGGGTGAGGGTCACCGCGGCGCGGACATAGGTGAACGAGTCGTTGAACCAGGACTGCCAGCGGTAGCCGAGCTCGGCGCCGACCCGCAGCAGCAGCGCGGGCACGAGCACGACGGCGAACAGGCGGTTTCCGGCGATCAGCCGGGTGAGCCGCCGCCATATCACCGCAGGCATTACCCTCAAGCCCGTATCCTCCTGGTTCTAGGGCGCTCTGCTTCGATCGAGCGCCCCGTGGCCCGAGCAATGTACGCCAAATCGGGCGCAACGGGTTCGGAGTCACCGTAAATACGGCGAATGGAGTCCACGTGGAGTTGACGGTTGTGATGCCCTGTCTCAATGAGGCGGAAACCGTGGCAACCTGCGTGCATAAGGCCGTTCGGTTTATCGCGGACAACGGCATCGACGGCGAGGTCGTGGTGGCGGACAACGGCTCGACCGACGGCAGCAGGCAGCTCGCCGAGGACGCCGGCGCCCGGGTTGTCCCGATTCCCGAGCGCGGCTACGGCAACGCCCTGATGGGCGGCATCGTGGCGGCCCACGGCGAGTACGTGATCATGGGCGACGCCGACGACAGCTACGACTTCACCAACCTGATGCCGTTCGTCAGCAAGCTCCGCGAGGGCTACGACCTGGTGATGGGGAACCGGTTCAAGGGCGGCATCGCCCCCGGCGCCATGCCGCCGCTGCACCGGTACCTGGGCAACCCGGTGCTGTCCTTCATCGGCCGCCTGTTCTTTCCCTCCGAGATCGGCGACTTCCACTGCGGGCTGCGCGGCTTCCGCCGTGACAGCGCCATTGCGCTCGGCCTGCAGGCCACCGGCATGGAGTTCGCCAGCGAGATGGTGGTGAAGGCCACCCTCGCCAAGCAGAAGATCACCGAGGTGCCCACGCCGCTGGCCAAGGACGGCCGCAGCCGCAAGCCGCACCTGCGCAGCTTCCGCGACGGGTGGCGGCACCTGCGGTTCCTGCTGCTGTTCAGCCCCGGCTGGCTGTTCCTGGTGCCCGGGCTCGTCCTACTGCTCGTGGGCCTCGGCCTCGGCGCGGCGGTCGCGACCGGCCCGCTCACCATCGGCGGCGTGTCCTTCGATGTCGACACCCTCGTCGCCTGCGGCGCGTGCGTCGACATCGGCTTCCAGGCGATACTTTTCTGGCTGTTCACCCGCGTCTACGCCGGGTCTGAGGGTTTCCTGCCGACCGAACCCAAGGTGCAGACCCTGCTGGGCAAGCTGTCGCTCGAGCGCGGCCTGCTGACCGGCGCGCTCGTCGGACTCGCGGGCCTCGTCGGCCTGATCTTCTCGCTCACCTACTGGCAGGGCCACGCCTTCGGGCACCTCAACTACGAGCACGCGCTGCGCCTGATGGTTCCGTCGGTGACCGCGCTGGTGCTGAGCTGCCAGCTGATCCTCGGCACGTTCTTCCTGTCCATCCTGGGAATCAAGCAGACCAGGCACGTCCCGGTGGGCGCCACGGCGGAGCTTAATGTGAGCGACGAACACGCCACTGCCCGTAGGCTTTAAGTATGTCATCCGCCTCTCCAAAGCACATCCTGACGGCGCCGGCGTGGCCCTATGCCAACGGCCCGCGGCACATCGGCCATGTCTCAGGCTTCGGGCTCCCGAGCGACATGTTCAGCCGGTACCAGCGGATGGCGGGCAACAAGGTGCTGATGGTCTCTGGCACCGACGAGCACGGCACCCCGATCCAGGTGCAAGCGGACAAGGAAGGCGTGGGCGTCCGCGAGATCGTCGACCGGTACAACGGTGTCATCGGCAACGACCTGGCCAACCTCGGGATGACCTACGACCTGTTCACCAGGACCACGACCCGGAACCACTACGCGGTCACCCAGGAAATCTTCCTGACCCTGCTGAAGAACGGCTACATCTTCCCGAAGACCACGCTCGGCGCGATCTCCCCGTCGACCGGCCGCACCCTGCCCGACCGCTACATCGAGGGCACCTGCCCGATCTGCGGCTACCCGGCGGCGCGCGGCGACCAGTGCGACAACTGCGGCAACCAGCTCGACCCGACCGACCTGATCGACCCGAAGTCGCGGATCAACGGCGAGACCCCGGTTTTCGTCGAGCAGGAGCACTACTTCCTCGACCTGCCGGCCTTCACCGACGTGCTCGCGTCCTGGATGAAGTCCAAGGAAGGCCAGTGGCGGCCGAACGTCCTGAACTTCTCGCTCAACCTGCTTGACGACCTCCAGCCGCGGGCGATCACCCGCGACCTCGACTGGGGCGTCCCGGTGCCGCTCGACGGCTGGCGCGACCGCAGCGACAAGCGGATCTACGTCTGGTTCGACGCGGTGATCGGCTACCTGTCGGCGTCCATCGAGTGGGCCCGCCGGTCGGGCGACCCCGATGCCTGGCGGGCCTGGTGGAACGACGAGAACGCCGAGGCCTACTACTTCATGGGCAAGGACAACATCGTCTTCCACTCGGAGATCTGGCCGGCGATGCTGCTCGGGTACGCGGGCCACGGCGCCAAGGGCGGCACCCCGGGTCCGCTCGGCCAGCTCGACCTGCCCACTGAAGTGGTCAGCAGCGAGTTCCTCACGATGGAGGGGAAGAAGTTCTCCTCATCGCGCCAGGTGGTCATCTACGTGAAGGACTTCCTGGCCCGCTACGACGTGGACGCGCTGCGGTACTACGTGGCGGCGGCCGGGCCGGAAACGCACGACACCGACTTCACCTGGAGCGAGTTCGTCCGCCGCAACAACGACGAGCTGGTCGCGACCTGGGGCAACCTGGTCAACCGCACGGTCTCGTTCGCGGCCAAGAACCTGGGCGAGATCCCGGCGCCCGGCCAGTTCACCGACGCGGACCGGGCGCTGCTCGCCACCACCGCGGGCGCGTTCGCCGGGGTCGGCGAGCACCTGTCGCACTCCAGGTTCAAGTTCGCGGTCAACGACGCCATGCGCGCGGTCGGCGAGGCTAACAAGTACTTCTCCGAGCAGGCGCCGTGGAAGCTGCGGACCGAGGACCCGGAGCGGATGGCCACCGTCCTGCACGTCACCCTGCAGGCCATCGCCGACGCGAAGACGCTGCTAACGCCGTTCCTGCCGCGCTCCTCGCAGGCCGTGCACGAGATGCTCGGCGGCACCGGCGAGTGGTCGGGGATGCCCCGTATCGAGACGGTGGACGAAGAGGGCGCCCCGTCCTACCCGGTGATCACCGGCGACTACGACTCCACCTTCCGCTGGGAGTCACGGCCGCTGACGCCGGGCACCAAGCTGGCCGTGCCCGCCCCGCTGTTCACCAAGCTCGACCCGTCCGTGATCGACGAGGAACTCGCCCGCCTCGGTGAATAGCGGCATTCCGAACGAAGGCGTGGCTACAGCCCCGGCCCCGGCTGATCCTCCAAGCGTGCTGCCGGAGCCGGGCGGTTTCGACGCCCACACCCACCTGGACATCGTGGGACTGCCGGTGGACGGCGTGCTGGCCGCGGCCCGCACCGCCGGCATCCACCGGGTGGTGAACGCGGGATGCGACCTGCCGTCTTCGCGCTGGTCGGTCTCGGCCGCGCAGGAGTACCCCGGTGTGTACGCGGCGGTCGCCATCCACCCCAACGACACCGCCAAGGTGGAGGACCGGCGCGGCGAGGTACTAGCGGAGATCGCCGACCTGGCCGCCTCGCCCAAGGTGGTGGCCGTCGGCGAGACCGGCCTCGACTACTACCGCGACTGGTCGCCGCCGCCGCTCCAGCGCGCGTGGTTCCGCGCGCACATCGAGATCGCGCGCGCGGCGGGCAAGGCGGTAATGATCCACGACAGGGAGGCGCACGAGGACGTGCTGTCGATCCTGGCCGAGTACGCGCCGTGGCCCCCGGACAGCGTTATCTTCCACTGCTTCTCCGGCGACGCGGCGATGGCCGCCCGCTGCGCGGAGGCCGGCTACCTGATGAGCTTCGCAGGGAACGTGACGTTCAAGAACGCGGGCCCGCTGCGCGAGGCGGCCCTCGTCGCGCCCGCCGCGCTGATGCTGGCGGAAACCGACGCACCGTACCTCACCCCGGTCCCGCACCGCGGCAAGCCGAACACCCCGGCGATGACCGCCTACACGATCCGCTTCCTGGCCGCCCTGAAGAACCTGGACGTGGCGGAGTTCTGCGCCCAGCTCCAGGCGACAGGCAACCGCGCCTTCGCCTGGTGAGCGCGGTGCTGAGCTGGTGAGCGCGACTGTGCGGATGCTCGGCGCGGCCGATATCCGTAGCATGGCGGGCGCGCTCGGGGTGCGGCCGACCAAGAAGCTGGGCCAGAACTTCGTCATCGAGCCTGGCTCGGTGCGGCAGATCGCCGCGCTCGCGGAACTGCGTCCAGGTGACGTCGTACTTGAGGTCGGGCCTGGCCTCGGTTCGCTTACCCTGGCCCTGCTCGAAGCCCTCGGCGAGTTCAACGGCGCCCTGGTAGCGGTCGAAATCGATCCGGTGCTGGCGGCCCAGCTGCCGGCGACGGTCGCCGACCGCGCGCCCGGGCTCGCCGAACGGGTCACGGTGCTCGCGGCCGACGCGCTCACGGTCGGGGAGGCGGAGATCGGCTCGTCCGGGCCGGCCGTGCTGGCCGCCAACCTGCCCTACAACGTGGCCGTGCCGGTGGTGCTGCACCTGCTCGCGGTGCTGCCCGCACTGCGCCGGGGGGTCGTCATGGTTCAGGCCGAGGTGGCGGAGCGC
>DASYAD010000026.1:0-5549 GCA_036501515.1 Trebonia sp. | reverse complement strand
GTAGACGGTCATGTCGAGCAGCGAGTAAGCGGGGGACAGCGCCTCGGCGCCGCGGCCGCTGCCCCAGTAGGTCTCGAACACCCGGTCGCCGTCTCGCAGGTAGCACACGTGCATGCCAAACCAGCGCCCGGCGAGCAGGGCATCGGCGGAGTCTGCGGCGGAGTACCAGGGCATGTCCCAGCCCATGAAGTCGTGGTAGCGGCTGCTCTCCTCGTAGGGGCCCTCGCAGAACGTGGCGTAGGTGACGTCCCGCGCATGCAGGTAGGAAAGCTCGCTGACCTGGCCATTGAAGAACGTGCAGCCCTCGCACTGGTCCTCGGCGGGCTTGCCGAGGTGCCACATGAAGTAGTAGGCGATCAGCTGCCGGCGGCCCTCGAAGACCTCCAGCAGCGGGACCGGCCCGTGCGGGCCGGTCACCGGGATCGCGGGGTCTACCTCGACCATGGGCAGCCGCCGGCGAGCCGCCGCGATCGCGTCGCCCTCCCGGGTGTGGGCCTTCTCGCGGACCAGCAGATCGTCCAGCTGGGCCTGCCAGGTAGCCCGGTCGGTCACCGCGGGGAGCGCAGCGGCGTCAGCAGCGTTGGTCATGATCGTCTCCTTTGAACTGCGTTCTGGTGAATCTTCCCGCCAGAGTGTCAGACCGCAGCCAGCCGCGAAACTCATCGCCGATCAGGGGCGGGCACGCATCCCGGGCCCGCCCCTGCCTATCGGGGTGCCCTGACTACGGGTTGCGCAGGGAGATCCGGTCGGACTCCGCGATGCTGTCGGCCCCGACTGCGCGCAGTCCCTCGCCGAGGCGCTCGCGAGCCTGCCGCAGCAGCTTGAGCGCGTTGCTGGCGGAGCTTTGCGGGGCGCCGCGATCCGGGCCGGCGCCGTGCTCCTCGACGAGATGGGACTGCAGGGCCGCGGCGACTTCGTCGGCCGCCTTGAGCGCATGGTAGATGGCTCGGTCGCGTGCGGTGTCGTCAACCATACGACCAGTATCGCGCGGCCGGTATCGCGCGCACTGACGTGCTGGGAAATGTCCGATGTCGGAGGGGTGAACTAGGCTCACCGTGGCCGCGCGCCATGGCGACGCCCGCTCGCCGAGGGGCCCTACCTGGAGCGGATCAACGAGATGCCCAAGTACGTCTTCTCGTCCACGCTCACGACGGCGGACTGGAACAACACGACGATCATCACGGGCGATCCTGTCGCCGCCGTGCGCGAGCTCAGGGAACAGGGAGACGGGCACCTGATGATCTACGGCTACGGTCAGCTCGCCCAGACGCTGCTCGAGCACGGCCTTGTCGACAAGCTGAACTTCGTCGTCAACCCGGTCATGGCAGGCAGCGGGACCCCGCTGTTCCGCCCCGGCAAGCGCACGGACCTGCGCCTGCTCTCGGTCAGCGAGCGCCGCGACGGCGTGATCACCCTCTCGTACGCCAGCGCCTGATTAGGAGGTCCAGCTTCAGACAAGGTCGCCGCCGGGCGGCGGACTGGCGACTCCCCGTTCGGAAGCAAGGTCTTGATCTCGCCTGACCGCGAGCAGGGCCAGCAGCTCAAAGCAGGCGTGCGCGGCGGCCACGGTGGTCATCTCGGCGTGATCGTAGGCCGGGGACACCTCGACCACATCCGCGCCGACCAGCCGCATCCCGGCCAGCCCGCGCAGGATGCCGAGCAGCTCGCGTGAGGTCAGGCCGCCCGCCTCCGGCGTCCCTGTGCCCGGCGCGTGCGCGGGGTCGAGCACGTCGATGTCGATCGAGATGTACAGCGGCGCCTCGCCGACCCGGTCCCGGATCCTGGCCACGACGCCCTCGATACCGAGGTGTTCCAGGTCCATCGCGGTCACGATCCGGAAGCCGAGCTCGGCGTCCTGCGTCAGGTCGCTCGCCGCGTAGACCGGGCCGCGGACGCCGATGTGCATGCTGACGTCGTCCAGGAACAGCCCTTCCTCGGCCGCGCGGCGGAACGGCGTGCCGTGCGTGACCGGCGCGCCGAAGTAGGTATCCCAGGTGTCGAGATGCGCGTCGAAGTGGACCAGCGCGACCGGCCCGAAGAGCCGCCTGGTCGCCCGCAGCAGCGGCAGCGCGATCGTGTGATCGCCGCCGATCGCCAGCAGGTGACTGGCCTGGCCGAGCAGCTCCGAGGCGGCCGCGTCGATCTGGTCCACGGCTTCGGCGATGCTGAACGGGTTGCACGCGATGTCGCCGGCGTCGGCCACCTGGTGCACGCCGAACGGCGCCACCTCGAGCCCCGGGTGCCACGGGCGCAGCAGCCGGGAGCCCTGCCGCACCGCGGCCGGCCCGAAGCGGGCCCCCGGCCGGTAGGACGTCCCGCTGTCGAACGGCACGCCGGCCACGACGACGTCGCAGCGCTCAACCTCGTCGCGGCGCGGCAGCAGCGCGAACGTGGGCGGCCCGGCGAACCGCGGCGTCTGCGAGGCGTCCATCGGCCCGCGGATCGCGTCAGTCACGGCCGGCCGCCTCCGCGACCGCCTTGATCCGCTCCAGCGTCGTGCGCATGCCGTTCAGGTTGGTGCGCAGCCGCCAGGGGCCGGCCAGCGCCCAGTAGAGCCGGATCGGCAGCGCGCCGGACAGCGCGAACGACTCGGTGACATCGGTGCCGTCCGCAGTTGGCTCAAGCTGGTACCGCCAGACGTTCACCGTCTGGGCGCCTGGCCCCTTCACCGCGAAGGCGAACTCGCGGCCGGGCTCGCTGGCGGTTACGGTGCAGGTGGTCCAGTAGACCGGCCCGCGGCCGTTGCGCCGGACGTGCCCTCGGAAGCGCGCTCCCGCCTGCGGCCCGGTCGCGCCGTCCAGCCATTCCGCCTCGAAAGTCTCGGGGCTGTACGACCCGATCCTGGTCACGTCACTGACCAGGTCCCACACCTGGTCAGCGGGGGCCGACATGTGAACCGTCACAGAGCCTCGCATAGTGCGACAGTACAGGTCGGTGCTGTTCAGCTCAGGGACCAGCTCGTAGAGCCCGCGACGCGCTGCATACTGTGTGAACCGCAGGGCTCATGGGAGGGCGCGGACTGACGCGCGGCGAGGAACGTTGAGTCAGCTTCCCGCCTATCACCTGAGGCGCCCGACGACCTCAGCCTCAGCTAGCTAGCCTGCCGCTCGCGGGTTAGAGCTATACCCGCGGGGGGTTCTTTAAAATACCCGGCGGGGGTTTATGGAATACCCCCGCCGGGTTTATCTATGGGTCATGCGGTTGTATCTTCCCAGTTCATGGCGGTTGCGCGGATAATTGCATTCGTTTTAGAGTATTGCCGTCGGTGGTCGGAGTACCCTCTGCGACTGCTTCATCCTGGAACCGTTCGGGAAATGGATATTTAATAGCTTGTGCAATTCTTTGCCCCCGGGTCTGAACGGGCCGTGATCTGTGGTGGACGGGAATGAGTGAGGCGACGGCGGGCGTCTCCTGGGCGGGTCGCCGGGCCGGCGCGGCGGCGGGCTGGGCGGCGCCCGATGCGCGCCGCCATCTGCAACTGGGGCTGGCCGCCGTCTGGCTGCTGGACGGCGTGCTGCAGTACCAGTCGTTCATGTTCACCCGGCCGTTCGGGCAGACGCTCGCCGCGCGGCGGCCGGCTGGGTCGGCTCACGCGGCTCGTCCGGCTCGGGGTTCGCGGCGGCCGGCTGGGTCGGCCCAGGTCCGCGGGCTGCAGCGGATGGTGCAGGACGACAAGTACTGCATCGACATCCTCACGCAGGTTTCGGCCGTGACCAGGGCACTCCAGTCGGTGGCCGTCGGGCTGCTCGAAGAGCACTTGGGCCACTGCGTCGTGCAGGCGGTCGCGGAGGGCGGCGACAGCGCGGCCGAGAAGGTCCGCGAAGCCTCTGACGCGATCGCGAGGCTCGTCCGCTCCTGAGCCGTGCCCTAGATCTCCCGAGCCGCCCCCTTCGAAGCCGCGGAGTTGACGGCGGCGGGCTGCGCCGGCTTCTGTGGCTTCTGCGCTGAGCGGGAGCGCGCGGCCGAGAAGCGGGATGGGAAATAAGCCGATGAGCACACAGGCAGAGCAGGCGGCGGTCGCGGTCGGCGTGGCGCCGCTGTCCCTCGGCGAAGTCGTCGCGGTGGCGCGCGGCGGTGCCGAGGTCCATCTCGCGGCCGAGTCGCTGGCCCGGATCCGCGACGGCCGGGAGATCATCGACAAGCTGGCCGGCGATGTCGACCCGCACTACGGGATCACGACCGGGTTCGGATCGCTGGCCACCCGGCACATCCCGCCGCACCTGCGGATGCAGCTGCAGGCCAGCCTGATCCGCAGCCACGCGTCCGGCTCCGGCCCCGAAGTCGAGCGGGAGGTCGTCCGCGCGCTCATGCTGCTGCGGCTGGCCACCCTGGCCAGCGGCCGCACCGGCGTGCGCGAGGCGACCGCGGCCGCCTACGCCGCCCTGCTCAACGCCGGCCTCACGCCCGTCATCCACGAGTACGGCAGCCTCGGCTGCTCGGGGGACCTGGCCCCGCTCGCGCACTGCGCGCTCGCGATCATGGGGGAGGGGCCGGTCCGCGACGCGTCCGGCCGGCTGCTGCCCGCCGCCGATGCCCTGCGGCAGGCCGGCATCACGCCGGTCCTGCTGCGCGAGAAGGAGGGCCTCGCGCTGATCAACGGGACCGACGGCATGCTCGGCATGCTCGTGCTGGCCATCACCGACCTGCGCGCGCTGCTCACGGTCGCCGATCTCACCACCGCGATGAGCGTGGAGGGCCTGCTCGGCACCGACGCGGTGTTCGCGGCGGACCTGCAGGCAATGCGCCCGCATCCGGGGCAGGCTGCGTCGGCCGCGAACCTGCGGCGGCTGCTGGACGGCAGCGCCATCATGGCCAGCCACCGCGGGCCGGACTGCACCCGCGTCCAGGACGCTTACTCGCTGCGCTGCGCCCCGCAGGTTTCGGGCGCGGCGCGCGACACGGTCGAGCATGCCGCGCTGGTCGCCTCGCGGGAGCTCAGCGCGACCATCGACAACCCGGTCATCACTCCTGACGGCCGGGTCGAGTCCAACGGCAACTTCCACGGCGCGCCGGTCGGCTACGTGCTGGACTTCCTGGCCATCGCCGCGGCCGACGTGGCGTCGATGGCCGAGCGACGCACCGACCGCTTCCTCGACGTCGCCCGCAATGCGGGGCTGAACGCGTTCCTGGCCGACGACCCCGGCGTCGACTCCGGCCACATGATCGCCCAGTACACCCAGGCCGCGATCGTGTCGGAGCTGAAGCGGCTGGCCGTCCCCGCCAGCGTCGACTCGATCCCCAGCTCCGCGATGCAGGAGGACCACGTCTCGATGGGCTGGTCGGCCGCCCGCAAGCTGCGCCGCGCCGTCGACGGGCTCACCCGGGTGCTGGCCATCGAGCTGCTGACCGCCGCGCGCGGCATCGAGCTGCGGGCCCCGCTGACCCCCGCCCCGGCGACCGGGGCCATCGTCGCGGCCTTGCGCGCGAGCACTTCGGGCCCCGGTCCTGACCGCTTCCTCGCGCCCGAAGTCGAGGCCGCCGTGCGGTTCGTCGCGAGCGGCAGCGCGGTGCGGGCGGCCGAGTCCGTCACCGGCCCGCTGGCCTGACCG
>DASYAD010000025.1:0-1851 GCA_036501515.1 Trebonia sp. | reverse complement strand
TGGCGCCGGTCCCACAACTGCCTGGCGTAGACGAACACGCCGGGCCTGGCCGCGCTCGGCCGGAGCCGGTACCTGGCGGCCAGGTCGGCGAGCGGCTCGTCGGCCAGGGTGGACGCATCTATCTCGGGGATCACCAGGTCGTCGGTCAGCGTGCCCGGACCGCCCTGGTCGCGTGTGCGCTCCTTCATCCGGGCGAGCCTGCGGAGCGCCGGACGACCCGCGCGCGGGGGGATGGACTGACAACCTTCACGGACAGACGTTACCGTGCCCGCGGCGGGTACCGGGGCCACCGCGGGTTTCTGCTGGGACGCCGTTACCGTTCAGATATCTAGAGTGCTCGCGTGTTTCCGTAGCGCTCTCACGGGGCATTTCCGCTCGTACCGGGTTCGCTCAAGGTCGGACAGACGGACTGGGGCTGGCATGGAGGTGACTGCGGCGAGCGTACTGCTGCTCCCGTTCGCGGCGGCAAGCGTGGGCGTGGCCCGGCGGCGCCTGGTGTCGGACCTGATCGCGGCCGATGTCTACGACTCCGCGGTCTGTGACGTCGCGCTGGTCATCAGCGAGCTGTTCAGCAACGCCCTGCGGCACGCGGCGCCGCTGCCCGGGGCCAAGATCCGCGTGGCCTGGCGCATCGACCCGGGCTGCGTCCAGGTCTCGGTCAGCGACGGCGGCGGGGCCACCGTGCCTGAGCTGGGCCAGCCGACCCAGGGGGCGACGGGGGGGCGGGGACTGCGGATCGTGGAGAAGCTGTCCACCCGCTGGGGGACGAGCAGCGGTGAGGACGGCACCACGGTATGGGCCGTGGTACCGGCCGCGACCCGGATGACCGCGGTCGGCGTGCCGGTGGTGGCGACGGAGAGCGGCTAGGCCCCGTTCCCTGCCGACTTATGCATCGAACTCTAAGGATGCGCTCAGCGTAGTTGCCTGGCTTCCGGACGCCGGGAGCGGTAAGGTTCGGCTCGTGGAGCTAAATGTCTCAAGTCGATTTCACGATGATCACACAATCGTGACCATTTCCGGTGAGATCGATCTCTATACCGCTCCGCGGCTGCATAGCGAGCTCGGCGCGGTCCTGGCTGACGGTATGCCCACCCGGGTTGTGATCGACATGTCCGGCGTGGAGTTCTGCGACTCGACCGGCATGAACGTGCTGCTCTCCTGCCTGCGCCGGGTGCGCGAGCGGGGCGGCGAGCTTGAGATCGCTTCCCCCAAGCCCGCGGTACGCAAGATCCTCCAGGTGACCGGCCTCGACTCGGTGTTCACCCTGGTCGATGACGCCAACCGGAGCAGGCCGAAGCCGGCCGTTCCGCAGTAGGCGGGCGCGGCCGGCAACCGGTTCGCCTAGTATCGGCCTCATGTCAGCACGGTCCCAGGGCGATGACGTCGCGGTGGTCATCCCGGCGCGAGACGAAGCCGATCGCATCCGCCAGACCGTGACGGCGGCGGCCGGGCTGCCCGGCGTCGGCCTCGTCGTGGTCGTCGACGACGGTTCCCGCGACGGAACCGGCACTGTTGCCCGCCGCGCGGGCGCCGTGGTGCTACGGCACGCCCGCAACCGGGGCAAGGCGGCCGCGATGCAGAGCGGCGCGAACGCGGTGGGCCTGGTCGACCAGCGAGAGCGCCGTGAGCGCCCCCGGCACCTGCTGTTCCTCGACGCGGACCTGGCCGATTCGGCCGCGCAGGCCGGCCCGCTGACCGATCCGGTGCTGGCGGATAGGGCCGACATGACCATCGCCGTCTTCGCCGCGACCGTCAAGCTCGGCGGGCACGGCCTGGTCGTCGGGCTGTCCGGGGCCGGCATCCGCCGCGCGGTCGGCTGGCAGCCGGCCCAGCCGCTGAACGGCCAGCGCT
>DASYAD010000024.1:0-1915 GCA_036501515.1 Trebonia sp. | reverse complement strand
TCATTGACCCGAACCCGCCGCCGGCCTACCGGCCGCATTGGGGCGTGATCGCCGACGGCAAGTTCCGGCCGCTGACGACCATGGGCGACCTGAACGTCTTCAGTGCCATCGCCTGGTAGCGCCGCCGCGTTAATTCGCGAGACAACCTTCGCGGGCCGACCGAGTCTTTACTACGTGGACCACGTGGACACGGAACACGCCGGCGCCGGGGCCTGGACGGCTGAGCGGCATGTGACGGCGCTCTACCAAGGGCACGCGCTCAGCCTGGCCCGGCTGGCCCTGCTCATCCTCGGCGACGCGGGGGCCGCCGAGGACATCGTGAGGACGCGTTCCTCGGCCTGTACCGCCGCTGGGGCAGCCTGACCGACCCGTCGGCCGCCCCGGCCTACCTGCGCGCCAGCGTGCTGAACGGCTGCCGCACCGCGATGCGCCGCCGGTCAAGGCGCGAGGTCCCTCCCGACGGGCGGCCCGCCGAATCGGCCGAGGCGGCGGTTCTGCTCGGCGAGCAGCACCGCGCGGTGCTCGCCGCGATCCGGCGGCTGCCGGCCAGGCAGCGGGAGGCGCTCGTGCTCCGCTACTACCTTGACATGACGGAGGGCCAGGCGGCCGACGCCATGCGGGTCAGCCGCGGCACGGTCAAGTCCACAACGTCGCGCGCGGTCGCCGCGGTCGCCCGGATGCTCCGGGAGGGGTCATGAACGCCGAAGTCGAAGACCAGATCCGCGCCGCCATCCGGGCGAAGGCAGAGACCCTGCGGGAGGTGCGACCGCTGCGGCTGCCGTCGGAGCCCGGCGGCCAGCCCGGGCCGGGGTCCGGCACCCAGCCGCGCCGTGCACGCCGGCTCCGGCCCTGGATAGCGCCGGTCACCGCCGCGGCGGCAGTCATAGCGCTCGCCATCTCCCTGGTTCTCGTCAGGGGTATCCCGAACGGACGCGTGGTTTCCCCGCCCCGGCCGACTTCCGCCTCGGGCGGCGTGCCCCGGTACTACGCGGCCCTGATTCGGCAGGGCAAGGGGATCACCTGGAATGAGGTGATCGTGAACGACACGTTCACCGGAGCGCGGCTGGCCACCGTGAAGCCGCCGCATGGCAGCACGTTCACCGTCGTGACGGCGGCTGCGGACGACCGCACCTTCGTCGTCACCGCCGCGCCCATATACAACCCCCCCGGGGCTTATGTTGCGCATTCCTGGTGGTACCTGCTGCGGATTGCGCCGGGCACCTCGTCTCCCGCGCGACTGACCCGGCTCGCCATCCCGGATCTGCGGGTGTTGAACTTCTCCGCGGTCGCGCTATCCAGTTCGGGCCGGGAACTGGCGGTGGGCTTCGCGCAATCGATAAGCTCGCCCGTACAGCTGCGGATCTACTCGGTGACCACCGGAAAGCTGGAGCGCGCCTGGTCCACGCGCGACAAGACCGTCTTCGGCGGGGGCGGCGGCTGGCCGGGCACGAATACCGCGTTGACCTGGGTCGACGACGACCGCGCCCTAGCGTTTTCCACACAGTCCAGACGCTTTGACCGGGGCAAAGACGAGGACGTCACGCACGAGACGCTGCGATTGCTCGACAAGTCGGCAGGCGGCAGCGACCTCGTCGCGGACAGCCGGGTCATCTGGTCGGCACAGTCCGTCACTATCTACCGCAGCGGCTCCAGCCAGCTGAGCTGTGGGAGCACCGGCGGCAATCCGATGCTCACCGCCGACGGGAAGACGATCGTGTGTGCTGCCGCCAAGAACGCGAACCCACCCACGTCCGCGAACCGGCTGATCGTCCCCGTACGCTGGACGCTGGCGTGGCTGGCATACTCGACGTCGTCGCCGACCGTGGCCCGCACCGTCGCTCAGTTCAGCGTCGAGGCGTCCCTGTTGAATCCTCCCGGGGTCGACGTGCTGTGGACCGACTCGTCGGGCGGCACG
>DASYAD010000023.1:0-2428 GCA_036501515.1 Trebonia sp. | reverse complement strand
GCGAAGCTGAGCGGTGGCCGGCGAGGCGGCGAAGGCGCCTGCCGCCGCCGCGGAACCGAGGCCGGCGGCCACGACAAGAAGGAGGACAAAGACCACGCGAAAACGCTGCATACCCCTCAGACGCCTGGCATCTCCGTCAGGTCCAAGGCAATCGGGTTACGAAACGACAACAAGATGCCTGCGTCCGGCCCGCTGTTATAGTGCTTTCTAGGCGTCCATGCGGGCGCCGAACGACGTGCGATGTCACCCATCGGGTGCATGGCGCGAGCTGATGGCCCAGTCCGACCTGTCTGGCGGCTCGCCTAACCCGCTCGCACGGGAAGGTACCGGTCTCCTATGCCACGGCAGCGTGGCACTACAGGTCTGCTTGATCATTTCCGCAGCGGAACGGCGCGTTATCGCGCGGTGCTGAGCCTGCCCGGCGCGGCGGCTTTCTTCGGCCCGGCCGCGCTCGCGCGGCTCGGTGTCGCGATGTCGGGCCTCGCGGTGCTCTGGACGGTCCGGGGCGCGACCGGATCATTCGCCGCGGCGGGCGTCGCCACGGCCGTGTTCGCCGTGGCCGAGGCGACGGCCGGACCGCAAGTCGCCCGGCTAGTAGAGAATCGCGGCCAGCGGCGCATCCTGCCCTGGTCGGTCACCGTCTACGTCCTCGCCGTCGCTGGGCTGATCACCGGCGCGGGCCTGCGCTTTCCCCTCGCGGCGCTCGCGGTCACGGCGATGACGGCGGGCGCCAGCGTCCCGCAAGTGGGATCGTTGTCGGCGGCGCGCTGGCGGCACGCCGTACGCACGCCGGACCAGGTCGCGGCGGCACTGTCGCTGGAAGCCGCGCTCAACGACGTGACGTTCCTGTGCGGCCCGGTCCTCGTGACCACGCTGAGCACGGTGCTGTACCCGGCAGCCGGGCTGACACTGGCCGGCACTCTCGTGGCCATCGGGATGACGATGTTCATCTGGCAGCGTCGCTCCGAACCGCCAGCGTACGGACGCAGCGATCACCGCCTGGTCGACCGCCGCCTGCTCACCCCGGCCGTCGCGACCCTGTTCGGGATCAACCTGGCGATGGGATTCTTCTTCGGCGGCATCCCGGTCGCGATCACCGCGTTCGCGTTCGCCCATCACACCCCGGGACTGGCCGGCCCGATCGCCGCGGCCAGCAGCCTGACGAGCCTTTCAGCCGGTCTGGTCTACGGCGCCCGCCCGCACCGGCGGCAGCCCCTGACGGTCATGCTCGTCGTCTCGGGCTTCCTGGTCCTCGGGACGGCGGCGCTCAGCCTGGTGCCGGACGTGCCGGTGATGTTCCTCTGCTACGCCGCGGTCGGCGGGGCCGTCGCGCCCATCCTGATCCCGTCCGCCGTCCTGCTCCAGCGCACCATTGATCCGCGTGTCTACACCCAGGCGAGCACCTGGATGAACTCGGCCAGCGCGGCCGGCATCGCGGTAGCCGCCCCCTTGACCGGGCTAGCCATCCAGTTCGGCGACTGGCGCCTCGGCTTCCTCGTCACCGCCGCTCTCACCACGGCCCTGCCCGCCATCATCATGGCCGTCCGGCGAGGCGCATTCCTTGACGCCACTAGGGTCGGTGTTCGTGAGTTCTGACCACGCGCCGGCAGCCGGGCTGACGGCCCGGGCCAGCGACCTGTGGGAGCACCTTGCCGGGACTGCTACCGGGTTCGCCCCGGCTATCAGCGTCGCCGTGTCGCCCCAGTCGGGGCTGTGCCCGCCGGGCTGGATCGGCATCGTGGTCATCGGCGACGCCGCCCTGGCCACCGCGCCCGACCCGGAGACCGCCCGCCTGGCCGGCCAGGTCCTCAGCGGCCTGCCCGCTGCGTCACTCACCAGTGCCGACGTGCTCACCAGTCGGCTGCCCGTCGCCGAGATCCTCGGCCCGGCCGCCCTGGCCTACCTGGATCCGGCGGAATTCCGCCCCGGGCCCGGCGACGCCGCCATCACCCCGCTCGGACCCGGCGACCCCGGCCTCAGCCAGTTCCTGCTCGCCGCCGACGCCGGTGACCTCGAGGAAAGCGGCCTCGAGGAGATCACCACCCCGGCGTTCGCGGTCCGCGAGCACGGACAGGTCATGGCCGCCGCGGGTTACCGCGACTGGCCCTGCGGCGCGGCCCATCTGTGCGTGCTGACCGCTGCCGAAGCCCGCGGCCGCGGCCTGGCCCGCGTCGCCGCCTCGGCGGCCGTCGCCCACGCGATCAGCGAAGGCAAGCTGCCGCAATGGCGGGCGCGCCCCGAGGTATCCCGGCGCGTCGCCCGCGCCCTGGGATTCCGCGAACTCGGTTCCCAGGTCAGCATCCGCCTGGCGGCAAAGTTGCTGCCATGACGGTTGATCCGGCGCGCCGCGTCCAGGCCCTGTACGTGCCCGTCAGCGACGGCGTCCGCCTGGCCGTCGACGTCTGGCTCCCGGTCGGGCGGATCGCCC
>DASYAD010000022.1:0-2075 GCA_036501515.1 Trebonia sp. | reverse complement strand
CGACTGGACCGACCAGGACCTGCTCACCAAGGACGAGGCGCGCGAGCGGATCGCGGAGGAGATCGAGTCCGAGTCGGCCGCCCTGGCGGCCCTTGGCGCCGGCCCCGTGGTCCAGGCCGAGGTCCAGCTGCGCGAGCGCCGGCTGTCTGCGCTGAAGATCGCCCTGTCGCACCTTTAGCTTGAGCGCGGGGACGCCGCCCCCCGCCGGGGCGGCGTCACGCATGGCAACCACCCGGGGGAGCGGGTGACGGGTACACTAAAGAGTGCAATAATTTATCGTGAACTTTAACGTAACATGAGGACGGCGGCATGGTCAGCCTAGGGCGTCAGGCGCCGCGCGAGACGGCCAAGGGCGCCGATCGGCTCGTCCGCGTGCCGAAAGCCGCCGAGCTAGTCGCGGCTGAGCTGCGCCGCCAGGTCATCCGCGGCGAGCTGGCTGAGGGAGATGCGCTGCCGCCGGAATCGGACCTAATGGCGCGGTTCGGGGTCTCCCGCCCCACGCTCAGGGAAGCGTTCCGCGTGCTTGAGTCGGAGAACCTGATCACCATCCGCCGCGGCGCCAGGGGCGGGGCGCGAGTTCAGCCACCCGACCGCGAGGTCGCCGCCCGCTACGCGGCCTTCACCCTGGAGTACCGAGGTGTCACGCTGCGGGATGTCTACGGCGCCAGGGCCGCACTTGAAGTGCCGAGCGTCGGCAAGCTCGCCCTCGACCGCACCGACGCCGATCTCGACGTCCTCGACACCGCGCTCTGCCGCCAGGACGCCGTGGCTCAGGACGCGCGCGAGTCGATCAGGCTGCACGGCGACTTCCACACGCTCCTCGTGCGCCTGGCGGGTAACCGGACGCTGACGCTGCTCAATGAGATGCTGCACGATATCGTCGAGGTGGCGAACACGTCGCTTCAGCCTTCCACCGACTCCGCCGTCCAGAGCGCCAGGGAGTCCACCACCAAGACCCACCGCCGGGTCGTCGAGCACATCAGGGCGCGCGACCAGCGCCACGCCGAGGACCTGTGGCGGCGTCACCTGCGGGAGGCGGAGGGCTACCTGCTCGGCGATGACGTCGTCTCAACCGTCACCGACCTCCTGCACTGAGGCACTCCCGCAGGTAAATCGTCAGGCCTGCAGCGACACCCAGCCGGCACCGTCGGAGCTGCGCCGGGCGGCGTCGATGACCCGCTGCACGACAAGGCCGTCGCGCAGCGTCGGCACGCTTGGCGCGAGACCGCTCCCGCTGCCCGCCGCCCCCGCGGCCGCCAAGCCGCGCACCGAAGGCAGCCACTGCTCGAGCATGAGAGCGAGCGCCCGGATCGGCGCGCTCCGCCGCCCGGTCGCCGGAATGGCGGAGGGGTCGCCGACCGGCGCGTCGCTGAGGGCAAGCTCGCGAAGCCCGTCCTCGCCGGCCCGTCCGGCCCGCACCGTCCCGCCGAACACCGTCCCGTCGATCTCCGCGGTTCCCTCGCTTCCGAAGGCCTCGAAGCAGTACCGGGAGCCGGTGTGCAGCCCCACCGTGGTCAGGCTGATGAGGGCCCGCATGCCTGAACTCCACCGCAGCAGCAGCGAAGCGGTGTCATCGGCGTCCGCCGTGAAGGTCGACCCGTCGGCCCGGGTCCGCGCTGGCACGGTCGTGCGCACGTCCGCGCACACCGCCTCGGGCAGGCCGAACAGGCAGTACAGGTAGTCGATGTCGTGCGACGCCATGCCGAGCAGGTAACCGCCCCCGTCGGCCAGCCGGTACATCCACTCCGACATCAGCGGCCTGACGGGGTGGAAGTAGTCCGCCGCGATGGCGACCCGCGCGAAGTAAGGGGAGCCGAGCAGCCCCTCGTTGACCTGCCGCCAGACCGTCAGCTTCTCCCGCCCCCACCGGTTCTCGAAGCAGACCGCCGCGGCCACCCCGGCCCTGTCCGCCGCGTCGGCCATCTCGACGGCCTGGTTTGAGTCCAGGGCGACCGGCTTCTCGCACAGCACGTGCTTGCCCGCGCTGATGGCGCCGAGCACCTGCTCGCGGTGCAGGTCGGTTGGCGTGCACACCGAGATGACATCGAGGTCGGGCCGCCGGACGAACCTCTCCC
>DASYAD010000021.1:0-7905 GCA_036501515.1 Trebonia sp. | reverse complement strand
GCGGACGAGGTCCGCGGGTCGCGCAGCGTGCCGGTGAGCCAGGTCCGCCGGGTGATCGCCCGCCGCCTGTCCGCCAGCGCCCGCGACATCCCGCACTTCTACGTGACCGCCGCCGCCGACGCGCAGGCCCTGATGGACCTGCGCACGACGCTGAACGGCCAGCTGACCGGGGCGGGCCGCCCCAAGATCAGCGTCAACGACCTGCTGATCAGGGCGTGCGCGCTGGCGCTGCGCGAGCACCCCGACGTCAACGTCTCCTACGGCGCCGACGGCAGTGTCACGCTGGTGCACGACCGGATCAACGTCGGTGTCGCCGTGGCGGCGGAAAGCGGCCTGATCGTGCCCGTCATCCGCGATGCCGACACCAAGACCGTCACCCAGCTCGGCGCGGAGGCGAAGAAGCTCGTCGCCCTGGCCGCCGAACGGAAGCTGACCCCCGCCCAGACAAGCGGGGGGACGTTCACGATCAGCAACCTCGGGATGTACGGGGTGGAGCACTTCACCGCGATCATCAACCCGCCCGAGTCGGCGATCCTGGCCGTCGGCGCGACGATCCGCGAGCCGGCTGTGGTGGGGGACACCGTGGAGCCCCGTTACCGGCTGCGGTACACGCTGTCGGTCGACCACCGGGTGATCGACGGCGCCCTCGCGGCGAAGTTCCTGCAGACGCTGACCGGCCTGATCGAGCAGCCCTGGACGATCATCGCCTGACCGCCACGCGCCGCCCGGTCAGGCGCCGCCGCGGGGTAGCGTTGACGGCGTGTCTGAAGCCACCAGCGAGTACACGTTCAGCGGCCACGGCCTGGCCCGGCCGGTGGACTGGAACACCACGCCGCACGTGATGCCGCTGCCGGGCTCCGACGGGCCGGGCGCGCTGGGCAAGCCGCTGGTCCCGGCCAAGGCGGGGTCGCCGCGGCTCGGACCCGAGCTTTTCGCCCGGCTGGTCTCCTACGGCACGCCGCAGCAGACCAGCCCGGGTGACGTGCTGTTCGAGCCGGGCGACGAGAACGTCGACCTGATCGTGGTCGCCGAGGGCTCGGTCGAGGTCATCAGGGCGGTGACCGGCGACGTGCCCGCGCAGATGGTGGCCCAGGTTGACGCGGGCGGCTTCGTCGGCGAACTGAACCTGCTGACCGGGCAGAATGTCTACCTGGAGTGCCGGGTGCGGGATGCGGGCACGATCTACCGGGTCTCGCCTGAGCGGCTCCGGCGGCTGATGTCGAACGACGTCGAGCTGTCCGACGTCGTCTTCAAGGCGCTGGTCGCCCGCCGCGAGCTGCTGCGCCGCAGTACCGCCGCCCGCAGCGTGGAGATCGTCGGGCACCCGGTCTCGGCCGCCGCGCTGGCGCTGCGCACCTACGCCGCCCGTCAGCGGCTGATCCACCTCTGGTTCGACGCCGCCACCCCCGAGGGCCGGGCCATGATGGAGTCCTCCGGCCTGACCGAGGACGACCTGCCCGCCGTGGTCATGCCCAGCGCGACGCTGAAGCGGGCCACCCCGGGCGAGCTGGCCCAGAAGCTCAACCTCAGCTATCACCGCTCATCGAGCAAACCCGTCGACGTCACGATCGTCGGCGCCGGGCCGGCCGGGCTCGCGGCCGCCGTCTACGGCGCGTCCGAAGGTCTGGACACCCTGCTGCTCGACGCCGTCGGCACCGGCGGCCAGGCCGCCGCGAGTTCCCGGATCGAGAACTACTTCGGCTTCCCGTTCGGCCTGTCGGGCAGCGACCTGACCGGCCGCGCCGTGCTCCAGGCGCTGAAGTTCGGCGCCCAGCTGGCCAGCCCCTGCCGGGTGGCCACGCTCGACACCGACCGGACCGCCAGCGGCCTGCTGCGCCTGCACCTGCCGGGCGCCGACGTCATCGAGAGCAAGGCCGTCATCATCGCGACCGGCGCCCGCTACCGGGCGCTGCCGCTCGAGCGCTGGCCCGACTTCGAGGGCGCGGGCATCTACTACGCGGCCACCGAGCTGGAGGCCCGCGGCTGCGCGGGCAGCCCGGTCACGGTGATCGGCGGGGCGAACTCGGCAGGCCAGGCCGCGCTCTACCTGGCCGGGCGCGGAAGCCAGGTCTCGCTCGTGGTCCGCGGCCCCGGCATCGCCGCCGAGATGTCGGCGTACCTGGTCGACCGGCTGCTCGCGCATCCCCGGGTGACGGTGAGATGCCGGAGCGAGGTCACCCGGCTGGACGGCGACGCGTTCCTCGAGGAGATCAACGTCACCGACCAGGCGGCCGGCGAAACGCGCCCGCAGCCGTGTGCTGGCTTGTTCTGCTTCATCGGCGCCGAGCCCGCCACGGACTGGCTGACCGGGATCGCCACCGAGCCCGACGGCTTCATCCGCACGGATTCGGAGCTGTCAGGCGACGACCTGGGCCCCGCTTGGGACGGTCTCGACCGCCGGCCGCTGCCGTTCGAGACCAGCGTCCCCGGCGTGTTCGCGGTCGGCGACGTGCGCTCCGGCTCGATGAAGCGCGTCGCCGCCGCCACCGGCGAAGGCGCCAGCGCGATCGCCTCGGTCCACAAGGTCATCGGCCTGCTTGGGTAGGCGCCTTGCCGTGTTTCGGGTGTAACTCTGGTGTTATCCACGGAACCGGGTAATGGAGCATGATGACGATCGAACCCAAGGACCGCTACACGGCCGGCTCAGGCGAGGCGCAGATGACCGGGGTGCAGGCGCTCGCCCGGCTCCCGCTGAATGTCCGGCGCGCGGACCGTGCCCGCGGGCGGGACACCGCCGCGTTCATGCCGTCCGGTGCTTGCCTGTGCGACCCTGCCTAGCGCCAGGCGAATACCGGCTGCTCGTAATGCGCGACCCGCTCGACCTCGCCGCGGCAGGCGATGCGGCAGAACTGGTGGACAATGGCCGCGGTCGGGGCGTGCAGGTAACCGCCGAGCAGGGGCAGCTGGATCACTGGCGCGTCCGACTCGGGGATCGAGATGAACCGCGGCTCGACGGCGAGGTCGGCCAGCGGTACCTGGTGCACAGACGCGACCTCGGCCTCAGCCCGCCGCAGCTCGCCGGCGGGCCCGGCCCAGCAGACGACCGGGGTCATCACGTAGCCCGAGCGGGTCACGTAATCATCGAGCAGCCCGAGGACAGCGTCGGCGCCGAGGGTGAGCCCGACTTCCTCGGCGAGCTCGCGCAGCGCGCCCTCGGCCGCGGTCTCCCCGGCGTCGCGCCGCCCGCCCGGCAGCGCCCACTGTCCTGCGTGAGCCCGCAGCCGGGCAGAGCGCCGGGTGAGCAGCAAAGCAGGCACCCCGTCGTGCTCGGTGACGCACACGGCGACCGCGGCCTGCTTGAGATCGGGCAGATCCGCGGCCACCCGCGGAAAGGCCGCCAGACGAGCGGTGAGCGCGCTCCGGTCAACCAGGGCGGGTGCGTCTGAATCATTCACGTTAGTGAGCATAATTCCCGGCCGATAGCCGAGAGGTCCGCGCGACGGCTGTCAACTCTCCGGCCAGCGCTGGCGGGCCATTAATGCGGAAAGAATTCGCTGATTGGAAACTTTTATGGACTATACTCGAAAAAATTACCAAGATCTTTTTCCTGCCTGCCACTGATGCATATCCAGTGATGTCAGCGTGACAGGTGGGCAGCAAGTCAGGGCAGGAGCCCGAGCCGCCGTGCCTCGACGACCGCCTCGTACCGTGTTCGCGCACCAAGCCGCGTCATGGCCGACCGCAGGTAGCTCTTCACAGTCAGGCAGGAAAGCCCCAGGCTGGACGCGATCCGCTCGTTCGTCAGCCCGAGCGCGACCAGGGCCAGCACGTCGACCTGCCGCGCGGTCAGCCGCCGGGCGGTCAGCCGCCGGTCGTCTGGCCCGGCGGCCTGCCCGAGATCCAGCAGCTCCCGCAGCTCAGCAGCGGTCCGCGGGTCGGTCGTGCCGGCCGCCACCTGACGCAGCCGCGCGAACAGCTCGCTGAGGTCCGGGTGTGCCAGGCCGGCCGCCTCGAGGGTCTCCCGGGCCCGGAGCCCGCGCACGCGCTCGTCCACGAGGTCGCGGACGAGCAGCTCCTGCGCCACCCGGCCAGCCTCGTGCCCCAGCATCTCAAGCGCGTCGGCCCGGTGCAGCTCGGTGCGGTAACCGCCGTAGAGCAGCCCGGCGACCCGGTCGCGGACGATGACCGGCGCGACGGCGAGGCCGACGATGCCCTCGCCGAGGATCTGGTGGTCGAAGTCGTGGGTGATGCCGGCGGCGCGGGCGTAATCGGCTACCGCCCGCGGCTGGCCGGATGTCCAGCTGCGCCCGCCAAGTCCCCGGTCCGGCCGGATCAGGATCGTGGTGAGCTGAGCGGTCCGCGCCCCGCTGACGGTAGTCACCCGGATGCCGTGCTCGTCGCCGAGCCCGCCGAAGAAAACGGGGATCTTGCCGTGCACGCGCAGCTTCCTGCCCGCGCGGCGGAGCAGGTCGAGGCTGTCCGCTCGGGGCATTTCCCCGGTCACCCGCTACCTCCTTTGGAACCTAGAGCGCCGTCCGTCCGATCGTCATAATCGGTGCAGCCGGTCGAGGAGGTCAATGATGTCATCAGATCAGGAAGCCAGCCAGCTCGCCTTCCCGCCGCCGCCGTCCCTGGCGGCCGCGGCCAACGCGCAGGCCGGAATCTACGCCAGCGCGCAGCAGGACCGGCTGGCGTTCTGGGCCGACGCCGCCAGGCGGCTGACCTGGTCGGCGGACTTCACCGAGGTGCTCGACTGGTCGGACCCGCCGTTCGCCCGCTGGTTCGGCGGCGGGAAGCTCAATGTGGCCTACAACTGCGTCGACCGCCATGTTGAGCGCGGGCTGGGGGACAAGGTCGCGATTCACTTCGTCGGCGAACCCGGTGACCGCCGTGACATCACCTACGCCGAGCTCAAGGACGAGGTCTGCCGGGCCGCCAACGCGCTTGAGCAGCTGGGCATCGGGGCCGGCGACCGGGTCGCGATCTACCTGCCGATGATCCCCGAGGCGGTCGTGGCGATGCTCGCCTGCGCCCGCGTCGGAGCGCCGCACACGGTCGTGTTCGGCGGGTTCTCCGCCGACGCGCTCGCCAGCCGGATCGAGGACTTCGGGGCCCGGCTGGTCATCACGGCCGACGGCGGCTACCGGCGCGGCAACGCCTCAGCGCTGAAGCCCGCCGTCGGCCAGGCCCTGGCCAAACTCGGCGCGGCCAGCCCGGTCGAGCGCGTGCTCGTGGTCAAGCGCACCAACCAGGACGTCAGCTGGGATGACGCGACCGATGTGTGGTGGCACGACCTGGTCGGCGGCAGCCCGGCCGAGCACCAGCCGCAGGCGTTCGACAGCGAGCACCCGCTGTTCGTCATGTACACGTCGGGCACCACCGGGAAGCCGAAGGGCATCCTGCACACGGCCGGCGGGTACCTGACGCAGGCGGCCTACACGTTCTGGGCGACGTTCGACCACAAGCCGGAGACCGACGTCTACTGGTGCACCGCCGACATCGGCTGGATCACCGGGCACTCCTACGTCGCCTACGGGCCGACCGCCGAGGGGGCGACCCAGATCCTTTACGAGGGGACGCCCGACACCCCGCACAAGGGCCGCTGGTGGGAGATCATCGCCGCCTACGGTGTCACGCTCTTCTACACCGCGCCCACCGCGATCCGCACCTGCATGAAATGGGGCGAGCAGATCCCGGCCGGATACGACTTGTCGAGCCTGCGGGTGCTCGGCTCGGTCGGCGAGCCCATCAACCCCGAGGCCTACCTGTGGTACCGCGAGCACATCGGCGGCAACCGCACGCCCGTCGTCGACACCTGGTGGCAGACCGAGACCGGCGCGCACATGATCACCCCCCTGCCGGGCGTGACCGCGGGCAAGCCCGGGGCCGCGATGACCCCCTTCCCCGGCATCGGCGTCGACATCGTGGACGAGGAAGGCCGCCCGGTCGAGAACGGAACCAGTGGCTACCTGGTGCTGACCGGCCCGTGGCCGTCGATGCTGCGGACGATCTGGGGCGACGACGAGCGCTACCGGGAGACGTACTGGTCCCGGTTCGCGAGCCAGGGCTACTACTTCGCGGGCGACGGCGCCAAGCGTGACGAGGACGGCGCCATCTGGCTGCTCGGCCGGGTCGACGACGTCATGAACGTCTCCGGTCACCGGCTGTCCACCGCCGAGATCGAGTCCGCGCTCGTCTCGCACCCGTCGGTCGCCGAAGCCGCGGTCGTCGGCGCCGCCGACGACACCACCGGCCAGGCCGTGGTGGCGTTCGTGATCCTGCGCGAGTCCGCCGGCCAGGCGGCCGACGCGGAGGCCGTACTCCGTCAGCACGTCGCGAAGGAAATCGGCCCCATCGCCCGGCCGCGCCGCATCGTGGTCGTCCCCGAGCTCCCCAAGACCCGCTCAGGCAAGATCATGCGGCGCCTGCTGCGCGACGTCGCCGAAGACCGCGAGATCGGCGACGCCACCACCCTGGCCGACGGATCGGTGATGGACCTCATCGCCTCCCGCGTCAAGGTGGAATCAGCCGACGACTGAGCCGGACTGAGGGCATCATGTGATGTCATGCCCGGAAGGTCTCGCCACGACGGCGCCGCTGAGCGTGCTCCGGCACGAGTCGTCGCGTTCAGCGACGGGGTCATCGCGGTCGCGGTCACCCTGCTCGTCCTGGACATTCAGCCGCCGCAGGACACCGCTAACCTGCTGCACGGCCTCGCCGCGCTGTGGCCGTCATACCTGTCCTGCATCACCACGTTCATGCTGGTAGCGCAGGTGTGGGCCAATCATCACGTCTTGTTCGACCATATTCGCCACGCAGACCGGCTGCTGCTCGTCTTGAACGCCGTGCTCCTGATGGATATCGCGCTGCTTCCGTTCGCCGCTTCCGTGCTGGCCAATTCGTTCCGCACCGGGCACGGCGAACGGACCGCCGTCGTCCTGCACGGCCTGGTATTTTTCGTGGCCGCCGGCCTGTTCAACGTGATCTGGTGCTTGCCTGGCTCGGTTCCGCGACTCTGCTCGGCGCACTGCTGCCGGTACTCGGCGTGTGCGTGTTCACCGCGTTCCTCGTTTACTACTGGCTGCCGGTCTCCGGCGAGCTTGGCCACGCCGCGCCCCAGCCGGCGCCGCCGGCCCAGGAGACGCCGCAGGCCGAAGGGCCTCCCGGTCCTGAGCGGTGATCACACGTTACGGCGGTCACGCCACGTCGCACAGACCGATCATTGGGTGTGATTTCTGCCCGTATGTGGTCGGAACAACACCCAATGATTTCACGCGACGGCGGACGCGACCGACGTGCCGGCCGTCATGCTTGTTATCCGCCGGAGCCCGGGCGTCGCCGGCCGCCGGAGCCCGGCCGGCGGCCGTCGTTCCTGGCGGCCGCCGGGTTCACCTGCTTGATCTCGCCGCTGAGCGTACCCACCGTCAGGCGGCAGCGCAGGCCCGCCCGCAGGGTGCGCCACGTCGCCTCGTCGAGTTCGGCCACGTACTCGTCCTCGCTGTCCGCACCGGCGACGGCCGAGAACTTCGCCCGGTACACCTCGCGCCGCTCGCTGATCCGCTGGTCAGCCCCCAGCGGATAGTCGGGCCAGCGGACATCGGCCGGCCCGTCCCCCTGCGCGCTGAATGAGCGGTACTTATGCCAGCTGAACTCCTCGTACTCGAAGTACGTGTGCTTGTCCATGACCTCGTGCGACCCGCTCTGCCGCGGGCCCCCGACCTTGCGGTTAGTGTGCGTGTCGAAGATGATCTCCGGCTCCGTCACCCGGACCGTCCGGACATTGCGCACGCCGTCACCGCGCGGCTTCCAGTCCGTGCGGCGCGACTGCCAGCGCCCCTGCTCGATCACCACGGTGCGCCGCCAGCTAACCGCGGTCACCACGACGTCCACCTGCCGAGAAAACACCCTTCGACAGTAAACGCCAGCAGCACCCGCCACCAGATGTCACTACCCAACGTCCGAGGG
>DASYAD010000020.1:0-3914 GCA_036501515.1 Trebonia sp. | reverse complement strand
CCAGAGATGCTCGAGTTCGCCCGGTCATGCGGGCTTGAGCTCGACGTCGCCGCGTACTTCCCCGACTACCGTCAGGACTTCGACGGGGCGATGCCGGGCGCCAGGTCGCTTCAGCCGCGCCTGTTCGACCGGGGCGAGCTCGGCCCCTTGCGGGACGCCCTCCGCTTCGACACCAACCAGCTGCCGTACACGATGGGCGAGTTCAAGGAGTGGGGGTCGTGGGAGAACTTCCCCTGGGCGGAACTGCGGATGCGGTCCGAGCGCGGGATCGTCGGCCGCGGGGCCGCCCTGGTCGGCCCGCTGTTCGCCTGGTGCCTGGCCCGCGGTGTGCGTTTCGCCAGCGAGGCCCGGGTAACGTCGCTGCTCACCACGGACGACGGTGGCGGCCGCGCCGTCACCGGGGTCGAGGTCGACGGCAGGCGGCTACAGGCCGTGCGCGGCGTGGTGCTCGCGTGCGGCGGGTTTGAATGGGACCTCGAGATGGTCGCCGAGTACGTCGACGGCGAGATCGCGGCCCGCTGCAGCCCGCCGCACAATACCGGCGACGGTCACCGGATGGCCGCGGCGGCCGGGGCATCCTTCGCCAACATGGGCGAGGCCTGGTGGGCTCCCATGGGCATCGTGCCCGGCCAGGAAATCGAGGGGGAGCAGGTCGGGCGGCACCTGCGGACCGAGCGGCAAGGGCCGGGCACGATCATCGTCGACCGCCACGGCCGCCGGTTCATCAACGAGTCGCAGGACTACAACAGCCTGATCAGGGCGGCTCACCGGGCGGAGCGGGAGACCGGGCCGCACCTGCCGATGTACGTGGTTTTCGATCAGCGGTTCCTCGACCGCTACGGGTTCATCACCTACCGCTCGACGTCCGGCCAGCCGGCACCCGACTGGCTGCTGCGCGGAAGCTCGGCCGGCGAACTGGCCGGGCGCCTCGGCATGGACCCCGGCGTGCTCCAGGCCACCCTCGACCGTTTCAACAAGTTCGCGGCCGAGGGCAAGGACGAGGACTTCGGCCGTGGCCAGAACATCTACGACGTTTACGGCGGCGACGTCACCAACCCTTACCCAAGCCCGAACCTGGCACCGATTGCCGAGGGGCCGTTCTGCGCCATGCAGGTGATGCCCGGCGCGTTCGGCACCAGCGGCGGAGTCCGCACCGATGACCTCGGGCGCGCGCTAACCGCCGACGACACGGTCATCACGGGGCTATTCGCGGTCGGCAACGTGTCGTCGCACCCGTGTGCCGCCGGCTATCCGGGGGCGGGAGCGACGCTGGGGCCCGCGATGACCATGGGCTACGCCGCGGGCAAGGCGATCGCGGCGGGCGCCGGGTAGCCAGCGGCACCGCTTCAGCCGGGCGGCGGGCGAGACTGGCAGCTTGTTTATCTGACACTGTGTGCATATTGTTTCCGGAGGAGGCGATCTCAATGGACGAGTTCGACGTCGTGGTGCTCGGCACCGGTGCGGCGGGCCTGACGGCGGCCATCCGGGCAAGTGCGCAGGGAGCTGACGTCGGGCTCTTCGAGAAGGCGGACAAGATCGGCGGGACCGCAGCCTGGTCGGGGGGCATGGCCTGGATTCCCGGCAACCCGCACATGGGCGCGGCCGGCGCGACCGACAGCCGGGCGGAAGCGCTCACCTATCTGGCATCCCTGTCCAACGACATGATCGATTCAGGCGCGGCCGAGACCTTCGTCGACCGCGGTCCCGAGGTGGTCCGTTGGCTCGAGGCCAACACGCCGGTGAAGTTCTTTTCGATCGCCGGCTTTCCCGACTACCACCCGGAGAACCCGGGCGCGAAGTCCCGGGGCGGGCGGACGATGGAATGCCCGCTGTTCGCCTTCAACGAGCTGGGGGAGTGGGCGGGCCGCGTCACCAAGGGACCGCAGCTGTCCGGTGTGCTGACCATCACGGAAACACCGCTCGGCCGCGGCGCGCCCCAGGGCATTCCAGCCGACGAGCTGGCCAGGCGCCGGGTCAACGATGAGCGCGGCACCGGCCAGGCCCTGGTCGGCAGGCTCGTCAAGGGCTGCCTCGACCGGGGCATCGAGCCGCGGACCGGTATGCGCGCGACCCGGCTGCTGACCGAGGGAACCCGGGTGGCCGGGGTCCGCTTCGAGTCGGCGGACGGGCCGGTAGACGTGCGCGCGCGCCGGGGAGTCGTCATCGCCACCGGCGGCTTCGAGTGGGACGAGGACCTGGTGCGGTCGTTCCTGCGCGGCCCGCTTGAGCGGCCGGCCTCACCGCCGCACGGCAACACCGGTGACGGCCTGCGGATGGCGATGCGGGTCGGCGCCGACCTCGGCAACATGCGCGAGGCGTGGTGGGCGCCGACCATCGACGTGCCGATGCCCGACGGCAGCACCGCGTCGTGGCTGATCAACGGCGAACGCACCCGCCCGCGGTGCATCATGGTCAACGGTCACGGGCAGCGGTTCACGAATGAGGCGGTTAACTACAACGCCTTCGGTGCCGCCTTCCACGTGATTGACACGACGACCTTCGAGTACGCCAACCACCCGGCCTGGATGATCTTTGACGACGTCTACTGGCGCCGGTACGGCCTGGCCGGCGCGCGGGCGGAGCAGCCGGTGCCCGCCTGGATCATCGCGGCCGACTCGGTCTCCGAGCTCGCCAAGCAGGTCGACGTGCCCGCCGGCGAGCTCGAGAAGACCGTGCGACGCTGGAACGAGAACACCGCGCAGGACATCGACCCCGACTTCGGGCGGGGCACAAGCGCCATCGACAAGTGGTGGGGTGACCCGCAGTTCGGCGACGGGCCTGCCGCCACCCTCGGGCCGCTTGACGCAGCACCCTATTACGCGGTCCGTGTCTACAGCGGCTGCCTCGGCACCAAGGGCGGTCCCAAGACCGACGACCAGGCCCGTGTCCTCGACCTCGACGGTGCGCCCATCGAGGGGCTGTACGCGGCGGGCAACGCCATGGCCGCCTCGGCGATGGGGATGTCCTACGGCGGCGCGGGCGGCACGCTCGGCCCGGCGATCGTCTGGGGATTCCTGGCCGGCCAGTACGCCGCGTCGCACTCCTCAGTCGAGGCGTAGCGGGAACAGCAAGCTCCCTCGGCGGTGCTACGCGCGGAAAACAGCTGAATCGAGGATGACTAATATGGCCTGCCTAGTGGAATGGAGCCGGCTTACAGGCGAGTTTGCGAACAGTTACAGCAGGCTCAAGGTCGCGGCCGACTCGACCCAGGCGTGACCTCTCTGTCAGACGACAGCGGTTTCCGCTACCCCTGGCGCTGCGCAAGGGACCGGTCGAGCACGGCGCCGCGCCGCGCCGCGATCCCCTCGGCGGTCGCCCGTCCGGCGAAGCCGGCCTCCCGGGCGTTGTCCAGGTGCAGCCGCCGCGCGTCGCGGACCGGGATACCGCTGGTCGCGTCCCAGTCGTCGCGCATCGCCGCGACCATGTCGCGGTCGGCCTCGGCAATCGCGGCCGCGAGCCGCATCGTGTACGGAAGCAGCTCTTCGTGCGGGACCACGTGGTTCGCGATCCCGATCCGCAGCGCGGTCGCCGCGTCGACGAAGTTGCCGGTCAGCGATATCTCGCGCGCCCAGGCCATGCCCACCCGGCGGGGCAGGTCGACGAGCACGGGACCGGGGTAGACGCCGACCCGCAGGTGCGTGTCCGCGAACGCGGCCCGTTCAGACGCGACGATGAAGTCGGCCATCAGGGCCAGCTCAAACCCGCCGGTCACGGCCGGGCCGTTGACCGCCGCAATCACCGGCACCCGCGAGCCCGCGACGGCCGCGTTGAACGGGGGCAGGTCCGTCAGCTGGTCGGTGCCGAGGGAACGGAGGTTCAGCCCGGCGCAGAACGCCGGGTCGGTTCCCGTGATCACGATGACCGCGGCGTCCTGGCACCCGGTCACCGCGTCGCAGATTCCGGCGGCCATCTCC
>DASYAD010000019.1:0-11176 GCA_036501515.1 Trebonia sp. | reverse complement strand
CGCGGACCAGGTCAGCGCGCTGGCGGCGGAGGCGGGCCTGGACGGGGCGGTACGGGGCGGGCCGGACCCGCACGGCACGGACCTGGACGGGACGGGCCCCGGCGGCACCGGCACGGTCGCCCGGCATGTCTCGGCGTGCCTGGCCGGCGCCGACCTGCCCGAGGAGGAAGCGGCGCTGTCGGCCGCGCTGGCCGCCCAGGGCTGGTCACGGGCCGCCGTGGTGGTGAACGACACGTTCGCGGTACTCCGCGCGGGGTCCGCCGACGAGCGCTGGGGAGCGGCGGTCACCTGCGGTGCCGGTACCAACTGCGTGGCCGTGGGCCCGGACGGCGCGGTGGCGCGCTACCTGTCGCACGGCACGCTGACCGGCGACTGGGGCGGCGGCCACAGCCTGTCCCGCGAAGTGATGTGGCACGCCATGCGCGGCTGGGACGGCCGCGGCCCGGCGACGGCGCTCGGTGACGCGGCCGCCGCCTGCTTCGGCCTGGCATCGGTCCGCGATGTCGCCGTGGCCGTCCACCGGGGCGAGCTGAGCGGCGCCGACCTGCACCGGCTGACCTGGGTGCTGTTCGCGGTGGCGGCGTCCGGTGACCCGGTGGCCTGCTCCCTGGTCACCAGGCAGGCGGTGGAGGTGTGCACGATGGCGGCGGCCGCGCTGCGCAGGATCGGCCTCAGCCCGGCCGGTGTCCCGGTGGTACTCGGCGGCGGCCTGCTCGAGTCGCGCCAGCCGCTGCTGCTGGCCGAGATCGACCGCGAGCTCACGGTAGCGGCGCCCGGTGCCGTCCGCCGCGTGCTCGACGTGCCGCCGCTGGCAGGCGCCGCCCTGCTCGGGCTTGACGCGGTCGCCGCGCCCGCGGCCGCCCGGCAGCGGCTGATCGCCTCCTACCGGCCGGCCCGCGCGTAAACCGGTCAGGCGCTGCCGAGGGACTTGCCCGCCGCCGCCGCGGCCTCGTGGGCGGCGTCCTTGAACTGGGCCGCCAGGTCCTTGAACTCGTCAAGCGCGGGGTTCACGCCGACCAGGGTGAACTCGCGCTCCACCACGGTGAGGTCCGCGCCCCAGACGTCGGCCAGGATGCGCCGCAGGTAGTCGGTCGAGTGATCCCAGCCCTCGCGCGGCGTGCCCTTGCCGTACGCGCCGCCTCGCACCACCACGAGGACCGCGGGCTTGCCGGACAGCAGAGGCTCGTCGGCGCGGCTCGCGCCGGCTATGACCAGGTCGATCCAGGTCTTGACGTGCTGCGGGATGCCGAAGTTATACAGCGGGACGGCCAGCAGCACCGCGTCGGCGGAGCGCAGCTCCCCGGCCTGGTCCGCCGCCAGCGCGAGGGCGGCGCGCTGCTCGCCGGCGCGGGACTCCTCCGGCGTCCACGCCGCCCCGATCGCGGCGGTCCAGGCGCCGGACGGCAGCGGCTCGGTGCCCAGGTTCTTCCTGACGACGGCGCCGCCCGGGTGCGCGGCCTGCCACCCGGCTTCGACGATGTCGGCGATAGCGCGGCTCGATGAGCTGGCCGGGTTGATGCTGGCGTCGAGACGGAACAGGGTCATGGAGGATGCCTCCCAGGTCGGGCGGCCGCAGGCGGCGCGCCGGGCAATGTCGTGCTTGATTCAGATGATCCGAGATGAGAATATCCTAAGTGGGAACATTCTGGTACTCGGGTATCCTCAAGGCGTGAGCACAGCGGGGCAAACGGCGCGGGCGGACGGCACCGCCGCCGACTTCGGGCAGGACGACTGCGGCAACACCGCTGACTGCCCGCCGCCCGCGAACGCCGACCGCCCGGACCTGACGTGGCTGCTGCACCGGGCCGCGCAGAACATGCGGGCCGCGCTTGACGAGGCGGCACAGGCGCACGGGCTGACCGGGGCGCGCGACTGGATGGTGCTGTCCGCGCTCGCCAGCGGAGAGCGGCAGACGCAGCTGGCGCTTGCGCACGCGCTCGGGCTCGATAAGACCACGATGACCTCGCTGCTTGACCGGATGGAGGCACGCGGCCTCGTCACCCGCTGCACCGACAGCCATGACCGGCGGGCGCGCATCCCGGCACTGACGGCGGACGGCCGCCGGGTCCAGGCCGAGGTCACCAGGGCCAGGGATCACGTGGAGGCGAGCCTGCTCGGCACGTTCTCCCGGCAGGAGCAGGACCTGCTCCGCGACCTGCTAGCCCGGCTGGCCGCGGCCACGCCTGGCGAGTGCCTGAAGGCAGCCGGCTCCTGCATCTGACTAAGGCAGGCCCGCGCCGTGCGCCGGCGTCGAAAAGCCGGCCGCCGTGACCGCTCCTCTGGGCGGACGGTACACAGGCGGTGAAGCCTGCGATGCCCGCCGCATCCCCCCCAACGGTATGGCCACGGCGACCGGGGCCCTGTTGCCGCGGCGGCCTCGTCACGAGTCCGGCGGCGAGGGCGCGCGCGGCACGGGCCGCTAACGGCGCCGTGCACGGCCGAGAGCGAAGCTCCCGGATGCCCTACAGCACAGAGGCTAGACTGTCGGATAGTGCACAACATCATCCGAATTATGTAAACGGATGTGCAGATGCGAGCCCAGCCTCGGCTGGGAAATCCCGGGCCAGGGTCAGGATCGGGGTACTGGTGTATCGACTTACTGATATTCGGCCTGAACTGCCCACCGAGCCGAACAGCTTCGTCGGCCGCGAGCACGAGCTCGACGAGCTGCGTAAGCTCGTGTTCGCGGGGCGGATGGTGACGCTGACCGGGCCGGGCGGTATCGGCAAGACCCGCATCGCGCTGCATGCGCTCGCCCTGCTTGAGAACGAGTTCCCTGACGGCGCCTGTTACGCCGAGCTGGCCGACGTGACCAGCCCTGACCTGGTCGTGGCCCGGGTGGCGGCGGCGGTGGGCGTCGCCGAGGAGAACGACAGGCCGCTCATCGACACGCTGACGGACGCGCTGCGGGCACGCTCGCTGGTGCTCGCGCTCGACAACTGCGAGCACGTTCTCGACGCCTGCGCCCGCCTCTGCCAGCGGCTGCTCGCCGCGTCAGCCGACCTGCGCCTGATGGCCACCAGCAGGGAACCGCTGCGGGTGGCGGGCGAGACCGTCTGGCAGGTACCCCCGCTGGCCGTCGCCTCGGCCGGCGGGTCCGCGCCGGACGCTGTCCGGCTCTTCGCCGACCGGGCGGCGGCTTCCGCACCCGGCTTCGCGCTGACCTCGGCCAACGCGGACGCGGCGGCGGCGATCTGCCGGTCGCTCGACGGCATACCGCTGGCGATCGAGCTGGCCGCCGCCCGGGTCCGCGCGCTCTCGGTCGAACAGATCAGGATGCGGGTGGCCGACCGGTTCGGCCTGCTGACCACCGGCGACCGGGCGGCGGCGCCACGGCAGCGGACGCTGCGGGCCGCCATCGACTGGAGCCACGACCTGCTGACCGTCCGGGAGCAGGCGCTGCTGCGGCGGCTGTCGGTCTTCGCGGGCTGGTCGCTCGAGATGGCCGAGCAGGTATGCGCCGGCGACCTGGTGCCCGCGGCCGCGGTCCTCGACACGGTCGCCGCGCTTGTCGACAAGTCGCTGGTGGTCCGCGAGCCCGAGGTGCTCGGCCAGGCCAGGTTCCGCATGCTCGACACGATCCGCGAGTACGCGGCGGAGAAGCTGACCCTCGCCGGCGAGACAGCAGCCGTACAGCACCGCTTCCGCGACCACACGCTTAGCGTCGCGGAGCGTAATTTCGCCGTGGGCATGGCGCTAGTGCCCGCACCCTGGCAGGACCGGGTCGACGTGTTCCGCCGGTACGACGTGGACGCGGGGAACGTCTGGCTGGTGCTTGGCGCGTGCCTCGTCGAAGGCGAGGTCACGGCCGGGCTGCGGATCTGTACCGCGGTCCGGCCGTGCATGCTGGTGCGCGGCGAGTACGCGGTCGGCTGCGAGTGGCTCGACGCATTCCTCGCCAGGCCCGAGGCGGCCGGCGTGGATCCCAGGATCAGGGGGCAGGCCCTCATCGGCCGGGCCCAGCTGTCCCTGCCCCGCGACCCGGCCAGCGCCGAGGAGCCGGCCAGGGCCGGCCTTGAGCTGTGCCGGGCGGCAGGCGATGAGTTCTGGACGGCGGCTGGGCTCAACTTGCTGAGCGAGATCGCCGTGCACACCGGGCGTCCTGACGAGGCCGAGACGCTGAGCCAGGAAGCGGCACAGATCGCCGAGACCGCGGCCGACGGCTGGAACGCGGGCTGGTCGCTCGGCATCCGGGCCGCGATCGCCGCAATCCGCGGTAACGTCCGCCTCGCGGCCGAGCTGGCCGGCGCCTCGGTCGACGTGATGGGCGCGATCGACCACCGGTGGGGTGTTGCCCGGGCTCAGCTCGGGCTCGGCGACCTGGCCCGGCTGCGCGGCGACTTCGCTGGCGCCAGGCGGATGTACGCCGACGCGCTCAGTTACCTGCGCGAGATCGGCGCCCGGCCGGAGATCGCGCGGTGCCTGGCCGGCCTCGGCCGGGTCGCGCTCGACCTAGCCGACACCGGCACCGCGCGGGAGTACCTGGCCGAGAGCCTGCGGGTGAGCCGGGACATCGGCAGCCGTATCGGCATCGCGCGCGGCCTGGAGTCGTGCGCGGCCCTGGCCGCGCGGGAGGGCGATGCCGAGCGTGCTGTCCTGCTCGCGGCCGCGTCAGACGGCCTGCGCGCCGCCGCTGGACTGCCGCGGCTGCCCGGCGTCCGGGCCGACCGCTACCGGGTCGCGGCCGCCCGTCTCGGCAACGACGCGGGCGCCCGGCTGTGGGCGCGCGGGCTCGCGCTCAGTGCCGAGGCCGCCGTCGAGCTGGCGACCGGTCTGCCCGCCGGCACGCCCAGGCGCGCGAGGGCGGCGCACGTCCCCGCGGCGCGGACGCCGCCGGCCGGCGCGCCGACCCCCAGGGAGCTTGAGATCGCCGCGCTGATCGCCGACGGACTGAGCAACAAGGCGATCGCGGCCGAGCTGGTGATCAGCCCGGCCACCGTCGCCAGGCACGTCGCCAACATTATGCTCAAGCTGGGCTTCAGGTCCCGCGCGCAGATCGCCGCCTGGATCACCGACCGGGGGTAGCGCCCGCCAGCCGGCGATCAGCGGCCGCCGCCTGGCGGCAATCGCGTCGCTGGCCAGGGATAACCGGGCGGCGCGGGCCTCCTCGACGGTCAGCTCGGCCGCCGGGTCAGCCTCAAGCCGCTGGTCAGGGATCGGCTTGCCGCTGAGTACCGAGCGCCCGTAGGTGCCCGCCTCCAGCCGGGCGAGCGCCCGGTCGATCGCGTCCAGCCGGTCGCGGAGCTGGGCGGCGACCGCCTCGTCATTCGCCTCCGCGGTCAGCGGCAGTCCGGCGTCACCGAAGTCCTCGGGTATGTCTGACGCCTGGTCGTCGATCCTGGCCTCGTTCTGCGTGTCCTTCAGCAGCGTGGCCACCTCGGCCCGCTCCGCACGCAGCAGCTCCCGTGCCCTGCTTTCATCCATGTCGCAAGCCCCTTTGTTCACTGGCGGCCCCTTTATTTACTGGGGGCAAGTTCACTGGCGGCCAACATACCCACGCTCGCGTGCGGCACGCGCACCGGCTCACCCGTCAGGACCGTCGAGCGCGAACCCCGCGGGCAGGATGACGTCGGCGGCCACTACGTCGGCGACCGACGGGCGGCCAAGTGCGAGCAGGGCGGAGTCGATACCCGAGCGGAGGATCTCGAAGACGTTGCTGACGCCCGCCGGGCCGCCGGCGGCCAGCCCCCAGAGGCACGGACGGCCGATCATGACGGCCCTGGCGCCAAGCGCGAGCGCCTTGACCACGTCCCCGCCCCGGCGGATGCCGCCGTCAAGCAGGATCTCGGCGCTGCCGCCGACCGCGGCCGCCACCGCGGGCAGCGCACGGACGGAGGCCGGGGTGCCGTCCAGGTTGTTGCCGCCGTGGTTAGAGACCGAGATCGCGCTGGCCCCCGCGTCGACCGCGCGGCGCGCGTCGTCTGGCCGCATGACCCCCTTGACCAGGAACGGTCCGCCCCACTGAGCGCGCAGCCAGGCGATGTCGGCCCAGCTGGGCGGCGGGACCGCCATCCAGTCGCGGTACGCGGCGAAGAAACCGGGCGGCGGCCCGCCGGCGACGGCCATATTCGGCACCGTCAGGGCAGGCAGGCCGCCGTGCCGCAGCCAGCTGGCCAGGTAACCGGGCCTGGCCAGGCCCGCAGGAGCCAGCCTGGCGAGCGTTCGCACGTCCAGCCGCTCCGGTATCGCGGGGCTCCCCCAGTCCCTCCCGCCAGGGAACGACCAGTCGAGGGTGACGATCAGCGCCGTCGCGCCGGCCGCGCGGGCGGCGGCGGCGCGCGCGAGCAGCGTGTCCCGGCCGGCGGACCAGTGCACCTGGAAGAACATCCGCGGGTTGACCGCCGCGACCTCGGCCGCGGGCCGGGACGCGAACTCGCTCAGCCCCATCGCCGTGCCCGCCGCACTGGTGCCGGCCGCGACGGCGACCTCGCCGAGCGGGTGGACGGCCTGCGCGCCGACCGGGGAGGCGATGACCGGCAGGCTGATCTCCGTGCCGAGCACCGAGGTGCGCAGGTCGCGCTGGGCGGGAAGGCCGGCCAGCCGCGGCGGCGCGAACCTGATCTGGCTGAACGCGGCGACGTTGTCGGCCCGGGTGATCCCGGCCTCGGCGCCGGCCTCGAGGGCCGCGAACACCGGGCGTGGCAAGCGCCGCCTGGCCCGCCGCCGGGCCTCGGCCACCGTCTCGAACCAGTCCCGCGTCGATGCCATGAGTAACAGTAACCACACCAGTCGCGCCGGGCCGGGAGGAGAGCGGGACAATGAACATCATGGACATCGAAGAAGCGATCGGGTACGTCCGTACGAACCACAACGCAGTGCTCGCCACTCTCAAGAAGGACGGCACGCCGCAACTGTCCCCGGTCACCGCGGGCGTCGACGCCGCGGGCAACGTGGTGATCAGCACCAGGGAGACCGCCTACAAGGTGCTGCACGTCCGGCGCGACCCCCGGGTCTGGCTGTGCGCGTTCCCGGACGGTTTCTACGGCCGGTGGGTCCAGCTCGACGGCACCGCCGAGGTCGTGGAGCTGCCCGCCGCCATGGACGGCCTGATCGGCTACTACCGCGACATCTCAGGCGAGCACCCCGACTGGGACGACTACCGTGCGGCGATGGAACGCGAGCGGCGCGTGCTGCTCCGCATCACCGTCACCAAGGCAGGCCCCAGCGTCAGCGGCTGACCCGCCCGCCCGCCGGCCGGCCCCGTCAGCCGGCTATCCGGTCGGCGGGCGGAACTGGTAGCCGGCCCGGTACTCGGTGACCAGGCACTTGCCGTACCGCGGTCCGAGCTTGTGCCTGAGCCGGCTGACGTGCACGTCGACCGTCCGGCTGTCGGCCCCGAAATCCCGCTGCCAGACCTGCTGGACCAGGTCGGTGCGGCTGAACACGGTCGCCGGGTGCGCGGCCAGGAAGGCGAGCAGCTCGAACTCCTGGAACGTCAGCGGCACCTCGGTCCCGTCCACGTGAACCCGCCGCTGGTCGTGATCGACGCGCAGCCCCGTCATCGCGCCGCCTGCCTCCCCGGGCAGGTCAGGGACAGGGCTCTCGGCGACCGTGTCCTGAGCGCTTCCTCCGGTGGTCACCGGGTACCCGACAATGGCCAGCGACGTCCCGGTGCCCGGGATCGGCACGACCGCTAGCAGGGTGCCTTCCGCCCCGGGCGGTCCGGCCTCCACCTCGGCGCTCCCCGGCATCCGGGTAACGATCTGCACGTCCCCTGGCACCTCCTTCGCGAAAGTCCCCCTGGGCGAATACTCTAGTAAATTGGTCGGGTTTGTCAAGAAACAACAGCGCTCAAGCAGTGAAATATGTGTAAACGAACCGCTACCGGCCGCGCGAGTTCCAGCTGCCGGGGCCGTCGGGCAGGTCTCCGCCGTACCAGAACTCGATCAGCCGCCGCGCGATCGAAGAGCTCGGCGCGATGCCGAGCTCCCCGGTGTCGATCGCCGACCGCAGTTCCTCCCGGCTGAACCAGCGCGCCTCGCCGATCTCCTCCTCGTCGACCGAGATGCGCTGCGCCCCCTTGGTCTTCGCCTCGAAGCCGAGCATCAGGCTGCGCGGCATCGGCCACGGCTGGCTGCCCAGGTAGCGGACCTGCCCGACCACGACCGAGGTCTCCTCGAAGACCTCGCGGGCCACGGCGTGCTCAGCCGACTCGCCGGGCTCGACAAACCCCGCGACGACCGACATGCGACCCGCGGGCCACAATGCGTTGCGGGCCAGCATCAGCCGGTCGTCCGGGTCGATGACCAGCATGATCACGGCCGGGTCGAGCCGCGGGAAGTGCTGAGTCCCGTCCGCCGGGCAGGTGGTCAGGTGCCCGGCGGGCGCCGGCACGGTGCGGGTCCCGCACCCGGGGCAGTGCGTGTGCGACTCATGCCAGTTGGCCAGGGCCACCGCGTGGGTCAGCAACCCCGCGTCCCGGTCGCTGAGCAGTGCGCCTGCCGTCCGGAGTGCCATGGGTTTCGCATCGGAGGATCCCGAACGGGAGCTGGCTCCGTCATTCACCCAGGCAGAACCGCCCATGCCGACCTCGCCGTCGGACCCGGCGTCGCCGGGGTCGGCCGCGCTCACCCCGAAGTAGGCGACGCCGTCCGCGTCGACCCCGAGCAGGAACCTGGTCCCCTCAGGAGCCTCCGCGGGCGTGCTGAACACCAGCTCAAGCTGCCCGTCACGAGTGGCCACCAGCGCTTTGGCGTCGCGCACCACCAGGACCCGGGTGCGCGGGTCGGCCCAGACCTCCGCCAGCCAGGCCGTGTCCTCCCTGCGCTGGGTGGCCCGGTCCACGCCTGAACGGGACAGCGCAAGCGGCCCGAGCGGACCGTCTTCTATCTCGGTGATGTTGAAAGTGCTCACTCTCAGCCGACCTGCTCGAAGGTGTCGCCCTTGCCCCGCAGGCCGGCCGCGGGGATGCTGACGGTCCTGCCCGGGCCCGCGGTGACGGTGCCGATGCGGGTCGCGTCCTCGCCCGCGCTCTTGAGCGCGCCGAGGGCGGCCTCCTGCTCGTGCTCGCCGACCACGATGCAGAACCCGATGCCCATGTTGAACGTGGCGTACATGGTGGCCGCGTCGATGTCGCCGGCGCTGGCGATCAGGGCGAAGATCTCCGGCGCCTCCGGCAGGGCATCGAGCTCGTAGGACACCTTGGCGGCGAGCCTGGTGATGTTGAGCAGGCCGCCGCCCGAGATGTTGGCCATACCGCGCGGGGTGATGCCGGCCGACCACAGCGACTCGGCCGCGTTCACGTACACCCGGGTCGGCTGCAGCAGCGCGTCCGCCAGCCGCCGTCCCGAGCCGGGCACGTGATCGTCGAGGCTCAGCCCGCCTTTCTTGAACAGCGCGTGCCTGGCCAGCGAGAACCCGTTGCTGTGGAGGCCCGAGCTCGGCAGCCCGATCACCACGTCGCCCGGCGCCGCGTCACCGCCGTCAAGCGGCGTGCGCTCCGGCGGCAGCGCGCCGATCGCGGTCCCCACCAGGTCGAGCGTGGGGCCGCCGGACCTGGGCTCAGCCAGCATCTCGCCGATCTGCGCGATCTCACCGCCGGGTATGGCGATGCCGGCCAGCTCCGCGCCGAGGAAGAGCCCGCGTGCTATCTCATCGAGCACGCTCTCGTCGATCCGGTCGGTCGCGATGTAGTCGAGGAGCGCCAGCGGCACCGCGCCCACGCAGATCAGGTCGTTGACGTTGTTGGCTACGCAGTCGACCCCGATGGGTTCCCACCGGCCGGCCTCTTCGGCCAGCATGATCTTCGTCCCCACGCCGTCGGTCGTCAGCGCGATGGCCGGGCCTGGCGGCAGCTGCATGATTGTGGCGAAATAGCCGCTGGCCAGGCCCGTGATGCCGGTCACCATGGGAGACCGCACCTTGGTCCTTGCCAGCCACGGGCGCATCACCCGGGCGAACGCGACCTGCTCGCGCTCCTCGTCGACACCTGCCTCGGCGTAGGTAGAAGGCGTCGGTTCGGGGGAATGCGGCGTCGCGTTCATGACCAAAAGGTTAACCCATCCCCCCCGGTCAGCCCGGTCCCAGCCGGCGCGGTCCAACCCTGGCGGCGCTAGCCTTCGGCTCATGCTCATCGCTTTCTCAGTCACCCCGGTCGGCGGCGGCGAAGCCGTCGGCGAGATCGTCGCGGAAGCCGTCCGCGTGGTCCGTGCCAGCGGGCTGCCGAACCAGACCGACTCGATGTTCACCACCGTCGAAGGCGAGTGGGTAGGGGTTCAATAAACTATTTTTCGGCGAACCTGCCATCCGCAGCACGGTAACCGCCCTTGAGCAGCAGAAAGGCCCTCCAGCGGGGTGGCCTGCCTGCAAGCCGCTAAGGCAACGCCATCTCAGCCGGTTCCTGTTGGGGTAGCCAGGCGGTTGCGGCGGCGATGGCCAGCCAGCACACCTCTTCAATAGTCGCAACCTGCGTGCTCTCGGCAACGGCCTGGATGGCCAAGTTTTTACCGTTCCGGGGATACCGGTCGGTCTACCGGTGCCTTGACAGCCCACCCGGCACGGAGCGTTCATGAAGGATGCGCGAGCGTCGCGTGGCGCGGCACCAACCTCCTTGCCGGCCGCGGCACGGCGCGCGCGGCGACAGCTGGCACGCGACCCCTGTCCGGGGGGAGCGTGCGGACGGCGGGCTCCGGACCGGGCGGGGACCTGGGACCGGGGAGGCGACGCCGAAGCACGCACCAGCCGGCCCTTCACCCGTCACGGCGGCCTGGCCCGCCCCTTCCCTGACGACCTTCCGCCTGACCCCGTGTCCACGCCGAGGATGAAGGCGGCCTTGGCGTGCGCGGGGACCGGCACGGTTCACGCGCGGAAAGGCGACTGTGCGCATGACCTCGCTCGACCGACAGCGTTCCACCCGGCAAACCCCCCGGACGATTGCCCGGCAGGCAACCGGGACCACCAGAACCGCCGACGCATCTGCCGCCCCCGGCCCGGCCGTAGCCCCTGGTCAGCGGCGAAATGTACCTACGGGAGGGACCGGGGCTTATGACTGTGTCATCACATTCTCATACGCGCGGGGCAGGCACAGGCGCAGGCGTCGGCACCAGGGCGCCCCGGGACGAGGCAGCGGTGCTGTCCGTGGCCGGTCACCTGACCGACCGCGACCGTGAGCTTGTGCGCATGGTGGCGCGGCACCGCGTGCTGACCACCGACCAGCTCGCCGCGCTCGCGTTCGGGA
>DASYAD010000018.1:0-4037 GCA_036501515.1 Trebonia sp. | reverse complement strand
GTGTCACCAAGCCCGGTGCCGCCGAGGTCCTCGGCCGCGGGGAAGGCGGGCTCAGGCGGCGGCGCGTACGGGCCGTCGAACGCCGCCACCTGGTCGTGCCCCGCCTCTGGCAGCAGCCCGACCACCGCCGGGTACTTGGCGTTCGCCGCGAGCTGCGAGGCGAACCGCCTGGCGACCGCCGCCGCGACCGGCGAGCCGCCCCAGATCAGCGGTAGCCGCCCCACCAGGTCGAGCGCGAGGGACTTGGCCGGGTTGACGAACGACTCGCTTGACGGGCGGCACTGGTGCGAGACGTCCTCCATGGCGACCGCGGCCGTCTCGTAGGCGGTGTCGTCGATGCGCGCCACGCCAAGCCGCTCGGCGGCGACGAGCAGCGGCACGGTCAGCGCCCAGGGCATCGCCCTGGCGGGCCCGGCCGTGGTCACCGGGATGAACGTGCCCCTGGCCTGCGCCACGAGTTCCCGCAGGGCCGAGTCTGCCGCGCTCACCCCGATCAGGTGGCAGCCGCGCCGCGCCGCCTCGCCGGCCAGCGCGAGCGCCTCGGCCGTGTGCCCGGAACGGGACACGGTGATCACCAGGTCGGCCGCGCCGACCCAGCCGGGCAGCTGGTAGCCGGACACCCCGGTCACCTGGACGGGCGAGCCGAGGCCGCAGATGGCCGCCAGCGCGTCGCACGCGAACGCCGAGCCGCCGGCGCCGCCGGAACCCGCCACCACGATGGCGCGCGGCCTGGTGTCCTGGCTGAGCGCGGACAGGTCGGCCTCGGCGCAGGCGCGGAGCGCCGTGCGGACCTGCGCGGCCGACGAGGCGACCTGCCGCAGCATCCCGCCTGGATCGCCCGCTTCGACGATCTCCGTGTCGTCGAGGCGGAACGCGGCGAGCGCGGCCCCGCCAGGCGGCGTGTTCACCCCGCCTGGCCCTCCGGCTGGCGCGCCTCCTCGATCAGCAGCACCGGGATGTTGTCGCGGACCGGGTAGGCGAGGCCGCACCCGGTGCATACCAGCTCGCTCGCGGCGTCGTCGGCGCGCAAGGCGGCCCGGCACTTGGGGCAGACGATGATGTCGAGCACCCAGTCTTCGAGTTCCATCTTCATATCCCTTTGCTACTTCAGAAGATCAAAATGGGTTATTCCGAACGGGAGCCTGTTCCACGCACCAGGCCAAGCACTTCGTCACGGATGGCGGCCATCTCGACCTCGTCCGCCGCCTCGACGTTCAGCCGCAGCAGCGGCTCGGTGTTAGACGGCCGGAGGTTGAACCACCAGGTGTCGCCGAGGATCGTGAGCCCGTCGAGCTCGTCGGTGGTCACGCCTGGCTGCGGCGCGTACACGTCCTTGACCCGCTGCGTGGTGGCTGCCTGGTCGGTGACCTCGCTGTTGATCTCGCCGCTGGCCGAGTACCTGGAGAAGTCGGCCAGTATGGCAGAAAGCGGCCGGTCGTCGTGGCCGAGCGCGGCGAGGGTGTGCAGCGCGGCGAGCATGCCGGAGTCGGCGAACCAGAAGTCCCTGAAGTAGAAGTGGCCCGAGTGCTCGCCGCCGAAGATGGCGTTGGTCTCCGCCATCTTCGCCTTGATGAACGAGTGGCCGACCCTCGTCCTGACCGGCGTGCCGCCGTACTCGCTGATGATCTCGGGGACCGCCCGCGAGGTGATCAGGTTGTGGATGACGGTCGCGCCCGGCTCCCGCGCGAGCTCGCGGGTGGCGATCAGCGCGGTGAGCACGGACGGGCTCACGACCTCGCCGCGCTCGTCCACGACGAAGCACCGGTCGGCGTCGCCGTCGAAGGCGAGGCCGATGTCCGCGTGGTGTTCCCTGACCGCCCGCTGCAGGTCGCGCAGGTTCTTCGGGTCGATCGGGTTGGCCTCGTGGTTGGGGAACGAGCCGTCGAGCTCGAAGTAAAGCGGGATCGTGGTGATCGGCAGGCCCTCGAACACGGTCGGCACCGTGTAGCCGCCCATGCCGATGCCCGCGTCGACGACGACCTTGAGCGGGCGGATGCCGGAGATGTCGACCAGCTTCTTGAGGTACTCGGCGTAGCCGGGAAGCAGGTCCCTGCTCGACACGGTGCCAGGCTCGCCGTCGTACGCGGGAACCCCGGCCGCGACCATCTGCCCGATCTCGGCCAGGCCGGTCTCGATGCCGACCGGCTTCGCGCCGGCCTTGCAGAGCTTGACCCCGTTGTACTTCGCCGGGTTGTGGCTCGCGGTGATCATCGCGCCAGGGATGTCGAGCGACCCGCTCGCGTAGTACACCATGTCGGTGGAGCCGAGCCCGCCGTGAATGACGTTCGCCCCTTGTGCGGCCGCGCCGCGGCCGAGCGCCTCGGCGAGCGGGGCACTGCTCGACCGCATGTCGTGCAGGGTGACAACGGACTTCGCGCCGGTCAGCCGGACGAACGCCGCGCCGACGGCTTCGGCCACGGACTCGTCGAGCTCATCGGGAACGACGCCGCGAACGTCGTAAGCCTTGAAGATCTTGTTCAGGTCCGGCACTACGTCCCCGCCTTCCGAATGAGCCCGTCGCTATTGGCTTCCCTGACTTCCCAGGATCAACCTATCGGTCACGCGGCACTGGCGCGCAAACGAGGCACCGCCAGCCGAGGCTAGCGGAAGGCCGGGCTCTGCGAGGGCGGGTTCTGGCTAGCGGCGGGCCTAGGACTCGGGCTGCGGTGCCGGGGCGGAGCGGACGACGCGGAGGTGGCCCCTGCGGCCGACCTCGACGCCCTGGCCGACCGGTTCCGCGGCCGCGGCGGCAGGGCGCGCGGCCTGCCGTGGCTGGGCCGGCCGCGGCTGGACCACCGGGCGCGCCGGCGCGGCCCGCTCGCCCCGTCCCACGTCACGGACGACGTTGGCCAGCGCCTCAAGGTCGTCGGCCCGTTCCTGCGCCGGGTCAGGCGGCAGCCTGACCACGTCCCAGCCACGCGGCACCACCAGCCGTGCGGCGTGCATCTCGCACAGGTCCCACGAGTGCGGGTCGACGTAGCCCGCGAGCGGGCCGAGTACGGCCGTGGAGTCCTTGTACACGTACGTGAGCGTGTAGACGGGAGGCTGCTTGCACGCGGTACGTGAGCAGCAACGGGAATTCACCAGCCCACCACCCTCACCAGCTCGATATTGATCACGATAGTGGCCGTAGTCCCCCCGCCGGCAAGGACCAAGCTCGCGTGAGCGTCGTCCGACCGTCTCGCCGGCGCCGCCCCACGGGCCGCCGGCAGGTATTGGATCTCACTCACAACGGCTGACGGTACCTATCAGAACGCGGTTACGCCATCACCCGGGCATGGTTCGCGATCGTGTCGTTTTGTCTGCCTCCCCGGTACCCGGTGGGCGCGCGGCGGAGATACGCTCGGTGACTGTGCACAGCGGTGAGAACGGGGCTGCTCAGCCCCCTCGCGTCAGGCGGCGGGACCGGCATGGACGGGGCCTGCGCGGCCGGCTTGTGCCGCCGGGGGTGCCGCTCTACCGGACTCGCTCGCAGCAGTTCGACGACATGGTGCTCGACGCGGTGGCCCGCCTTGAGTCGCGCTGGGAGGCCCAGCTAGCCGGCGTGGAGTTCGCCGTCCAGGAGGTGCCTGAGGCCGAGGAGCTTGTCGACGACAGCGTGCCGCTGCCGCTCGCCAGGACGGTGCCTGGAACGCCGGCCTCGGCCGACCCGAGCCGCCCGGCCACGCCCGCGCGCATCGTGGTCTACCGCCGCCCGCTGATGGCCAGGACGGAAAGCGACGGCGAGCTCAGCGAGCTGGTCTTCGACATCGTCGTGGAGGAGTTCGCCGCCTTCCTCGGCCTCGACCCCGACTCGGTGGACCCCGGCTACCGCGGCGGCCTTGACTAGGAGTTCGCCGAATTAGCGTGACCGGCGTAGCAGTCTGGCCGCGCCGGCCTGATTCAGCGGGCTCAGTGGGTCGCTGAGGGCAGGACGGCCGTGTAGGAGTCCTGGGCCGGCGGGAGCATGATCGACGTCACGGCGCTGGAGACAGGCAGCAGCGAGGTCAGCGGCGCGGACAGGCCGCCGGTGCCCGAGGTCACCACGCGGACGGCGT
>DASYAD010000017.1:0-2171 GCA_036501515.1 Trebonia sp. | reverse complement strand
GAGCCGAGCAGCGTGGCGATGTTCGCCGCGTCCTCCAGCGGGTCGATGCCGCGCGCGATCGTGCCAGAGATCGGGCAGGTCTCCACCCGGTCCCCCGTCACCCGGACGTACATCTCCGGCGACGCGCCCACCAGGTACTCCCCCGCGCCGAGGTTGAAGGCGAACTCGTACGGCGCCGGGTTCCGCTCCCGCAGCCGCTCGTAGAACGCGGCAGGCGACGCGCACCGCCCGTAGAACACGTGACCGGGCACGACCTCGAACAGGTCGCCGCACTTGAAGCGCTCCTTCGCCCGCTCCACCATCGCCGCGTACACCCCAGGGGTGGGATTGGGAGGAATATCCGTAACGTCCCCGGCCGGCTCTGGCGTGTCCGCCGTCTCCCTCGCGCGGCCCGCCGTCGAGGCGCCGCCGGCCGCGAACTCGTACCGGTACACGACCGCCTCCTCGCGGCGACGGTCCAGCACATAGATCTCGTCCGGCAGATGCAGGACCAGGTCCCGCTGGTCACGCGGCCGGTCCAGCCGCAGCCGCACAGGCTCGAACTGAAACGCCAGGTCATAGCCGAACGCCCCGTACAGGCCCAGATGCGGATCCGCGCACCCCAAGGCCGCGACGATCTCGCGCAGCACGCTGAACACGGTCGGCTGCCGCGACCGCTCCTCCTCGGTGAACGCACCTTCCCCTTCGGGCACGACCACTGTTATTTCGGCTGGCGCGGTGATCTCAGCCGCGGCCTCCGGCCGCTTCTTGCTGTTATCAGCGGGCTGCTCGCGGCCGGCTTTCCGCAGCGCGTCGGCGATCGCCGGAAGGGTGACCAGGCCGCGGTCGTTGAGCGCGCGGGCGGTGACGTACCGGCCGTGGGTGGTGATCTCCACGGGCGGGTTCACGTACGCCATGTGCCAGCGGCTGTACCGGCCGGGGTACTCCATGCCCGAGCTGAGCACGCCGCCGCGGCGGCGGTCGACAAGATCGGCAATACGGATCAGTCCGGCCGGATCGAACGCCTCGGCGGTGCGGGTGACCGCCACGCCGCCGGCGGTTGTCATCTCGATGGTGTCCACCGTGGGCCTCTCCATGTCAGGTATGGCCCGGCGTCCGGCGGGAGAAACGAAAGCGACCGCCATCTCCGGGCGGTCGCTCAGACTCAGCTACGGACACCGCCTACGGGCGGCGCCACCACTGAAGGTCAGCAAAAGTTCTCATCGCGGCTGAGCATATCAGTCAGCCGGGACAGGCGGAGCGGGTGTCGGGCATGCGCCAGGCGGCCGCAGCGCCCGTGATTGCCTCGGCGGCTTCGCGCATGTCGGGGGTGCCGCTGACCTGCTGGCCTTCGAGGAAGGCGCTGACCATGGGCAGGACGCTGCCGTCGCCGAGGAGGCCGCCGTGGAAGGCCGGGACGACTATCACGTCAGGCGGGAGGCCGCAGACCGGAAGGGTCAGGGCGTCGGCGAGCGGGACCACCGCCAGCCAGCGCAGCGACTTGCCGGACTGGTCGGCTACCGTCGCGAAGTACCTGGCGCCAAACTCGCTAACCGAGCTGAGCAGTTGCTGGGCGCCGCTCGGGCCGTACGGTGAGATCTCGCCGGCCAGGTGGTTCAGTTCGTTGAGGGCTTCCTCGGACACGGAGGCGGCGTCCGGTTCCGACGGGTAGCTGACCTGGCCTGGGTCGACGATCGGGCTGAGCAGCACCACGGAGCCGATCGGGAGGCCGGGGTGGCGGCTGAGCATGGCGTAGACGCCGAGGGTGCCCTCGCTTTCCGCCACCACGTCCACCGGGCGGTGCGTCTGGTTGTGCAGCACTTCGAGCTGGGCGGCGATCCGGTCGCCGAGGACCGGCAGCGGCAGGTCGTCGGCGGACGGGCCGTGCCGCACCGGGAAGTCCCTCGAGTCGAGCCCGACGTAGGAGAACTGGCGGACGTCCGCGCCCGGCATCTTCGCGCGCAGGCCGTTGGCCGCGTCGCAGCAGGACGAGCCCCAGCCGGAGACGACCAGGACCGCCGCGCCCACGGCCGCCGTGGCGGTCGCGGGGGTGGCCGTGACGGCAGCCGTCCCGCTGTGGGCCGTTCCGCCGCTGAGCGTGTGCGCCGCGGCCACCGGGCTTGGGGTGCCGATCGGCAGCTGGATCGTGCCGGTGAACATCATCCGGGCCACGCCGACCACCAGGGCGAGTG
>DASYAD010000016.1:0-6523 GCA_036501515.1 Trebonia sp. | reverse complement strand
CTTCGTGGCCGTGGGCCTCATCGCGGGTCGGCGGGGGCGGTGCGACCGGAACCGGGATCTGACCAGGTCGCACGGATTTCCCGCGCCGTCAGGGTTCCTGCGCGGGGAAACCCTCGGGGTCGAGGGGGAACCACCTTCCGTTCGGACAAATGCTTTTGATCTTGCGAGTCGTAGTTGTGGCAGACCTGTACATTCTCAGCATGCCTCTTGCCGAGACAACCGCTGAGCCGACGGTCCGGGTATCCCGCGGCTGGACCGGCCGGTTCACGCTGCTGTGGTTCGGGTTCTGGATGGCGTGGCTGGTGCCGGTCCAGCTGGTGCTGCCGAACCAGTTCGCGGCGCTTGACGCGGCGCACAAGGTGCGGGACTTCGGCATCGCCAACGGGGCGGCGGGCGTGGTCGCGCTGATCGCGCTGCCGGTGGCGGGCGCGCTGTGCGACCGCACCAGGACGCGGTTCGGCCGGCGGCGGGTGTGGATGGCGGCCGGGGTGGTCGTGCTGGCGCTCTCGCTGGTCGCGATCGGCCCCCAGCGGTCCTGGGTCGGGGTGATGGTCTGCTGGATGTTCGCCTCGCTCGGCTTCTCGATCGCATCGGCCGGGCTGTTCGCCGCCGTCGCCGACCAGGTGCCGGTGACCCAGCGCGGGATCATCTCCGGCGCGATCTTCGGCCCGCAGGCGCTCGGCCTGCTGGTCGGCCTGGCGCTGCTGGCGGAGGTGATCACCGGCACCGCCAGCGGGTACCTGGTGCTGGCGGTCGCGGTGGTGATCCTGTCGATACCGTTCGTGCGCCGGTACGTCGATTCGCCGATCGTCGGTGGCCGGCTGCCGCTCACGCTGAGCGCGCTGACCGACGCGATGTGGGTGTCGCCGCGGGCCTACCCGGACTTCGCCTGGGCGTTCGGCGGGCGGGTGGCGGTCAACATCGGGAACGCGCTCGGCACCACCTACCTGCTGTACTTCTTCACCAACGACCTGCGGCTGAAGGACCCGGACACCGCGCTGCTCGAGGTGACCGCGATCTACCTGGTGTTCACGCTGATCACCACCTACGGCGGCGGCGTGCTGTCGGACCGGTCGGGGCGCCGGCGCCGGTTCGTCGCGGTGGCGTCGGTGCTGCAGGGCATCGCGGCGGTGCTGCTGGTGATCTGGCCCAGCTTCGGCACCACGCTGGTGGCGGGGGCCTTCCTCGGCGCGGGGTACGGGGCCTTCCTCTCGGTCGACCAGGCGCTGGTGACCCAGGTGCTGCCGGACGCGGAGACCCGGGCCAAGGACCTGGGCATCATGAACATCGGCACCAACGTGCCGCAGGCGATCGCCCCGGTCGTGGCGGCGCTCGTCATCGACCAGCTCGGCGGCTACCGGGTGCTGTTCGCGTTCGCCGGCGTCTTCACCTTCATCGGGGCCATGAGCGTCTATCGGATCAAGTCGATTAGGTAGACGCCTGCGAGGCCATTGCCGCTACGCAAAGGCATCCCCGAACCGTCTCTACGGCGGCGGCGGGATAAAATTTAATTGCCGTGCCTAACGTTATGCTCTCCTGGCAGCAGGCCGCCGTGCTCGCGGCCGGGCTCTTCGTGGCTGGGTTGCTCCTGGTCAGCCTGGCCCGGGCGGGGGCGCAACCGGGCCGGTCCCCCGGGTGGGGGCCGCGGTGGGCAACGGGGTGGGCGGCGCACATCGGCCCGTTCGCGCGCGAGGCCGGGGTCGTCACCGCGCTCTACGCGCTGTGGCAGCTGGCGGGCAACCTGGCGGCCGGCGGTCTCAACCTGGCGCTGGCGCACGCGTGGTGGATCTGGCACGCCGAGCGGTCGCTTGGCCTGCCCGGCGAGCTGGCGGCCCAGCGCCTGCTGCTGCCGCACCCGCTGCTCTCGCAGGTCGCGAACTTGTACTACGCGACCATGCACTTCGGGGTGCTGATCGCCATGCTGATCTGGCTTTTCTTCAGACATCGGGGCGCGTACCCGGCGGTGCGCAACGCGATGGCCGCCAGCACCGCCATCTGCCTGCTGATCTCCTTCATCCCGGTGGCGCCGCCGCGGATGCTGACCTCGCTCGGCTTCGTCGACCTGGCCTCGCGCTACGGGGAGTCGGTCTACGGGGCGGCCGGCGCCAATGTCGGCGCCGACCAGCTGTCGGCGATGCCCTCGGTCCACGTGTGCTGGTCGGTGCTGGTCGCCTGGGCCGTCATCACCGCGAGCACCAGCCGCTGGCGCTGGCTGATCCTGGCTCATCCGATCGTCACCGTGTTCGTCGTCGTCGCCACCGGCAACCACTACTGGGCGGACGCGATCGTCGCGGTCGCGATCGTCGGCGTCGTCCTCGGCACCCAGGCCCTGCTGCGGGCCAGGCTCGCCGGGTTCAGGTCGGCCGCGTCCGGGAGCACGCGTACGCCGTCGGCCCCGTCGGCCCCGTCGGCCCGGTCGCAGGCCAGGGCCGCCAGCGTGGGAGAGAAGCAGGGCAGCCAGCCGTGAGGCGTCGCCGGCCAGCGTCGGTCAGCGGCGCAGGGCGGTCTCGCGCTCCAGGTGCGACAGCTTCTCGGGGTTGCGCACGGAGTAGAGCCCGGTGATCAGGCCGTCGTCGATGCGCACCGCGACCACGGCGTCGATTTCTCCGTTGATCCGGAGTATGAGCGCCGGGTAGCCGTTGACCTGGGCCGGATGCAGCGACGTGGCGCCGTCGAGCCTGCCGAGGCCGATCGCGAGCAGCCGGGCGACCTTGTCCGCCCCGACCACCGGCCGCGGCACGGCCTGCTTGACCCCGCCGCCGTCGCCGAGCAGGACGACGTCGGGGGCCAGGATGTCGAGCAGTCCCTGCAGATCCCCCGTTTCCGCCGCCCGCTTGAACGCGTCGAGCGCCTCGCGGGTCTGGCCGGCCGAGACGACACCGCGCGGCCGACGGGCGGTGACGTGTTCCCGTGCGCGATGCGCGATCTGGCGGACAGCGGCCGGGCTCTTGTCGACCGCCTCGGCGATCTCGTCGTACCCGACGTCGAACACCTCGCGCAGCACGAAAACCGCCCGCTCGGTCGGGGTGAGCGTCTCGAGTACCAGCAGCATCGCCATCGAGACGCTCTCGGCCAGCTCGACGTCCTCGGCTACGTCGGGCGCGGTCAGCAGCGGCTCGGGCAGCCACGGGCCGACGTAGGACTCCTTGCGGCGGCCGAGCGTGCGCAGCCGGGCGAGGGCCTGGCGGGCGGTGATCCTGACCAGGTACGCACGGAAATCGCGCACCCCGCCGAGATCCACCCCCGCCCAGCGCAGCCACGTCTCCTGCAGGACGTCCTCCGCGTCGGCGGCGGATCCGAGCATCTCGTAGGCAACGGTGAACAGCAGGTTGCGGTGGGCGAGGAACGCCTCGGTGGCGGGATCCGGGCCGGCCATGGGCAGCTCCTGTTCGCGCTCGGGCTGTTCGCTTTCTACGGTCACACCCACCAGATGCCCGGCCCGGCCGGTTTGTGACATCGCCGGGCGCTGTCACAGGCGGCGGGCGGCCGGCATCTTCTGTTCGTCCAGCGCAACACCGTCCAGATCGCCGAGATCGCCGAGATCGCCGAGATCATCGAGTGAGGAAGAAGTCATGGATACCCGATTCAACTTGTTCGACAACGAGATCGCCGTCAAGTTCGCCAAGCGGTTCGCCAGCGCCGCTCTGGTCATCGAGCAGTCGCCGCTGCCGAGGTCCACCCGGGAGCTGGTGTCGCTGCGCGCCAGCCAGATCAACGGCTGCGGCTGGTGCATCGACATGCATACCAAGGAGGCCGCGGCCGCCGGCGAGACCGCGGTCCGGCTCAACTTGGTCGCCGCCTGGCGCGAGTCCACCGTGTTCACCGAGGCCGAGCAGGCCGCGCTGGCGCTCGCAGAAGAGGGCACCAGGCTCGCCGACTCCTGCCAGGGCGTATCCGACGAGACCTGGGGCAATGTACGGAAGCACTACGACGACGACCAGACCGCCGCGCTCGTGTCGCTGGTCGCCATGATCAACGCGGCCAACCGGCTCGCCGTGATCGTGCACCAGCGGGGAGGTTCCTATGAGCCCGGCATGTTCGCCCGCATGACGAGCTGAGGTTCACTGCCGGGTGCGGGAGTCAGCCGCATCCGGCGCGCCCATGGCCGTTCTGAGCCGCGGCGAGGTATTGACAGAGGCGGTCGTGTGAGACCTCGTGACCTGGGGAAAATGCCGACCGGGGACGTGCCTGCCGGGTACTCGGCGGTCGCGCCAGATGGGGGGCAGATCGGTGGACGAGAGCATGTGGAGCGGCCTCGGCGAGCTAAGCTCAGGACTCGCGGACTTCTACCGTGACTTGCACCGGCATCCCGAGCTGTCGCTTGAGGAGCATCGCAGCGCCGAGCGCATCGCCGGCGGACTGCGCCCGCTCGGCTTCGAGGTCACAGAGAACGTCGGCGGCACCGGGGTCGTCGGGCGGATGAGAAACGGCGAAGGCCCGGTCGTGATGCTGCGTGCCGACTTCGACGCCCTGCCCGTCGAGGAGCTAACCGGCCTGCCCTACGCGAGCACCGCGCGCGCCCGCGGCCAGGACGGGGGAGAGGTCCCCGTGATGCACGCCTGCGGCCATGACATGCACGCCGCCTGCCTGCTCGGCGCCGCGTCCATGCTCGCCCGCACCCTGGGCACCTGGTCGGGAACGCTGCTCGTGGTGTTCCAGCCGGCCGAGGAACTGGCCCGCGGGGCCACGGACATGCTGAACGACGGCCTGTTCCGGCGGTTCCCTGTGCCCGGCATCGTGCTCGGCCAGCACGTCGGCCCGCTGCCCGCCGGCCTGATCGGCTACGGCTGCGGTCCGCTCATGGCGGCCTCGGACTCGGTGAAGGTGACCCTGTACGGCCAGGGCGGCCACGGCTCGCGCCCGGAGGCCGCGGTCGACCCGGTCCTGATGGCGGCGAACGTCGTGAACCGGCTGCAGGGCATCGTCGCACGCGAAGTCTCACCCGCCGAGGCCGCCGTCGTCACGGTCGGTCGGCTGCAGGCGGGGACCAAGGACAACATCATCCCGGACATCGCCGAGCTCGGCATCAACATCCGCACCTACTCCCGGCCGACACGCGACATGGTCCGCGCCGCGGTCGAGCGCGTCATCACCGGCGAGGCCGCCGCGAGCGGCGCACCGCGCCCGCCCGAGATCACGTGGATCAACAGCGCGCCGCTGCTGATCAGCGACCCCGCCGCCACCGAGGCCACCATGGCCGCGTTCCGTGCGCACTTCGGCGACGAGCGGCTGATGCCCATGCCGCTGGTCACCGCAAGCGAGGACGTCGGCAACTTCGGCGAGGCCGCCGGCGTGCCGACCGTCTTCTGGTTCTGGGGCGGCCTGGACACCCAGACCGTGCTCAGCGCGATGGCCGAGGGACGGCTCGACTCGCTGCCGGGAAACCACTCGCCGTACTTCGCGCCGGTGGTCGAGCCCACTCTCACCACCGGCATCCAGGCCCTCACCGTCGCCGCACGCACCTGGCTCAGGACCGGGGCGCCGCATCAGGCAACGCAGGAAGCCGGGCCGGCCAGCCGCCAGCCCGCCGACCCGGTGGCCGCCGTCCATGTGGCCGCCGACCCGGTGGCCGCCGACCCGGTGGCCGCCGACAGGGCGAAGCGCGGGAGCTCGGGAACGCCGCAGGAGCCGGCGCTGATTCACCCGCCCAGGGTGAGGCACGCCGGGGCCGCCAGGTGAACGCTGACGCCATGGCGGCGGGTCCGTACGCCCGCGGGCACAAGCGTGCTTGGAGCAGACGATCGTCCAGGAAAGGCGGCGGAGATCCTGTCATGAGTGAGGGCCCCGATCCAGTGACACCGTCAGCCCAGCCGGCGAAAGGGACCCGGCGCCCCACAAGGCCCTGGATTCTGCTTCCCGCCGTCGCCGCCGTCGTCGTAGTGGGCGCCGGGTGCACGTCGACGGCCACGTCCACCACGGGAGCAACGGGAACTGCCGCCGCTGGCTCCGTCGCTGCCTGCTCTGTCACCACGGTGGCCAACGACGTGCTTCCCTCCGTGGTGACGATCGCCGCGAGCGGTGCCGCCGGCGCGGGTACCGGATCCGGCGAGGTCATCAAGAGCGACGGCTACATCCTGACGAACAACCACGTCATCTCTCCCGCCGCCAACGGCGGCAAGGTGGAGGTGACATTCTCGGCGGGAACCACCGTCCCCGCCACGATCGTCGGCCGCGACATTCTCACTGACCTGGCCGTGCTCAAGGTCAAGCCGCCGTTCGACCTGAAGGCCATCGCGATGGGCTCATCGGACTCCGTGCAGGTCGGCCAGCCGGTCGTTGTCCTTGGCGCGCCGCTCGGCCTGTCCGGCACGGTGACCTCCGGCATCGTGAGCGCGCTGGACCGGACGGTGGAAGTGCCGGCGGAAAACGACAGCTCCGCGCTGCTCGTGTCCGCGGTGCAGACGGACGCCGCGATCAACCCTGGCAACAGCGGCGGCGCCCTGGTGAACTGCTCGGGCGACCTCATCGGCATTCCGACCGCCGGCGCGACCGTACCAAGCTCGACCGGTGAGTCGTCGGGCGG
>DASYAD010000015.1:0-12576 GCA_036501515.1 Trebonia sp. | reverse complement strand
GGATCCGGGTGAACAACGGATCGGCCGCACTCGCCACCCACAACCGCCCCGCCGTGCCGCCCCGGTACCGCTTCCAGTACGCGGGCTCCCCCCGCTGCGCGGTCAGCAGCACCGTCGCCTCACCGGTCAGCGCCAGGTCGTCGACCTGCCCGAACGGCAGGCGGCGGTCCGGGTCGGACAGCGGAACCGCATACGCCGACGTCAGGTGATCGAAGGGCTGCCCGGCGGCGCTGATCGCGAGCACCTCGCCGGCGTCGGTCCAGCCGGTCACCCGGGTCCGCGCGTCCCCCCAGTAGGTGCGCCGCGTCGCGGGTCCGCCGTCGGCTGTGCCGGTGTAGACCTCCGGGTCGCCGTCGCGCCGGCTCGTCCAGGCGACCATCGCTCCGTCGGGCGAGAACCGCGGGTGGCTGGCCCGGCCGCCGTCGTACGTCAGGCGCCAGGCCCGGCCACCGTCGGCGGGCGCGAGCCAGACGTCATCGTGTGCGACGAAGGCGAGCAGGTCATCGTGCAGGTGCGGAAAACGGAGGTAACCGGTGGTTGGCACGCGGTTCATGGTAAACCACCGCGTGAATCCTGCTGCGATCGTTAAGCCCTGGTGCGGGTGGCGCCCCAGTGGTCCCAGTGCACGACCTCGTCGACCGGGCGGCGTTTGGGCTCCGCCCAGCGCCCCCTGGCCGGGTAGCCCATCGGGATCAGCGCCATGGTGATCGCGTCAGCCGGCGTTCCGAGCAGTTCGCGCAGCTCATCGTCGTGGCCGCCGTAGAGCGTGGTCAGCGAGGTGCCGATGCCGTAAGCGCGGGCGGCGAGGCACAGCTGCTGTACCGCGCCGTAGATGGACGACCCGACCCAGGGACTACGCACGTCGGCGGCGTTGCGCAAGACGGGGAAGATCCACACCGGGGCCTCCTCGAGGTGGTTGGCCAGGTACTCGGCCCCGAGGAAGCCGCGCGGTGTCAGCGCCGAGTCGGCCTCGCCGGCCAGGATACGGTCGCGGTGCCGCCCGTAGGCGGCCTCCCAGTTCTCCCGGTACCAGACGGCGACGCGCTCTTTGACCCGCTGGTCGGTCACCACCACCCAGCCCCATGACTGCGAGTTGCCGCCTGACGGGCCGCGGATCGCCGCGTCCAGGATCGCCCAGAGCACGTCCTCGGGGATCGGGTCGGGCGCGAGGTAGCGGCGCGACGGGGTGGAATGCAGCGCCTCGAGCACGCTCAGCGGCTGTCCTGGTTCGCCGGTTAGCGACATTGGCTTCGCGGTCCTTCGGTCGTGGGGTCTCAACGGGTCGGGTACCCAACCTCTAGCACAGAGCGGGACCGGGCACGCGCGGGGCTCCCGCGGCGGGGCATCACGGCGGAGAATTCCGGCTGACGCGAACCCGGCACGGGGCTTGACCGCGGCGGTGTTCTAGCGGTCAAGCCCCTTACTGCAGGTTGCCGGGTGCGACCGGGCTGCCGTCGCGCTCACGGATGGCGTCCAGGTTGTCGCTCGCCTTGTACGCGGCCGCGGCCGGGCCCTGGGCGAAGGCGCGCAGCACGTTGGCGGTGACCTGCCGGACGAAGGCGGGGGTGGCGCCGCCGATGCCGTGCGGCATGTCGCCGTAGATCGCCTCGACCCAGCGCATGGTGCCGCTGTTGTAGACGCCCGCGCCGCCGGCGTGCGTGTAGTAGGCGGAGTCGCCGTAGCTGGACGCGCCGCCGCAGGTGAGCGGCGAATGGGAGAGGACCTCGATCGGGCGCTGGACCGGGTAGGCGGGGTTTACCCGGTCGTACTCGACGCCGACCAGGTGCGGGAAGTTGTCGCCCTCGCTCACCCCGGTCCCCCGGTAGACCCAGCTTTTCGGCGACGAGACCACCAGCGGCGCGTCGACCGGGTAGCCCTCGTAGATCGTGCCGGTCAGCGTCGACTCCGGGTCGGAGTTGGGCGGCTCGCGCCAGTCGCTGGTGACCTCGGCCGGGTCCTTCGCGTACAGCGGGTCGGCCCGGTAGTCGGACTTGTAGCAGACCACCTGACGGGCCTGGCCCACCGCGGACGACTGGAGCCGGGTTCTCCTGAACATCGCGTTCGCGCCGAAAAAGGCCAGGTTCACGCCCCGGTCGCGCGCGGCGGTGACGTTAGCACGCTCCCCCGGCGTCCAGTACTCGTCGTGGCCGAGGGACACCAGCGCACTCGCCCCGTCGAGCAGGCGGGGGTCGGCGTCGATGTCCATGCTGGTCACGTACGCGAGGTCGAGGCCCCCCGGCTGGGTGGTGAGGAACTCGGCCAGCTTGACCACGTTCCGCTCGTAGGTGAGGAACATGTTCGCGCCGTTGTCACCGTAGGGCCGGTCGAGGCTGACCACCAGCGAGCGGTCGCTGTAGGCCCCGGTCGGCCCCTTGTACAGGTCGTAGCCGCCCCACGTGTTGTACGCCGCCCAGGTCTGCACGCAGGCCTTCAGCACGACCTTGCCCGCGCAGGACGGCGACCGGACGGTAACCGGCACGTACCGCTGCCCGCCGGAGTCCGCGTTCAGTTTGATCAGGTAGGCGCCGGGAGGCCAGTCGTCGGTGGGCACGCTGAGCACCGGGTCCCAGTCGGTGCTGACGGTGTTGGTGGCGTCGGTGACCGTGGCGGCGCGCTGCCCGCCGGCCCGGACGGTGCCCGACCGCCACACCTGCCGGGCCCCGTGCCCCTGGTACCAGCCGAGCCGGTAGGCGGTCGCGGTGAACGCCCGCCCGGTGGTCGACACGAACAGCGGCACCGGCTCGCCGGCCAGCACGCTGGCCCGCCCGGCGTAGCCCTCGATCTCGTGCTCGGCGCCCAGGTGCCTGATCACCCAGGACGAGGTGCCCGGCAGCGCGTTCTCAGGCACCGGGTTGCGCCACCCTTTCGCGGCCTGCGCGACCGGGTGGCCCGAGACGTGGCCGGAGACTGAGCGCACGACGTTACTGCAGGCCGATACGGTGCCGGCCACGCCGGCCGCGGCCAGGCCGAGAAAAGCTCTGCGGCTCGTCTGTCCGTCCACGCGCGTAAGCATGCCACGCAGAACACCCGAAATGCGTGGCTAGTCCGCGATCCGCCGCCTATACCTCAGACCGGACATTCCGGCTCGGCGGCCGGCGCGGCCTCCTCCGCCCGCACATACCCCGCCGCCCGCCGCCGGACACGCAGGTGAAGGCGCGGCGGCTCAGCCGAGCGCGTCGACCAGCGGGGCCAGCGCGGCCGGATCGTCGCCTGGCGCGGTCAGGATCACGCCGTTGACCAGCGGCCGCGCCTTGCTGAGGAGCGTCGCGGCGAGCTCGGTCCCGACCGCGCGCTCCGCGCCGCGGCCCGCCCGCTCCATCGCGTCGAGGGTCGAACCGGGGATCGAGACGCCCGGCACCTCGTGCGCCAGGTAGTCGGCTTCCTCGAACGAGGTGAGCGGTGCGACCGACAGCAGCAGCGGGATGCCGGTGCCGTCGAGCGCTTCCACGAGCCTGGTCAGCGCGTCGAGCTCGTAGACCGGGCGGCAGACGAGGAAGTGCGCGCCAGCCTGGATCTTCGCCTGCGCCCGCTCCAGCTCGGCGGCGTGGTCCCTGGCGGCCGGGTTGATCCGCGCGCCGATGCAGAACGAGGTCCGCGAGGTCAGCGCGAGCCCGTTGGAGTCACGCCCGCCGTTGAGGCCGGCCAGCAGTGCGGTCAGGCCGACCGAGTCCACCTCCCAGGTGCCGTCGACCGCCGGGTAGTCGCCGAACACCGGCGGCGAGCCCGTGGTGGACACCACCGAGCGGATCCCGAGCGCGTGCGCGCCGAGCAGGTCGGCCTGCAGCGACATGATCGACTTGTCCCAGGTGGTGACCGTGGCGATCGTTTCGACACCGACGTGCTCCTGCAGCGCGAGCGCCATGTTGAGCGAGTCCATGTGCGTCCTGGCGTTCTCCCGCGGCTGCACGAAGACCAGCCCGATGCCCCGGTCGGCCAGCTCGGCCGCGGTCTGCTCGGCGTCCCCCGCCCGCCCGGTGGCCGGCGGCGAGATCGCGGCCGACACGACGAAGCGCCCTGAAGCCAGGTGGTCGGCGAGCGACCCGGAGGCGAGCCCGGTGGCCGTGCGCTCGGCCAGGCGGGCCGGAGCCTGGGCCGTGACCTGCGGCCGCGCCGGCGTCCTGGCGGGCTCGGGCTGGGTCCGCAGCGCGTCGGCGGCGGCCCTGATGTGCGTGGGCGTGGTGCCGCAGCAACCGCCGACCAGGGTCACTCCGGCGTCGGCGAACCGGGCCAGGTAGCGGGAGAAGTAGCCGCCGTCGATGGCGAACTCGAACGACCGCGGCCCGGTGCGGCGCGGCTGCCCGGCGTTGGGCTGGGCGCTGACCGGGACCGCCGAGTAACGGACCAGGTCCTCGGCGACGACCAGCATCCGCTGCGGGCCGACCGTGCAGTTGGTGCCGATCATCGCGACCGGCAGCGTCGACAGCACCGCCGCGACCTCGCGGGGTGTCTCACCGCCGAGGGTGTGCGCGTCGTCGGCGAAGGTGGCCTGCGCGATCAGCGGGAGGCTGGTGAGGGACGCGGCCACCGAGACCGCCTCGACGAGCTCGTCCAGGTAACCGAACGTCTCCAGGATCAGCAGGTCGGCGGCGTCGTCCGCGACCAGGGCGAGGATCTGCTCGCGGAGCACCTCCATCCGCTCGGCCGAGCCGACGCGACGCCGCTGCGGCGCGGTCACCGCGGGCGACACCGAGCCCGCGACCAGCACGGGGCGGTCCCGGCCGGTGCGGTCCGCGCCTGACCGCTCGACCGCCGCCCTGGCCAGCCGGACTCCCGCCCGGTTGATCTCCGCCACTTTGTCGGGGAAGCCGTGGTCGGCCAGCCACAGCCGGTTGGCGCCGAACGTGTTGGCCTGGATGATGTCCGCGCCGGCGATCAGGTAGCTGTCGTGGATCGTGGCGACGAGGCCGGGATCGGACAGGTTGAGCTCGGGCAGCGACCGGTCAAGGGCGGCGCCCGCCGCGTGCAGCATGGTGCCCATGGCGCCGTCGCCGACAAGCACCTTCCCGCTCGACAGCAGCCGCGCCGCGGGACCCGCGCCAGCCGGTGATGGCCCGCTCATGAGACCTCCTCGCTGGCTCTCGTCGGCCGCATTCGCGGGCGCGCAGTGCTTACTGATTCGCTCGCAAGCTCGCTCACGAGACCTCCTCGCTGGCGCTCGTCGGCCGCATTCGCGGGCGCGCAGTGCTTACTGATTCGCTCGCAAGCTCGCTCACGCCAGCTCTCCCCTGCCTTGCTACGACTGTGCTTCCGGTAGCGCGTCGAGGATCTCGAGCGCTACCTGGGCGATCAGCCGGTCTCGGTAATTGTCCAGCCGCAGCCCGGTGATCTCCTCGATCCGCTTGATCCTGTACGCCACCGTGTTCGGGTGGACGTGCAGGAGCCGCGAGGCGCGCTGCGGGCTGTTGTTCTCCCGGAAGTAACAGGCGAGGGTCGACAGGTACTCCGACTTGTGCTCGTGTTCGTGCTCGGAGAGCTTACCCAGCACCTCGGACGCGAAGGACCGCAGCTCACCCAGGTCCGGTACCTGGAGCAGCAGACGGTGGATGCCGAGGTCCTCGAACGCCGAGACCGCGCCGGTCCTGCCCAGCCGCCACAGTGTCTGCGTCGTCCGGTGCGCCTGGTCGTAGGAGCGGGCGATCTCATCCGGCGCCTTGCAGGCGCCGCCGATCCCGATAACCACCTTCGCTCCAGGGAACAGCTCCGCCAGCCGGGCGAGGCAGGCCTGGCCGAGCTTGCGCGGGTCGGGTGACGCGGCGGCCACCACGACGACTTCCGACTCCCTGGCGGACACGATGGCCTCCGGCGCCCTGGTCGTCATGAAGTGCTCGATGGACTCCCTCATGCGCTGCCGCAGCGGCTCGGCGTCGGCGGCCCTGGCCGGCGGCAGCTCGAACGCGATCGCCATGACGTTGTGCGCGCGAGCCGGGTCGTAGCCCAGGTGCCCGGCCCAGCGGGCGGCGTCGGCCGCGTCCCGGCCGCGGCCGAGCAGCAGCCCTTCCACCAGGTCGTCGCGGACCCGGCGGGCGGCCGCGGCGACCACGCGCTCGCGGCCAAGTATGACACCGCAGATGGTCGCCGCGTGCTCGGTGACGAGCAGCGACATGTCCTCACCGAACGACTCCTCGGCGGGGTCGAGCGTGATCAGGTACGACGGCACCTCGTCGCCGACCAGGATCGGCGCGACGATGATGGCGGGCACGCCCCCCACGTTGGGCAGCCGCAGCGCGCGCTGGCTGAGCCGGGAGGCGCGCAGCACCTGCCCGAGCCGGGGGTGCACCACGTGGTCGCGCACCAGCGCGGCCGCTTTTTCGGGCGGCAGCCCTGGCGAGGCGGCGGTCTGCACGTCCATCAGCTGGCTGACCACGGCCACCGTGGCCTGCGCGCGCTCCGAGATGAGCTGCACCACCCCGGCGAGATCGGCGTCCTGCATGGCAAGACCTGACAGGTGACGGTAGACCGTCACCAGCTCCCGCAGGACAGAGTTCTCCCGGTCGACGTCCCGCGGGCTCTCCCGGGGAGTCGGCCCCGTGCTGGTTGGCACTGCGCTGAGCCGGCTAGCGGCCGGCGTGACGATGTCCGGCATGATCACTGAACTATACGACCTTGATCTGTCCAAGTCTTTTGTGGAAGCCCACAAAAGGATCTGTATCATGGCAGACAGCCCGTGAAAATACCTCACAAGGATTTAGCCGGACACCGGCCGCTCGCACTGTGCCAGCGCACAGCGGGCCGCGCTCCGGCTGAGTGGCTGACAACGGTGCCCGGAATCAAAGCCGCACACCGCCGCAGGCCAGGCGTTATGCGAGGGGGCTTGACAGACCATCATCAGCCGCGCAAATAATCAGGCACTTTCATCGGTGGAAGGGGCCGTGCGTTGCTTGAGTACAGAGATATCTACGCGGGCGGCCGCCTAGTAAGCGCCGCATCAACTGAAGTTATAACCATTATCAACCCGGCAACTGAAGAGGTCGTCGGCGCCGTTCCTTCCGCGATCGCGACCGACGTCGACCGTGCCGTCAGGTCCGCCCGCCGCGCGTTCGACGACGGCACCTGGGCGACCCGTTCCCCGGCCGACCGGGCCGACGCGCTCGACCGGCTGGCGGCCGCGCTCGAGGCGCGCACGGAGGAAGCCGCGCGGCTGGTGACGGCCGAGATGGGGATGCCCATCGCCTCGTCGCGGCAGCACAACGCCGCCGCGCCCTGCGCCATCCTGCGCTACTACGCGAACCTGGCGCGCGCCCTGGACACCGAAGAGACCCGCACCGCGGTCTCGTTCACCGGCCGCACCGTCGTGCGCCGGGAGCCGGCCGGCGTCGCCGCGATCATCACCAGCTGGAACTACCCGATCATGCTGGCCTTCAGCCAGCTCGCACCGGCCCTCGCAGCCGGCTGCACCATCGTGCTCAAGCCCGCCGCCGCCACCTCGCTGTCCGCCTACATCCTGGCCGAGGCGTTCGAGGCCGCCGATTTCCCGCCCGGTGTGTTCAACCTGGTCACCGGGACGCACCAGACGGCCGGGGCGCTCGCACGTCACCCCGGGGTGGACACCGTGTCGTTCGCAGGCCCGGCCAAGCAGGGCCGCTGGATCGCCTCCATCTGCGGCGCGGAGCTGAAGCCCGCGCACCTCGAACTCGGCGGCCAGTCCGCCGCGATCATCCTCGACGACGCCGACCTGCCCATGACGGCCGACGCGCTTGGCAGTCTCATCTTCGGCAACGCCGGGCAGACCTGCTTCGCGATGTCCCGGGTGCTCGTTCCCGAGCAGCGCTACGCCGACCTGGTCGACGCGCTGACCGAACAGGCCGGGCACATGCGGGTCGGCGACCCGCTGAGCGAGGCCACGACCATGGGACCGCTGGCGTCGTCGCGGCGGCGCACCGACGTCGAGGCCCGGGTCCGCTCGGGGATCGACGCCGGCGCCCGGGTGGTGTCAGGCGGACGGCGGCCCGCCGACCCGGTGCGCGGCTACTTCTACGAACCGACCGTGCTCAGCGGCGTGACCCCGCAGATGCCGATCGCCCGGGAGGAGATCTGCGGCCCGGTCGCCACCGTCATCGGCTACCGGGACGAGGCGGAGGCCGTCAGTTTCGCCAACGACGGTTTCGGGCTGGCCGGCACCGTGTGGACCGGCGACCCGCAGCGCGGCCTCGACATCGCGCGGCGGACGCGGGTCGGCACCTTCGGCATCAACCTCTACGAGCCGGACATCGGGTCGCCATGGGGCGGCCGCGGTTCAGGCGGCGCGGGCAGTGCCTACGGCCCCGAGGGGATGGACGCCTACCTGACCTCGAAGTCCGTGTTCCTGCCGTCGCCGCGAGCGTAAGGCCAGCTGGGCCTGCGCCGCCACGATCGTTAGCCTACGTAATATTTGCCGTTAGGCAACTACCGGCTAGGGTGTTGAGACGTGGCTACGACGACACGCGGGTACTGGGCCGGCAGGCGAGGCAGGGACGGCGGGCGGAGCGGCGACGCTCCCGGCCGTGGGCGTGCCTACCAATGGGTAGCGCTGTCCAACACCACGCTCGCGATGCTGATGGCGACGATCGACGGCTCCATCGTGATCATCGCGCTTCCCGCCATCTTCCGCGGGATCAACCTCAACCCGCTGGCCGCGGGCAACGTGACCTACCTGCTGTGGATGATCATGGGCTACCTGCTCGTGCAGTCGGTCCTGGTCGTCACCCTGGGCAGGCTGGGCGACATCTTCGGCCGGGTGAAGATCTACAACCTCGGGTTCGTCGTCTTCACCCTCGCCTCGGTCGGACTGTCTTTCGACCCGTTCCACGGCACGCACGGCGCCATGTGGCTCATCGGCTGGCGGTTCGTCCAGGCGTTCGGCGGCTCGATGCTGATGGCCAACTCGGCCGCGATCCTCACCGACGCGTTCCCCGAGGGCAAGCGCGGCATGGCCCTCGGCATCAACCAGATCGCGGGCATCTCCGGCCAGTTCATCGGCCTGCTGCTCGGCGGCCTGCTAGCCGCCTGGGACTGGCGGGCGGTGTTCTGGATCAACCTGCCGTTCGGCGTGTTCGGCACCATCTGGGCCTACAAGTCACTCAAGGAGATCGCCAGCACCCGCAAAGCCCGCATCGACTGGCTGGGCAACCTCACGTTCGCGGCCGGCGCCGGCGTCGTGCTGGTCGCGATCACCTTCGGGATCCGCCCGTACCGCTCAGAACCGACCGGCTGGGGCAACCCGATGGTCTTCGGGGGCCTCATCCTGGGCGCGGTGCTGCTCGCGCTGTTCTGCTTCATCGAGACCCGGGTGAAGGACCCGATGTTCCGGCTGGCGCTGTTCCGCATCCGCGCGTTCGCGACCGGGAACATCGCCGCCCTGCTCGGCGCCATCGCCCGCGGCGGCCTGCAGTTCATGCTGGTCATCTGGCTGGCCGGGATCTGGCTGCCGCTGCACGGCTACGACTTCACCGTCACGCCGCTGTGGGCCGGCATCTACATGCTGCCGCTCACCGCCGGGTTCCTGCTGGCGGGCCCGATCTCCGGCACGCTGTCTGACCGCTTCGGCGCCCGGCCGTTCGCCACCGCCGGGCTGCTAGTCGCGGGCGGCTGTTTCGTCGGCCTCCTGCTGCTACCGATCGACTTCGCCTACTGGGCGTTCGCGCTGCTGATCTTCGGCAACGGGGTCGGCAACGGCTTGTTCGCCGCGCCCAACACGGCCGCCATCATGTCGTCGGTCCCCGCCTACAACCGCGGCGCGGCGTCCGGCATGCGCTCGACCTTCCAGAACTCCGGCATGTCACTGTCGATCGGCATCTTCTTCTCGCTGCTGATCGCCGGCCTGGCCAACACCCTGCCCCCGGCCCTCACCCGCGGCCTGACCGCGCAGGGCGTCCCGCTGGCGCAGGCGGCCTCGGTCGCCCACCTGCCCCCGGTGTCCACCGTCTTCGCCGCCATGCTCGGCTACAACCCCGTGCAGAACCTCCTGGCGCCGACCGGGCTGCTGCAGAAGCTCCCGGCCGCCAACGTCGCCACGCTGACCGGCAGGCAGTTCTTCCCGACGCTGATCTCCGGACCGTTCCACCACGCCCTCGCCATCGTCTTCACCGCCGCCGCGCTGATGGCGCTGTGCGGCGCGGCCGTCTCGTGGCTGCGCGGCGGCAAGGCCGCGGCGAGCCTGGAACCGTCGGAGCCGGTCGAGGCCGCCCCGGCCGAGTGACACGACGCCCCGGCGGAGTGACGCCCTGGCCGAGTGACGATCCGGCCGATTCATGCCCTGGCCTATTGATGCCCGGGCTAAGGACCGCGACGGGGCTGGCAGACGGCGGCGGGCGCGGTAAAGTTAGCACGTGCCACGTTACGAGTACCGCTGCCGCGCCTGCGGCGACACGTTCCTGCTGACCCGGCCGATGAGCGCCTCCGGCGACCCGGCCAGCTGCCCGCAGGGCCACGACGACACCGTCAAGCTGCTGAACACCGTGGGCATCGGCGGACTCTCGTCCGGCGGCGCCTCCGCCCCGGCCGGCGGCGGCGGCTGCTGCGGTGGCGCGTGCGGCTGCGGCTGACCTCCCCTGTTATCCCGAACGCATGCGGCTGCGGCTGACCTCCCCTGTTATCCCGAACGGGTGCGGCTGACAGCGGAGCCCCCGCGGCCGACGCGGGAAACGAGGCGAGGCGGAGTCAGCCGCTCCCGTTCTGACTCGGCCGCTCCTTGCTTCTTGCTGTTATCTTTCGACGGGCCGCGAGCGCGCTGGCGCGCCTGTTGCTGTTATCACCCGGCCCGGCGCGACCCCGGGCGAACGCGCTGACGCGCTTCTTGCTGTTATCCCAGGAAAGGCGTACCCGCATGATTGGGGGTCCGTGTGGCCGCATAGCGCCGGTAAGGACACCCAATGACGACAGGACCGCTATTTCTTGCTGCTATCGCAGCGTGGGGCGGGGCGCCGGATGATTGGGTGTTGTTCCGACCACATACGAGCGGAAATCACACCCAATGATTGAGGCGCGGCTAGTTCTTGCTGTTATCAGACGCGGAGCGGCGCGCGGCCTGAGAGTGCTGGCGCTGGCGCGCTTGTTGCTGTTATCACGTGTTGCCGGCTTTGGCGGCGGTTGTCCTGGCCCACTGCGTGGTGGAGATGACCCCGAGGACCAGCACCGCGTAGCCGCAGCCGGCCATGATCCACCAGCCCGCGTGGGCGGCGGTCAGGAAGCCGCCCCTGAGCGAGCCGTGCAGGCTGGCGGCCAGCACCGAGCCGACGATCGCGACGCCGAGGGACTGGCCGAGCTGGCGGCTCGAGGAGTTCATCCCCGAGGCGACGCCCGCCTGCGAGCGCGGCACGCCCGCCATCACGCCGTTGGAGATGGGCACGTTCACCATGCCGGCCCCGATGCCGAACAGGCCGTAGGTCGCGATGAGGAACAACGGGCCGGTCGTCTCGCTGAGCTGCGACAGGGCCGCCGTCGACAAGGTGAGCGCCGCGCCGGCGATCACGAACGGCAGGCGCGGGCCGCCGCGGGCGAGGATACGCCCGGAGATCGGCGAGGAGACCGCCATCATCACCGGCATCGGCAGCAGCGTCAGCCCGGCCCGCAGCGCGCTGAAGCCGCGCACGTCCTGCAGGTAGAGCGTGGTCAGGAACAAGAAGCCGGCGCTCGCGGCGATCGCGCAGACGGCGGTGGCGTTGGCGGCGCTGAACGGAACCGACTTGAAGAACCTGAAGTCGATCAGCGGCTCGGCCCTGCGCGGCTCGTAGCGCAGCAACAGCGCCAGCGCGGTCACCGAGAGCAGGAAGAAACCGATGATGCCGGGCGAGGACCAGCCCGCCGACGGGCCCTGGATGATCGCGTAGGCCAGCGAGGAGAGCATGACGATCACCAGCACCTGCCCGAGCGGGTCGGCCCGGCGCGCCTTGTCGGCCTTGGAGTCGGGCACCAGCAGCGCGGTGAGCGAGATCGCGGCCAGGCCGACGGGTATGTTCGCCCAGAAGATGCCCCGCCAGCCGACGGAGCCGACGAGGATCCCGCCGGCGACCGGCCCCAAGGCCATGGACAGCCCCGACACGCCGTCCCAGACGCCAATCGCCTTCGCCCGGTCCCTGGGCGCGCTGAACACGTTGGTGATGATGCCGAGGGCCGCCGGGTTGAGCATGCTACCGCCCACCCCTTGCAGCACCCGGAACGCGATGAGCCAGCTGAGGCTCGGCGCTAGGGAGCACAGCCACGACCCGAGGGTGAACAGGCTCAGGCCGACTTGGAAGACGGTCCGCCGTCCGATCCGGTCGGCGAGCGCGCCGGAGAACAGCAGCAGGCTGGCCAGCACGATCGTGTAGCCGGCGACCGTCCACTGCAGGCCGGCCACGTTCGTGTGCAGTGACGCGCCGATCTCGGGCAGCCCGACGTTAACGATCGTGTTATCGAGACCGACCATGAAAAGGGCCGAACAGCAGACAGCGAGGACAATAGCGCGGCGCCCGGAGCCAATCGCTACTCCCGGTGATTCCTGAAAATCGTGAACGGCGGGGACCACGGAGGCCGTTATCGGAGTAGAAGCCGGCACTACGTCAGCATGTGATCGTATAGATACGCTCTGTAGCTGAGGCTGGGCAGCTGGGACCGAACGCA
>DASYAD010000014.1:0-18476 GCA_036501515.1 Trebonia sp. | reverse complement strand
CTGGTGACGGTTTCGCTCATCGGACCACCGGCGCGGCTAACCGCGGTCAGCCTCGGCGTCCGTAGAGCAGCCGCATGTTCTCGTAGGCGAAGATCATGACGTTGTTGGGGTAGTCCACGGCCTCGTCCTGGCTGACGATCTGGTCCCAGTGGTCGATGACGTCCTCGGCGGTCGGGGGAGTCTTGGCTACCCAGCCTTGAGCGGTGGTGATGGTGGAGCGGGCGAACCGCCCGCCCCAGGCCCCGAGGATCTGCCCGCTGCACGGGCAGCTGCGGTGGGCGAGCACCGCCACCATGGGGCTCACCCGCTCAGGGAGGAAGTTGGCCCGGATGTCGTCGCCGTCGACACCCGGGATCTGGTCCATGAACGGCGAGGACTCCCCGGCGATGAGCGCACCCGGGTTGAGCAGGTTCGCCTTGATGCCGTACTGCTCACCTTCCAGCGCGATGGTCCTGAACAGTCCGATCAGGCCGCTGTTGGCGGCGGCGTAATTCGCCTGGGTCGCCAGCCCCTGGAGCCCCGCGCCCGAGGTCACTCCCACCAGACGGCCGCCGCCCGCTCGCTTCATGTGCAGGTAGGCCGGGTGAAACAGGAAGAACGCCGCGCGCAGCTTGACGTCGAGGACAGCGTCGAAGTCGGCCAGGGTCATCTCGTCGAACGGCCTGGTCAGGTAGATCGTCGCGTTAGTGACCACCGAGTCAAGCCGTCCCCAGGTGGAAAGGGCCAGGTCGATGATCGCCTGGCCGCCTTCCTCGGTCGCCACCGAGTGGGTATCGGCTACCGCTTCACCGCCCTCGGCCGCGATCTCCTCGGCGAGTTCCCTGGCGCCGCTGATGTCGTTGACGACGACCTTGGCGCCGCGCCTGGCAAGTTCGAGTGCGTGCGCACGGCCCATGCCCCGTCCGGCTCCGGTGACGACAGCGACCTCCGCGTCGAACCGCAGTATCTGAGCCATGCCTAGACCCCCAGCGTGACAAGACCACTTTCCGGGCCGCGGACGAAGAACGAGGGGCCGTAGTCGACGTCCTGCAGTTCGTACCTCGGTGCCGCCTGCAGCAGGCGGCTGATCGCCACCTTGACCTCGATCCTGGCGAGCGCCGCGCCGAGGCACAGGTGCGGGCCGCGGCCGAACGCCAGGTGCGTCTTGCGCTGCCTGGTCACGTCGAACGACTGCGGGTCCGCCCACCGGCCCGGGTCCCGGTTCCCGGCGGCGGCGAACACGTAGACGGCCTCGCCGGCCGCGATCTCGATGCCGCCGAGCACGGTGCCGGCGGTGGCTGCCCGCGGCAGCGACTGAACGGAGCCGTGCCAGCGCATCGCCTCTTCGATCGCGGCCGGCACCAGCGACAGGTCGCGGGCGACAAGCTCGCGCTGGGCCGGGTTGGCGTCCAGCGCGATCAGGCAATTCGACATGGTCTTGGCGGTGGTGTCGTAGCCCGCGAGCAGGAACAGCACGGCGGTGGACCGGATCTCCTCATCGGTCATCCGGTTGTCTCCGGTGAGGTCCAGCATGCTCGTGATCAGGTCGCCGGGGCGCTCTCGGCGGTGTCGCTCGATCTCATCGCGCAGGTAGTCGTTCACCTCGCGGGCGGCCACCCGCATCCGCTCGCGCCGGCCGGGCTCCTCGGCGCCGTAGGCCAGGCCAGAGGAGATCTCGTGGGACCAGCGGCGGAAGTCGTCGTGGCGCTCCCGCGGGACCCCGAGCATCTCGGCCACGATGATGGTCGGCAGCATGGTGAACTCGCCGATCAGGTCGAACGACCCCGACCCGGCTACCAGCGGCGCCAGCAGTTCGTCGACCACCTCGGTCACCCGCTTCTCCCAGTGTGCGACCGCCCGGGCGGTGAACAGCGCGGCGACCGCGCTCCGGAGCCGGCGGTGGTAGTCGCCGTCGACGGTGATCATGTTGGGCGCGTCGAACCACATGATCACCTCCGGGTCCCCGTTCATCATCACGAACTGGTCGCCCTCGTCGCCGAGCACGGCCGCGGCCTCCTCGAAGCCGACCACCATCCAGGCGTTCAGGAGCCCGTTCCACACCACGTTCCCCAGCGCGCGGACCTCTTCGTACCGGGGGTACGGATCCTGGATCACCTCCGGGGTGAACAGGTTCACGTCGAGCAGTGGACGATTCACGATGCTGCCTTTCGTCGATGGCGGTCACGCTGGCGCGCTGCCCGGCCAGCGCGCCCCGCGGGAACCCCGCGGTCAGCCCGCCGTCGCCGGCCCATCCCTACACTTCGATGCCGTACAGCTTCGCGGCGTTGTCACGCATGATCATCCGGATCTGGTCGTCGCTGAGGCCTTCGAGCCGCTTGGCGTAGTCGACCGGCTCGGCCACCCCCTCCGGGTGCGGGTAGTCGGAGCCGAACATCACCCGCTCCGGGCCGATGGCGTTGACCAGGCCGACGATGTCCTCCTCGTAGAAGGGGGAGATGTGCAGGTGCTCCATCAGCACCTTGCTGGGGTGACCCTCGACCTCGCCGCCTGGCCAGTAACCCTTGCGGCCCATGTGCGCGGCGTGGTCCATGTCGTGCAGCAGCGGCACCACCCAGCCGATGCCGCACTCGAGCGCGACGACCTGCAGGCCGGGGAAGCGGCCGAAAAGGTTGTTGAGGGTGTAGTTGGCGAGCGTGTCGGCGATCGGCTTGCCCGCGGTCAGGTACCACTGGAACGGGGTCTGCCCCTGCATCGCGGGGGTGGCCGACTCGCCGAACTGCACGCCGAGCATCGCCAGGTAGCGCGGGTCGGTGCTGTGGAAGACCAGCTTGGCGCCCGCCTCCTGCAGCCGCGCCCAGAAGCCGTCGTAGATCGGCTCGACGGGGGAGTGGCCCCACAGCGGCCCTGGCTTCATCACGACCGCGCGCGCGCCGAGCCCCAGCACGCGATCCACCTCGGCGATCGCCAGTTCCGGGTCGAGCAGCGAGATCATCGGCGCGGTCACGATGCGCCCGTCGCGGTTGTAGCCCCACTCGTCGTCGAGCCAGCGGTTGTACGAGCGGATGTTGGCGTACAGCGCGGGGATGTCGTCGTGCATCTCGTTCTCGGCCTGCAGCATCATCGTGCCGAGCATGAGCCCGCCGCGGACGCCCTGGGCGTTCATCTTCACGATGCGCGGGTCGCGCTGCATCATGTCGGGGAAGTCCCAGCCGCGGATGACGTCCTTGTGGACGAAGCCGTCGGTGTTCTCCATGTCGTCGAGCATCTCGCGCAGCGAGCCCGGCGCCCCGATGTAGTCGGTCTGGATGACCCGCATGTAGCGGAACTGCCGGTCGCCGAAGTACAGTTTGCCGCGGCCCTTGGCGTCCACCTTGACGTTGATCGAGCGGTCGGCGAAGGCCGGGTCGATGTACCGGGTGAAGCAGTCGTACGGCTCGTAGTAGTGGTTGTCCGCGTCGACCAGCTCGTAGCCGAGCCGGGTCGGGGTAATGGTCGTTTCCGTCATCGCGTATTCCTTCTTCTCGCTGCTGAGAAACCGTGCTGACCGCCGTCAGAGCATCGCGACGGTCTTGATCCGCTGGAACTCGGCCAGCCCTTCGGGGCCGCCCTCCTTGCCGAACCAGCTCAGGCCGAAGCCGCCCTTCGGCCGGTTGACCATCATGTTCGGCGCGCCGTTGATCATCGTGTCGCCGGCCACCAGGCGCTCGGCGACCCGGTGGGCCCGGTCGATCATGCCGAGGATGCGGTCGGCGGCGGCGGCGTTGACCGCCGGCCCGATGTCGGTCTCGGTGTCCCACGGGTCGCCGACCCTGATGCCCTTGACGATGTCGGCGGCCCGGTCCACCGCCTCGGCGTAAACGGGGTCCTGAACCAGGAAGCCGGCCCGCTCGACGACGTCGGCGAACAGCCCGGCCGTGAACGGGGTGAACTCCGGCGGCTTGACCACCACGGTGTTCCCGGCCGCGAGCGCGGGCGGCAGCTTCATCGTCAGCGACGTCAGCGGGCCGTTCCCGGTGATGATGGCGGTGCCGCCGGAGCCGGCCGCGAGCCGTTCTCCGCCGATCCGCAGGTGCACCTGCGGCCGCGTCCTGTCGTAGCCGGAATCTGTCATGGCGCCTCCTCGCGCAGCCAGCTCCCGTTCGGGAAAATCCAGGTCTCTCATCCCGAACGGGGGCGGCTTCCCCTGGTCCGTCAGCTAGCTCCGCAGCAGCCGGCCGGCCGTCACCCCGGGCAGGTCCTGGCCGTCGGCGCGCGTCGCCGTTCCGTTGACCCACACGTGCTCGACGCCGCTGCTACGGGAGATCAGCCGGTCAGCGCCGCCGGGCTGGTCGTAGACCCGCTCGACGTCGCCCGCCCCGATCGTGGCGGGGTCGAACGCGACCAGGTCGGCGTAGTACCCCGCGCGCACGAGGCCGCGTTCGGCGATGCGGAAGGCGGTGGCCGGATGCCCGCTCAGCCGCCAGACGCCCTCTTCCAGGGTGATCGCCTTGCGGTCGCGCACCCAGTGGCCGAGCAGGTCGGTCGAGTAGCAGGCGTCGCACAGCTGGCTGGCGTGCGCGCCGGCGTCGGACAGGCCGAGGATCGTGCGCTTGTCGGCCAGCAGCGCGCCGGTCTCGTCGTCCGCGTCGTTTTCCAGCACGACCTGGAACCGGGTGGACATGTCGTCGGTGAGGGCCAGGTCGAGCATCAGGTCGAACGGCGTGGTGCCGCGCTGCGCCGCCAGCTGGTCGAGCGGTATCCCGATTGCGTCGGCGTGCGCCCTGGTCTCCTGAACGGAGACCTTCGGCCAGCGGCCCTTTTCCTCCCAGGCGGAGAGGGTGGCGGGCCGGGCCCGGTCCCGCCACGACTGGTCGGCGTACAGCGCGGGCCGCTCCCCGTGCGGCACCGCGAGCACTTCCTTCCACTCGTCGATCTGGGACAGCGGCATCGGGTCCAGCATCGTGATCTGCATGACGATCGGCCGGCAGGCGATCTGGGGGTATACCTCGCCGGGCAGCGCGCCGGCCCGCTCGACGGTGCGCATCGCCGCGCCGGGCTTGTCGGTCCTGGTGACCAGGGCGGTCCAGGTGACCGGGATGTTGTGCCTGACCGCCATCGCCGAGAACTCGTTGATGAACAGCCCCGGCCCGATCGAGATCGCCATGATGCCCTTGCCAGCCTCGCCGAGCACCGCCGCCATCGACTCGACTTCGTCGACCTCGGCGAACCGGCTGGGGACAGGCCGGCCGTAGGCGCCCTGGTGGGCGGGCTGGCGGGAGGTGGAGAACCCGACCGCGCCCGCGTCGAGCGCCTCGCGGAGCAACCCTTGCATGGCGGCGACCTCGTCCGCCGTCGCGGGCCGTTCCTCGCCGCCGAGCACGTAGAGCCGCAGCGGCGTGTGGCCGAGGAAGGCGGCGACGTTGAGCCGCTTGCCGCGCTGGTCGAGGGCGGCCAGGTACTCGGGGAACGTCTGGAAGCACCAGTCGATGCCGGCGTTGAGCGCTTCCTGCGACATGCCCTCGACGTTTTCCAGCGTCCGGACGATGATGTCCCGGTGCTCGGGCAGCGTGGGCGCGATGCCGAAGCCGCAGTTGCCCATGACCACGCTCGTCACGCCGTGCCAGGAGGACGGGGTGAGGTCGGCGTCCCAGAGGATCTGCGCGTCGTAGTGGGTGTGGATGTCGATGAAGCCGGGCGCGAGCACCAGCCCGTCCAAGTCGACGACCCGGGTTTCCGGTGACGGCGAGAGTGAGCCGGGCGGCGCCACCGCGGTGATGCGGTCGCCGGTCACCGCTACGTCCGCGGCGCGGCGCGGCGCGCCGCTTCCGTCGATCAGCTCGGCGTTCCGCAGCAGCAGGTCCATGAATCCGTTACTCACTTTCGGCGAGGGCGGTGTCTTCGGCAGGGGCGGTGTTCTCCGCGGTGGCGGTGTCCTCGGCGAGGGCACTGTCTTCCGCGGGCGCGCTGTCTTCCGCGAGGGCGGCGGCGAACCCGCGGTGCAGGTGCTGCGGTGCCGGCTCGTTGCGGCCGAACACGACGGTGTCGAGCAGTCCGATCCGGACGCCGGGCTCCGTACGGGCGGCGACCCAGAAGTCCTCGCCGTCTACCACCGTCTCGCAGATCCACGGCGCCATGTCCACGACCTTGGCCCGCTCCTCCTCGCTCAGCCCGGGCTTCAGGTAGGCGGTGTGGATGACCTCGGACCGATCGGGGGCCGTCGGCAGGATCTGCCACAGCTCGATGTGCCGGGCGTCGAACGTCAGCGTGGTGTTCGGGAACAGCTGGTACTGGTAGCTGAAGTGCTGGGCGGTGTCGGCCCAGTCCGCCTCGGGCACTCCGCGCAGCGCGTCGATGGAGCGCAGCGCGGAGGCGTTGCGCAAGTGCGGCCCGAAGGCGTCGAAGGTGAGCACGCCGCCGTAGGCGTACTTCGCCAGCGTCTTGCGGTGCAGGAAGTTGAAGTGGTAGTTCTCCCGGAAGGTGTCCAGGGTGACCTTCCAGTTCGCCGCCACCTTGTGCACGTGCGGCTCGCTGTACGGAGCCCAGTCCGCGAAGTCGAGCATGGCCAGCTCGTCGGTCATGCCGACCCCGAGGTAGCCGTCGATATCGATGCCAGGCCCCGGCTGCAGCCGCCCGACGATCAGCCCGTAGCCCTCGGCTGCCGGCAGCTCGATGAGTCCCTTGTCGGCGATGCACATGCCCTCGAACCCCTCCGGGGTCGGCACCCGGAACAGGCTGCCGTCGAGGTTGTAGGTCCAGGCGTGGAAGGGGCAGGTGAACCGCTTGGCCGCGCCACCGCCGTCGGCCACCCGCACGCCCCGGTGGCGGCAGGCGTTGGCGAACGACCGTACTCGTCCGGTCTCGTCCCTGACCAGCAGGACGGGCGTGCCCAGGATGTCGACCGTCCGGTACGTCTCCGGCCCGGGCAGCGCGCCGGACAGCGCCAGCAGCAGCGGCCGGCCGCGGAACAGCACCTCGACCTCGCGGTCGTGATGCGCGCCGAGGTACACGTCCGTCGACACTTCCATCACCGCGTCGGCGAGGTCCGTCGTCTTGTTCTCGATGTGGTCAAGCAGCCGCCGCGCGAGGCTGTGCTCGAGAGCTTCCCTGTCCATGGTTAGCCTCCTGAGGCCGTTCCCCGGCAGTCTAAATCAGTGACCGTTCACTCTGCAATGAGGAGGTGTTATTCGCTCAGCGGCCCGACGTGACCAGGTAGCGGGCGACCACCACGTCCGCGCCCGCCAGGATCATCGGCAGGGCCGCGGAGGCTTCGAGGGCGGCGCCGAAGTGGCCGTCGGCCTCGACGCGGCGGGCGAGCACGCCGTACGGGCCCAGTGTCAGCGCGACCGCGCCCTGGTGCCACCGCGGGCGCCGGCCGGGCTCGGGGAAGCACCAGCTCCACGGGCCTTCCTCGGTGGTGAAGCATAGCTCGAGGTATTCCCCCCGTGCCGGGCAGCGGCGCCTGCTCTCCAGCGTGGCGGACAGGAACTCCTGGTCACGGGGGGTCTCGTCCGCGCACTCGCCAGGGAGGAAGGACATTAGCGTCATGACCCTGCTCCGATCATTAGACAAGTAAATGTTTACTCATTAGCGTAGCATCGATCGCGGTCGAAGGCCAGCTCACTCCGGCTCGGGGATCGCCCGCAGGCGGCCGGCCAGCATCAGCGGAGTGACGCTGAGCACGCCGGACTCGACCGGCAGGGTGGCGCCGGTAATCCACCGGGCCTCGTCGCTGGCCAGGAAGGCGGCGGCCCAGCCCACGTCCCAGCCGTCGCCGGGCGTGCCGAGCAGGCCGGCCTCATTGCGCATCGTCTGGTTGAACGCCTCCTGCGCCGGACCGAGGCTCTGCACCGACCGGACCATCGGGGTGGTGATGTGACCGGGCGCGATCGCGTTGACCCGGATGCCCTCGCGGCCGTGCGAGTACGCCATGTCGACCGTCATCGCGAGCATCCCGCCCTTGGCCGCCGAGTAGGCGACCGTATTGTCGCCGCGCAGCGCGGAGACCGAGGCGATGTTGACGATCGCGCCGCCGCCGCGCGCCGTGATCGCCGGCACCGCGTACTTGGACGCCAGGAAGCAACTGCGCAGGTTCACCGCGAGCGTCAGGTCCCAGACTTCCTCGGTGGTGGTGACAACGTTGCCGACGGCGGCCCGGCCGACGTTGTTGACCAGGATGTCAAGGCCCCCGAAGGTGGCCACCGCGTCGGCGACCATGGCCTCGCACGCCTCCGCCTTCGTCACGTCGGCCGCGTGCACCTTGGCCTTGCCGCCATCTGCCTCGATCATGGCCAGCGTCTCTTCGGCGCGCTCCGGGAACAGGTCCACGAGCAGCACGCTCGCGCCTTCCCTGGCCATCACCACCGCGGTCGCCTTGCCGGTGCCGATTCCCGGGCCAGGCGTGGAGCCCGCCCCCGTGACGATTGCGACCTTGCCCTCGAGCCTGCCGGCACGTGAAGCCACCATTCGTTACTCCTCCTTGAGTCGTTATTACCAGCGGGTCAGCAGAGCCGCGCCCGCCTCGTAACCGCCAACATTCCCCAGCGCCGCGACCTCGGCCCCGGCGACCTGCCGGGCGCCCGCCTCGCCGCGCAGCTGCCGCACCGCCTCGGCCGCGTGGCCGAACCCGGCGTGCAGCCGCCCGCCGGAAAGCTGGCCGCCCCAGGTGTTGAGCGGCAGCTGGCCGGACAGCCCGATCCGCTCGCCGCCCTCGACGAACGCGCCCGCCTCGCCCGGGCCGCAGAAGCCGAGGGCCTCGAGCCACCAGACGCACTCGATCAGGAACCCGTCGTAGAGCTGGGCCACGTCCACGTCATCGGGCCGCAGGGTGGTCCGCGCCCACATCGCCTGGGCCGCGCCGTAGCCTACCCGGGTCATGTCTTCCCACTGATCCCAGGACGGCCGGCCTTCCGCCCGCCCCGCCATTGACTCGATCCGGACCGGGGAGCGCAGGTCGGCGGCTGTTTCAGCGGCTGACACGACGATCGCGGTGGCGCCGTCGCATGGCACGTCGCAGTCGTACAGGCAGATCGGCGTGGAGATCATCCGCGCCTGCAGGTAATCCTCGACAGTGAGCGGCTTGGTGTAGACGGCGTCCGGGTTCAGCGCCGCGTGCGCCCGCTGGGTGACCGGGATCCAGGCGAGCTGCTCGCGGGTGACGCCGAACTCGTGCATGTACCGGGCGGCATAGGGGGCGACCTGGCAGGCCGGCGACAGCATCCCGACCGGCAGCAGCCAGGCGAGCGGCCCCTCGGCGGCCGGCTTGGTCGAGCCGTAGGCAGGCCGCCCGCCCGCCGCGCGGGCCGCGCTGCCCTCCTTCACCGTCCGCCAGATGACGGCGTGCCTGGCCTGCCCGGCCGCCACCGCGAGGGCGGGACCGAAGAACGGCAGCACCATGCCCTCGTTGAAACCCTGCCGCCAGCGCGGGGTGATCCGCAGCGCGTCCTGGACCTCGTAGATGTTGCCGTTGGCGTAGCCGGGCAGGTTCGCGGCGCCGCCGCCGGGAAACATGGCCAGCCCGTCGATGTCGTCCACGGTCAGGCCCGCGTCGGCGACGGCGGCGAGGATGGCGTCGATGGTGAGCTGGAAGCCGGAGCGCTCCAGCTGGCGGCCGATGGCCGACTGGCCGACGCCGGAGATCACCGCCCGCCGCTCGAACAGCTCGGTCGCCACTAGGCCGCCGCCGTGAAGCTGGGGATCGCGAACCCGCCGGGACCGGGCTCGAAGCCCACCTCCACCGTCATCCCGATCGCCGCCGCCTCTGGCGGGCAGCCGCGCAGGCGGCCGGTCACCCGCACGCCGGGGAACTCGTCGAACTCCACCAGGACGATCGCGTACGGCACCTCAAGGCCGGGCAGCCAGCGCTGGTAGTTGACCGTGTAGCTGTACACCCGGCCCGGCCCGGTGACCTCCGCCGCGAGCATCTCCCGCCCGCGGCACATCCGGCACATCCCGCGCGGCGGGAACATCGCGGCACCGCAGGCGGCGCACCGCTCGACGACCAGCCGCCCCTCGGCCGCCGCGGCCCAGAACGCCGCGGTCTCCTCGGTGACGGCCGGCGGAATCCCGACGGTCGCGTCCACGGTGACGTCCTCTTCCCGGCGATCGCTAGTCCGCGAGGACGGGCTGGCTGACCGGCTCGTTCGCGGGCTCGCTGTCGGGGATGCCGAGCAGCCGGGCGGTGTTGCCGCGCATCACCTGGCGCGTCACCGCGGCGTTCCGGCTGGCCAGCTGGACGACGTAGTCCTCCGGCTCGCGCAGGCCCTCCGGGTGCGGCCAGTCGGAGCCGAACAGCACGTGGTCCGGGCCCAGCGCGTCGATCAGCTCGTCCACGTCGTCCTCGGGGAACGGGCAGATCCACAGGTGCTCCGCGAGGGCCTCGCTCGGCTTGTCGGGCAGTTTCCCGCCGATCGACGGGCCCCGGCGGCCGAGCGCCGCCGCCTTGTCCACGGTCTTGAACAGCGGCTTCAGCCAGCTGGAACCGTTCTCGATCGAGACGATCTTGATGCCGGGATGGCGCCCGAAGAGATTGTGCAGCGTCAGCGCGATCATCGTGTCGACCAGCGGCCGCTCGGTGTTGCACAGTGCCCACTGCAGCGGCGTCTGCGTGTGCGACGGGTTGTCCGGGTTCTCCGACCAGAGCGGGCCGTAGAAGTGGTTGTAGCCGCTGTTCGACACGTGGAACGCGACCGGGATCCCGGCCTCGGCCGCCGTGGCCCAGAAGGGGTCGAAGTACGGGTCGGCGGGGGAACGTCCCGTCCCCGGGCCGCCGGTGACGGGGCCGGGGGCCAGGTGCACCAGGCGGGCGCCCGCCTCGATGACCCGGTGCAGTTCCTTCATCGCCTCGCCAAGGTCGACCAGCGACAGCATGGGCACCGCGAACACCCGCCCGTCGGCGCCGTAGCCCCAGTCCTCCTCAAGCCAGCGGTTGAACGCGCGCAGGCTGGCGTAATGCAGGCCGGTGTCGCCGCGCATGTCGTACTCGACCGCGACGCCGAGGGTGGGCAGCAAGATGGCCGCCTCGACCCCCTGGCCGTCCATCAGCGCCAGGCGCGCCGTCTTGCTGACGAACTCGGGGTGCTCCTTCGACGTGACCACCTCGCGGTGGGTGAAACCATCGGCCACCCCCCCGACGAACAGCCCCTGCAGCGCGCCGGGGGCCGAGGCGTAGTCGCCCGGCATCACGCTCATGAACGTGCGCCGGCCGCCCAGGTAGATGCGGCCGAGACCGTCGTCGCCGCGTTCGACCCGGATGGTCTGGCCCGCGTAGCGCGACTCGATGTGGCGGGAAAAGCAGTCATCCGGCTCGTAGTAGTGCTCGTCAGCATCGATAAGCCGGTATTGCATCACCGCGCGCACCCCATCTAAAAAAGTGAATGATCAGTTATTTATGGTCCAGCGCGCGTGCCGTCCTGTCAAGCCGGCCAGTCCGCCCGCGCCCCTCGCGGGTGCCCGGCGTGGCGCGCGGGCCATCCGATCCTTAAGATAAGTGAGTCTTCGCTCATCTAGAGCGGAACGAGGCGACGGACTCGGCTGCCCGGATGCTCGGCTAGCCGGAAGCTCTGCTGGCCGGAAAAGGGGCACCGCATGAACGCACTGGACCGCTTCCGGCTCGACGGGCGGGTCGCGATCGTCACCGGCGCGTCGTCCGGGCTCGGCGAGGGGATCGCGCGGGCGCTGGCCGACGCGGGCGCCCGGGTGGCCGTGGTCGCCCGCCGCCACGACCGGCTGGCCAAGCTGGCCGATGAGATCGGCGGCGCGCCCGTCGCCTGCGACCTGGCCGACACCGCCGCGGCGGCGGGAGTCGCGGCCGAGGTCCGCGACGCGCTCGGCCCGCCCGAGATCCTGGTGAACGCCGCGGGCGGCTACCTGTCGCGCGGCCGGGCGGAAACCGAGGACCTGGCCGACGTCCGCCGCACCCTCGACCTGAACCTGGTCGCGCCCTTCGTGCTGGCGCGAGCGGTCTACCCGCACATGGCCGCGGCCGGCCGCGGCGCGGTCGTCAACATCTCATCGGTCAGCGGGCACGTCGGCATCCCTGGCATCCCGCAGGCCAGCTACGCGGCGAGCAAGCTCGGCCTGTCCGGCCTCACCGCCGAGCTGGCCGTGCAGTGGGCCGCCAGCGGCATCCGGGTGAACACGATCGCACCGGGGTTCTTCCGCAGCGAGCTGACCGAGCCCATGTACACCGACGAGCGCACCACCGCCTGGCTGCACCGCAACACGCCGCTGCCCTACGACGGCACCGTCGACGACTTCAGCGGCGCGGTGCTGTGGCTGGCCAGCGACGCCGGCCGCTACGTCACCGGGCAGACCATCGTCATCGACGGCGGCTGGACCGCCCGCTAGGCACTCAGCGCGCCAGCCGCCGGCGGTCCGGTCCCCGCGGCCGAGACGGTGGCGGCGGGGCAATGGCGTGCTGGCAACCCGCCTGGCAGTGCCTTGGCGACCCGCCTGGCAGTGCCCTGGCAACCCGTCTGGCACCGCGCTGGCAAGATGTCGGCATGGAACACGTACTTGGCATCGGCGGGTACTTCATCCGCGCCGCGGACCCGGCCGCCCTGACCGCGTGGTACCGCGACTGCCTGGGCCTTGACGCCGACGAGAACGGCCTGTGGGCGCAGGAAACCGGGCCGACGGTGTTCGCGGCGTTCGAGTCCGGCACCGACTACTTCGGGTCCCCCGCTCAGCAGACCATGCTCAACTTCCGGGTCGGCGACCTGGACGCGATGCTCGCGCAGTTGCGCGCTAAGGGCGCTGACGTGGCCGAGGAAACCCAGGGCATGGAGGGCGTCGGCCAGTTCGGCTGGGTCACCGATCCCGAGGGCAACCGGGTCGAGCTGTGGCAGCCCGCCTGACCGCCCCCGCCGGCTCCGGCGACAGCGCCCGCCTGGCTCCGGCGACGGCGCCCGCCTGCTCCGACAACCGCGGTCGCGGCACAGGAGGCGACATGCCCGGCTCGTCGCCGTTCCTTCCCCTTCTTCCCCTTCCCCCTCTTGTCCCCCTCCCCACTTTCCGTCCTCCCTTTCCGTGCTCATCTTCCCCGCTCCTCCCCGCTCCTCCCCGCGCCCACGCCGGGACCGCTGACTTCCTGTCGGTTAGCAGCTCTTTCCCCCACTTCCTATCGGTTGGAGTCATTTCCTCGCCCGAAATGCCGGAAATGCGACACACGAACTGATAGAAAGTCGCGGGAGGCCGCCCTAACTGATAGAAAGTCGCGGCCGACGCGGAGCGGCCGGCAGCAGCGACCGGGGCCAGGGCGACAACGACGCCACCGCAAGGCAACGACGCCACCGCACGGTGCCGCTGCAGTACAAGTCGCAGCCGGCGGCAGCGGCCGGCCGGCCGCAAGGCGACAGCAACGCACGGCTGCCGTACAAGGCGCGGCCGCCTAGGCGCCGCTGCCTAGGCGCGGCCGCCCCGGCCGGACTGGATCGCCTGGCGGGCCTGGGCGGACGAGACCGTGACGATGCCCTCGTCGTAGCGGTCGAGGATCAGCGACTGCGTCGCCGCGAGGTGCGCCCGGGCCAGCCGCTCGGCGGTGTCGTCGTGCCCGGCCGCGATCGCCGCGGCGATGCGCTGGTGGATGCGCACGGCGTCAGCCGCCACGTCGGGCGCCGGGTACTGGCCGCGGACCGTCATCAGCTCGGCCCAGGCCACCTCCTGAGCCGACCACAGCGTGACCAGGCTGCCGACCACGTGCCTGATCGTCGCGTTGGGGGTGAACGCCACCAGCAGGTCGTGGAACTCCCTGGCGACCTCGGTGAACGTCACGCCGTCGCCGGTGAGCGCGGCCGACTTCTCGATGCTGGCCTCGAGCGCGGGTACGACCGCCTCAGCGCGGTCTTCGCGCCGGGCGCACTCGGCCGCGCACATCGGCTCAAGCCGCTGCAGCCCGCCGGCGAGGTCGCCCAGCGTCACCCGGCGGGCCTGCAGCGCGAGCCCGAGGTGGTAGGCGGCCGACGACTCATCGGGGCGGTGGACCTCGGCGCCGCCGACGTTGCCGCGGCGCACGGTGACGAGTCCCTCGGTCTCGAGGATGCGGATGGCTTCCCTGACCGACGGGTAGCTGACGCCGAACTCGGTCACCAGCTGGTCCTGGGTGGGCAGCCGGTAGCCGCCCGCGCCGTCGCCCCTGCCGTCACCGGCGCCGTCGCCCGCGAGGATGCGGGCGCGCAGCTCGGCCGCGACTGTCTCGGCGATGCGGTGCTGCGGGACGCGGCCGCGGCGGGTGTCGCTCACGGGGCCGCGCCCGGCTGGTAACGGGCGGTCATGTCCAGCAGTCTAGCCGTCCGCAGCGGTATCGTCGCGAGCCTAGTAATCCTTATAAGGATGCCGTTATCGTGACGCTATGGATGTGCTTCCCGGGGACGGCACGGGCATCGTCGCCCGCGTCCTGTGCGCGACGCGGCGGTTCGGTGACACCGAGGCCATTGTCGACGGCGCCGTGCGGATGACCTACGCCGAGCTTGGGCAGGAAATCGTCCGGTCGACCCGGGCCGCCATGGCGGCGGGAATCGAGCCGGGGGACCGGGCCGCGATCTGGGCGCCGAACAGCGGCCGGTGGATGATCGCGGCCCTCGGTATCCTCGGCGCGGGCGGTGTGCTGGTGCCGCTCAGCACCCGGTTCAAGGGCGGTGAGGCCGCGCACGTGCTCGGCCAGGCCCGTGCCCGCACGTTGTTCACCGTCGACGGGTTCCTCGGCTACGACTATCAAGGGATGCTGCGCGACTGGCTGACGCAGACCGGGCAGGCGCTGCCCGGGCTGCGCGCGGTGGTCCTGCTCGACGGGCCGCATGACACGGGCACCTCATGGGACCAGTACCTGGCCCGCGCCGGCCAGGTCAGCGAGGGCACCGCCAGGGACAGGATCGCCGCGGTGGCAGGCGATGACCCGTCGGACATCCTGTTCACGTCGGGCACCACCGGGCGGCCCAAGGGTGCGCTGAGCAAGCACGCCCAGGTGACCACGCTGTTCGACGACTGGGCCGGCATCGTCGGTCTGCGCGCGGCGGACCGCTACCTCATCGTCAGCCCGTTCTCGCACACGTTCGGGCTCAAGGCGGGCTGGATCGCGGCGCTCATGCGGGGCGCCACTGTCATCCCGATGCCGGTGTTCGACGCGGGCAGCGTGGCCCGGGTCGTCGCGGACGAGCGGGTCACCTTCCTGCCGGGACCGCCGACGCTGCTGCAGGAGCTGCTGCTGTTCGGCGACCGCGACCGCTACGACCTGTCGACCCTGCGCACCACCGTGACCGGCGGCGCCGACATCCCGGTCGAGCTGATCAGGCGGCTGCGCGACGAGAAGGTCTTCGAGACGATCTTCACCGGGTACGGCCTGACCGAGACCAACGGCCCGGCCGCCATCTGCCGTGCCGGCGACGACCCGGACACGATCGCCACTTTCAGCGGCCGGGCGATGCCGGGCACCGAGCTGAAGATCGCCGGGGCCGACGGGTCGGAGCTGCCCCGCGGCGAGCTGGGGGAGATCGCCTTCCGCGGCTACAACGTCATGGCCGGCTACCTCGACGACCCGGATGCCACCGCCGCGGCGGTCGACGGTGACGGCTGGCTCCGCACTGGCGACATCGGGCTGATGGACGAGCGCGGCTACCTGCGGGTGACCGGACGGATCAAGGACATGTTCGTCGTCGGCGGTTTCAACGCCTACCCGGCCGAGATCGAGGACCTGCTGCTCGGGAACGAGGACATCGCCCAGGTCGCGGTCATCGGCGTGCCCGATGAGCGGATGGGCGAGGTGGGCGCCGCGTTCGTCGTCCCGCAGGCAGGCGCCGTCTTGTCGGCGGCCGGGGTGACCGCCTGGGCCCGGATGCGGATGTCGAACTACAAGGTGCCCCGCTACGTGGAGATCTGCGCCGCCCTGCCCGTCAGCGACGTCGGCAAGGTCGTGAAGGAGGCGCTGCGCCGGAACTGGCGGGAGCGAACGGCGTGATGCCTGCCGTGATGTCCGGTCCAGTCGCCGGGACCGCGGGCCTGGAGCGGCGGTGACCGTTCCCTCGATCGCCCGGCTGCTCGAGCCGCAGCTGGCCCGGCGGGCCGCCGCCCCCGCCGTCACCGCCCGGAGCGGCACGCTGAGCTACGCGGAACTGGACGCCGCGGCCGGCGCCGCGGCGGGGGCGCTGTGGGAGCTCGGCGTGCGCCCGGGCGACCGGGTGGCGGCCTGCCTGCCCAACGACCTGCCGATCGTCGCGGCCTTCCTCGGCGCCCAGCGGATCGGCGCGATCTGGGCGGGCATCGGCGAAGCCCTCACACCGGCCGAGCAGCAGGCGCTGGCCGCCCTTTGCCAGCCCAAGGTCGTGCTGGCCGGCCCGCGCTGCGCGCTCGATGCCGCCGCGGTGACCGCGGGCGGCGCGGTCGTCGGTCAACGCCGCTGGGCGGAACTGACCGCGGCCAGGCCAGCGGCGCCCGCCATTCGTGCCGCCCCGCACGCCCCGGCCGCGATCGCCTTCTCCAGCGGCACCACGGGCGCGCCCAAAGCCATCGTGCACAGCCAGCACAACCTCGTGCTGCCCGCGTCGGTGCTGGTCGCCGTCCGCGGCTGGGGGCCGGGCCTGCGCAAGGGCGACTGCTTCCCGTTCACGATCCTCAACTTGCAGGTGCTCTCGGTGCTGGTGACGGCGCAGGCAGGCGGGTGCGCGGTCGTCATGGTCCGCCGCGATCCTGATGGGGTCGCCGAGTGGATCCAGCGGGGCCAGGTCACCACCTGGAACGGGGCCCCGGCCCAGCTGCTCGACCTGGCCGGGCACGCGGGCCCGCCGCTGGACTCGGTCACCGAGGTATGGACCGGCGGCGGCGACTGCCCCGGCCACATCCGCGACGCCTTCCGCGGGCGCCACGGCATCGCCGTGACCGCTACTTACGGCCTGTCGGAAGCGCCGACGGTCGTCGCCATCGACCCGGTGGACGGCACTCACCGGGAGGGCGCCAGCGGCCAGGTGCTGCCCCACCTCACCGTCGCCGCTTACGACGGCGACGGCCGCGGGCTAGCTCCCGGCAGCACCGGCGAGCTGCGCCTTTCCACGGCCACGGCCGGCCCTTGGGCGGGTGCCTGGCGGCCGCCCCTCGGCTACTGGGACGGCGACGTGCTCCGCCCCGCTGACCAGTCCCCGCCCGCTGACGCGCCGCCGGCCGTCGGCCGGGGGACACCGTCTGACCGGGCAGCGCCCGCTGACCTGGCTGGCCCGGGCACGGTCGCCACCGGCGATATCGGCCGGCTGGACGCCGACGGCTGGCTGACGGTGGTCGACCGCAAGAAGCTGATGATCGTCCGCGGCGGCGCCAACGTCTCACCCGCCGAGGTCGAGGCCGTCCTCACCCAGCATCCCGGCGTCGCGGCGGCCGCCGTCTTCGGCGTCCCCGACGAGCGCCTTGGTGAGCGGGTCGCGGCTCTCGTTGTTTCCGCCGCCCCCGGCAGGGACGACGCGCTGACCGCGGCCGCGCTCACGTCCTTCTGCGCGGCCCGCCTCGCCCGCTACAAGGTCCCCGAGGTCTGGGGCCGCGCGGCGGCACTCCCCGTGAATGCGATGAACAAGATCATCCGCACCGACTTGCCCGCCTTGCTCCGCGTATCCCGGCTCTAGATCACAGCAAGAAGCGCCGGCGGGTTCAAAGATAGCGGATGAGCCCAGGCTCAGAAGCGGCAGTTCCGCGCCCCGCGCGGAATCGCCGGCGCCTCGCGCAGCGCCGTCCTGATCGATTCCTCCAGCACCGAGTAGGCGCCGCCTGGGCCACGGTCAAGCACCATCGGCTCGCGCAGCCCGGCTTCGGTGTTACTGATGATCCGGGGACCGCCGACGTGCTTGAAGCCCTTGGTGTGGAACAGGAACGGATGGGCCAGCAGCACGTCGCCGGCCGAGCCGGTCACCTCGTGAAAGTCGCCGATCGGCTCGCTCAGCACCGCGCTGAACAGGTCACGGTGCGCCATACCAGCCGGATGGGCGGCCAGGACCCGCGCGGTCCGCTTGTGCGATCCGAGGGCGAGAATCGTGCCGCCGCCGCGCGGCTCGATGTCGCTGAACAGCCCGACGACAAGCAGCCCCTGCCTGGGGCTGTCGACGGTATGCCGGAACCAGTTCCCGTCGATGTGCCAGCCGGTCACCGGGAAGTCGTACGGCCGCGACCGCCCGAAAGAGAAGTTGACCGGCCACAGCCCCCAGCGCCGCTCGCCCCGCCAGCGGTCAGGGCCGACCAGCTGGCCGATCGCGGCGGCGATCCGGTCGGTGAAGCACGCGAGGACCGCCGGGCTGATGAGGTGCTCTTCGATGTCGTACCGCTCTGGCCAGGTGGCCGGGTCTGACTCCCGGATGCCGGCCTTCTGTTCCATGCGCTGCCACAGGCACGCCCGGGCGGCCGCCGCCTGACGGGCGGCGAACGCCCCGCGCACCATCGCATAGCCGGACTCGATGAAGAGTCCGATGTCGTCTTGCGTCAGGACGTCAGTGCCACCCCTGCCCGTGCCCCCAGTGCTCATGGCCCCAGTCCAGCGATCAGGCTCACCACCAGCCAAGGGTGCTGGTACGCCCCGCTTAGGTGGTGCTGCC
>DASYAD010000013.1:0-3095 GCA_036501515.1 Trebonia sp. | reverse complement strand
CCGTTGATGATGGCGAAGATCAGGGCGGCCAGCGCACCGCCGCCGAGAGCGGTGCCCGGCAAGTCGACCCGGCCCGCTCCCGGGTCGGCGCTCTCCGGCAGGACCAGGGCCGCGACGACCAGCGCGGCCAGGCCGAAGGTCACGTCGAACAGGAAAATCCCGCGCCAGCTCCACGCGCCGACCAGCGCGCCGCCCAGGACCGGGCCGAGCGCGAGCGAGAACCCCGATACCGCGGCCCAGACCCCGAGCGCGCGGTTGCGGCTGCGCTCATCGGGATAGAGGTGGCGGATCATCGACAGCGTGCCGGGCTCGCTCGCCGCCGCCCCTACCCCCATGACCGAACGGGCGGCGATCAGTATCCCGATGCTGGGAGCGAGGGCGGCCAGCGCGGCGCCGGCGCAGTAGACGCCGGCTCCGGCCAGCATGATCTTCTTGCGGCCGAACTTGTCGCCCAGCATCCCGCAGGCCAGCATGAGGCTGGCGAACGTCAGGGCGTAGGCCCCGACCACCCACTGCAGCGCCGAGACCCCGCCGTGCAGGTCCGACTGAATGCTGGCCAGCGCGACGCTGACGACCGTGTTGTCGAGGAAGGTCAGGAACAAGATCGTGCACAGGCAGACCAGGGCCAGCGGGCGGCGCCGCACGGTGAGCGCGGCGGGCGCGAGCACGTCGGCCACTGCGTCAGTTCCGGCAGGCAGCGGGCAGCTGGGGGCTTCCCTTGGGGTACTCCAGGTAGGCCAGCCCGCAGAAGCTCGCGATGGATACCTTCCAGACGCCGTCCAGGTAGACCGCGTTGCCCACCTGGTTCTTCAGCAACGGCGTGCCGAGCAGCAGCAGGTTCCAGTGCACGGTGGCCTGCGCCGAGGAGATGATCACCGAGCTGACCGTCGCGGTCGACCCCATCGCGGCCTGCCCGAATGAGGTCTTGGCGGTGGCCTCGATGAACGCGGTCAGCTGCGACCCGTTCTGCACGAGGGCGAGCCGGCGCGGGATCGGCGCCTTGCCGTTGAAGACGGTCTTCCAGTTGGCCGTGATCGCGGCCACGGCGGCGGCGCCGCTGGCTGGCTCGGCCGCCGCGGTACTCGACGCCGGTTTCGGGGTGGCCGGCTTCGCCGCCGGGCTGCCGCCACCCCCGCAGGCGGCCAGCGTCAGGCATCCGGCCGCGGCCACCACGGCCGATGCCTGACGCAACCCCGGCCAGTGCAGGCTACGCATGGTCGCAGTGTGCCACACCAAAGGCCGCATTCGTACCAGTCACCGCCAGGGCCGCGCTAGGCCGCCTGCGCCAGTTCCGGGACGAAGAGCTTCCCGTTGACGCTGCCGAGCCCGGTGACCAGGTTGTAGCCCTTCTTGACCGAGTAACCGTGCACCGTCACGCCGGAGAACGAGACCGTGTTGTTGCCGGACGCCACCGGGACGATGCCCGCCGCGTGCCGGGCGGCGAGGACGTACAGCGCCGGGTTGATCAGCCCGAGCGAGCGGCCGGCCTTCTGGTCGGCGAGCGCGACGATGGCCGCGAACATCGGCGCCGACTCGCTGGTACCGCAGGACGCGGTCCAGCCGCCCTGCCCGCCGGAATAGGTCTCGAAGACGTTCACCGCGACGCTGCACGACGCGCTCATCGAGATGTCCGGGATGCCGCGCACGCCGCCGGTGACGCCGCGCACGCCCTTCTGGTAGCTGGGCCTGGCGTAGTAGGCGGACTTCCCGCCCCCGGTCGCGAGGGGGTTCGGGCCCGCGTCGCCGAAGAAGAAGTTGTTCACCGCCGAGCTGTAGGTGTCGTTCCAGGCCGCGTCGTGGCCGTTGCGGCCGCCGCTGGCGTTCAGGTTGAGCTTGGTGCCGCCCACCGCCGTCACGTACGGGCTGGTGGCGGGCCAGCTGGCGACCGGGTGGCGGTAATAGCCGTTGCTGCCCTGACCGCTCGCGCCGCTGTCGCCGGAGGAGACCACGACGCTGATGTGGCTCTTCGCGGCCTGGCTGAAGATGGAGCCGTACGTGTTGATGAAGGCCCGCCCCAGCGACTGCTCGGGCACCCCCCAGCTCAGGCTGATCACGTCGCCGAGCTTGTGCTGGACCGCGTACCTGACGCCGAGCGAGAGCTGCTGCAGGTTCTCCTTGGCCACCTCGACCAGGACGAGCTTCGCGGCCGGGGCGCCCGCGTGCGCGTACTCCACGTCCAGCGAGGTCTCGCCGGCCCAGCCGACCATGTCGCCGTTGCCGGGGTTGAAGCCCGGCACCTTCCCGACCTTGACGATGCGCAGCGACGGCGTGCCCAGGCCCAGGTACTGGTCGAACTGCAGCAGGTCATTGGCGATCGTCGGCGATCCGAACGCGTCGACGACCACGATGGTCCGGCCCTTGCCGTTGATGCCGCTCTTGTACAGGGAGGGCAGGTTGTACGCCGCCTCGACCTGGTCGGGAACGAAGCACTTGACCTCGAAGGTGGCCTCGCACTGGGCGTCGCTGAACGGGACCGGCGCCATGAACGCGCCGTGCACGCTGGTCGCGGCCGGGTGCACGGTCAGCGTGCCCGGATCGCTCGCGTGGCCGGCGCCGGCGGCGCCGCCGGCGTTGCTCGCGGCGCTGGCGGTACCGGCGGCGACGGTGCCGCCGGCGACGGCGGCCAGGACGGCGGCAGCGGCAACCGCCAGCCGGGCGGAACTCGCTCTGGACAAGCGCATCGGGCAACCTTCACGGCAGATAGGACAAGCTGGGGCACGCCGACGATAACAGGATGAGCCAGCGTTAATACCTAAAATCCGCAAAGGTCTGTGAGCCGAGCGAACGCCGCCCCGCGAGCCACCGGGAGGGGCCTGCGGGGCGGCGCCTGGGCGCTATCCGCCGAGCGCTACTTCTCGACGTAGAACAGGCGCTTGTTGACGAACTCGTCGATGCCGAGAGGGCCGAGCTCGCGGCCGAAGCCGGAGCGCTTGGTGCCGCCGAACGGCAGGTCAGCGCCCTCGCCGGCCGGGGTGTTGACGTTGGCCATGCCGACCTCGAGCTGCTCGGCGACCTTGATCGCCCGCTCCTCGTCGGTCGACCAGACCGCGCCGCCGAGGCCGAAGTCCACGACGTTGGCGAGCTTGACCGCCTCG
>DASYAD010000012.1:0-40543 GCA_036501515.1 Trebonia sp. | reverse complement strand
GGCAGGGGGGCCTCGAGCAGCAGCTGCGCGATCACCGTCGCGTCGAGCGGGAGGCTGATGCCGCGGAACGGGACGGCGTCGCTGGCGGCGGCGATGTGCGAGGTGAGCGGCAGGTCGACGGTCACCACCAGGAACTAGCCGGCGGCGTAGTCGTAGGCGCGGCCGCCGAGCAGCGAGCGCTTGGCGCCCTGCGCGACCAGGGCCATGACCGGCTCGGCGACGTTGCCGAGGGGCACGGTCGCGCGCGTGGTGGTGAACACCTTGGCGCCGTCGACGAGCCGGCCCTGCGGGTAGCCGTCCGCGAGCCGGCCGATGCGCTCGCTGCCGGGCCGGGCGCGGCGCCGGTCGACACCGCCAGGGGCGCGCTGGTCGGCGTGCCCGGCCCCGGCGACTACCCGGTGATCGACGCCGTCAACGCCGTCGCGGCCGAGACCGGCGCCAGCGCGGTCGCGCTCGCCTGGGTCCAGGGCAGGCCTGGCGTCACCTCGACGCTCGCCGGCGCCAGGCGGATGGACCAGTTCGAGGCCAACCTGACGGCACTTGACCTGACCCTCAGCCCCGAGCAGACGGCCCGGCTGACCGACGTCTCGGCGCCGCGGCTGAACTTTCCCGCGCACAACAACGCGAGCTTCTCCCGCCTGGCGCGCAACGGCGGCACGACAGTGGACGGCATGCCGACGCCCGCGCCGCCGCGGCTGATCCAGGGCGCCCGCGTCTACTAAGCCCCCGGTAGTCACTGCCGGTTCACCGGCCCTGAGTTGGCCACGATCGCCGCGAACGGGGGGATGACCAGCGCGACGACCGACATGATGACCGCCGCGAGGATCGAGAAGCGCCAGATCAGCGTCCACGACAAGATGATCAGCACCAGGCAGATGCCCATCATGACGAAGTAGGCCCGCCGTCGGTTACCGAACCCGGCCGGCGTTTCCTGGCGGTCGTCCGGTCGCGGAGCCGTCATCGTCTCGCCTCTTCCCTCTCCGGCTGAGCCCTACCCGGCTCAGCGGCGGGCACACGCGGCCCGGACGCACCGCCGCCGGGCGCCGGCTCAGGTGGTCAGGGCGAACGTGAAGATCTTCTCCGCCACGATGCGCGCCGCTACCGCGTCTATCTCACCGAGCCACGTCTCGAACGCCGGGCCCTGCAGCGGCAGGTAGTGGTCGAGCATGGCCTGGCGCAGCTCACCGCGGGCCGGGTCGTCCAGCTCGAACAGCTCCGCCCGGCCGTGCGCGGTCACCGCCAGTTCCTCGCCGACGAGGTGGGTCGCGCTGACGGCGGGCCTGGTCGCCAGGTGGCGCATCCGCACCGAACTGCGGCCCGAGGAGAAGTACAGCTCGCCGTGCAGCAGGTAGCCGTCGACGGGCCCGGCCAGCGGCCTGCCGTCGGCGGTCACGGTGGCCACGGTGAGCAGCCGCATCCCGGTCAGCCGCTCGCTCAGCTGCGCGGCGGTGAGGCGGTGGTCGTCGGTGATGATGTCCCGCAGGTGCGGTCCAGCCCCGGCGGCGCTGCGGTCGAGCAGCCGCTGCAGGCGGGCGATCTCTTCCGGCGTCTCAAGCACGTGGCGATTACACCACAGCGGCCGGGCGCGCGGTCGCGCGCCCGGGGAAGCTACGTGCGCGCGACGACGACCAGGTACCGGCAGTCCTCGGCCGTCTCGTTGCCGAACACCCGCGGCCTCGGCTCGCCGAGCACGAACGTGTCGCCCGCCGCCAGGACGTGCACCGCGGGGCCGTCCGCGAGGGTCAGCTGCCCGGACAGAACCCAGACAAGCTGGGCGATGAACGCGTAGGCGCCCGCCGGGTAGGGGACGTGCGCGCCCGGCGGCAGGGTGACCTCGGTGACCGCGGCCGGGAACCGAGGCGTCGACACCTGGCGGCGCAGGTACCCGGTCTCCGGGTCACGCCACTGCGGGGTGTCGCCGGCCCGGCGCACCACGCCGCCGCCCCGCTCCACTTCGTCCGGCCTTCTTCCGTCCGGACTGGTCTCGCCTGCGGCGCCCTCGTGCCGGCTGCCCGCGCGGGCATCGGCCGGGTCAAGCAACTCGGAGACGCTGAGCTCGAGCGCCGCCGACAGCTTGCCGAGCACCACGGCGGTCGGGCTGCTCTCGCCGCGCTCGATCTTGCTGATCATCGCCCGGGAAACGCCGGACGCCGACGCCAGCTGATCGATCGGCCAGCCGCGGTCACGGCGGGCGGCGCGCAGCCGTTCGCCGAACGCCGCCACGGGATCTACTATAGTAGACATGACTCCACTATATAAGATCCGCCCGGCGGAGCCGGCGGACGCGGAGCCGCTCCGTGCGATACGCAACGACGTGATCCAGCACTCCACCGCGATGTGGACCACCAAACTGCTGTCGCCCGCGGACGGCCAGGCCTGGCTGGCGGACAACCTCGCCCGCCGCTCCGCGTACGTCGCCGAGGCCGACGGCCAGGTCATCGGCTTCGCGAACTGGGCACCCTGGCGTCCCAAAGACGGGTACCGCCACACCGTCGAGGACTCGGTGTACCTGGTCGGCGGCCACCAGGGACGCGGGCTTGGCGCGGAGCTGCTGCGCACGCTCGTCGCCGCCGCCAGGAGCGAGGGCGCGCACGTGATGATGGCCAGCATCGAAGCCACCAACGGCGCTTCGGTCACCCTCCACGAGCGCCTCGGCTTCGAGGTCGTCGGCACCGCCCGCGAAGTCGGCCACAAGTTCGGCCGCTGGCTCGACCTCACGATGATGCGGCTAGCCCTCTAACGCCACCCTCACGCACCCAGGCCGTCCGTCCCCGCCCCAGACCACCCGCCTTCGTCTGCGCTTTAACGATTGGTCCCGCATCTCACAGCGGCAGTTTTGTCTTCCGCGCTTCTTGCTGTTATCAGAAGAGTGCGTGTAGGTTTCCACTGTCCGCCTCAGCCGCCGCCCCTCCCTGCCACTGCCGAGCGCAGCCGGGCTCACCGGCGACGCCAGCCTGATCATGATCGTGGATTGTTTTGTACATCCGGATGTACAAAACAATCCACGATCATCGACTTGCCGACGCTTCTTGCTGTTATCAGGAGGACGGATGCGTGCCGTGACTGGCGCGGCGGTGCAGTGCCGCGTGCCCAGTGCGATGGGGCGGTGCCCGCGGGGCCGGCGTGGTGCTCCGCGGGCGGCGGGGTGCCGGGTGTCCCGCTGGGGCGGGGCGGGTGCCGCGTGGTCCGGCAGGCCTGGGCGTCACCGGGGGCGCGGGCTGGCGGGGCTCAGTCCTGGCTGAAGTAGTGGCCCTCCCCCAGGTCCTCGATGAGGCCCGGGCAGGCGGGCTCCCAGCCGAGCACCTTCCGGGTCACCTCGCTGGAGGTGGGGTTGTCAACCCCCACGAACGCGCCGAGGAACGCGAAGCGCTCGCCTGCGTCCGCGGCGGAGACGCTGGCCGTCGGCACCCCGGTCCCCCGGCCGATGGCGGCCGCTATGTCGCGGAACGGGACGCCCTCGTCGGCGACCGCGTGCAGGCGGCTGCCGGCCGGGGCGTCCTCAAGCGCCAGCCGGTACACGCGGGCCGCGTCGAGCGTGTGCACCGAGGGCCACCGGTTGGCGCCGTCAGCCACGTAGCAGGAGGCCCCCGACTGCCGGGCGATGCCGATCAGGATGTGCGCGAAGCCGTGATGGTCGAGGGAGCTGTGCACGATCGGGGGCAGCCGTACGATCGACGAGCGCACGCCGCTTCCCGCCAGCCCGGTGACGAAGTTCTCGGCGTCGACCCGCGGGCCGCCCGCGGCGAAGTCCGCCTCGGTGCCCGGCCGCCCGCTGATGCCCGCGAACGCCAGCATCAGCGTGCCTGAGGTGGTGACCAGCGGCTTGCCTGTCCCTTCGAGGGCCGAGGCGAGCGCTTTGATGGCGGCCAGGTCAGCCGCGACCGCGCCGTCGAAGTCGTAGGCCCCCATCAGGTCGTGCTTGAAGGCGAGGTGGATGACCCCGTCGGCCGCCGCGGCCGCCGCCCGCAGCCCCTCGAGGTCGTCCAGGTCGCCCCGGTGAACCTCGGCCCCGGCGGCCGCCAGGGCCGCGGCCGCGGTGTCAGAACGCGCCAGGCCAACCACCTGGTGCCCGGCCTGCAGCAGCTCGGGGACGACCGCGGAGCCGATGTGCCCGGACGCACCGGTCACGAAAACACGCATGGAAAGCCTCCCGTTAACAGCGATGTCACCTGGTGCCATCACGATAGCACGGTCATGACACCAGGTGACATCAGCTACGCTTGCCGCATGGGCCGATGGCAGCCGGACGCGCGCGAGCGCCTGCAGGACGCCGCCATGGCCCTCTACGGCGAGCGCGGCTACGACAAGACGACGGTCGCGGAGATCGCGGAGCGGGCGGGGCTGACCAAGCGGACGTTCTTCCGGTACTTCGCGGACAAGCGCGAGGTGCTGTTCTGGCGCTCGGAACTGCTCGAGCAGCGGATGACGGCCGCGATCGAGGCCGCACCCGCGGGCGCCACGCCCATCGGCCTGATCGGCGCGGCGCTTGACGCCGCCGCGGTCCGGTTCGAAGAAGGCCGTGCGTGGGCGGGCGCGCGCCACCGGATCATCGCCTCCAGCCCCGAACTGCGCGAACGGGAGCTGATCAAGGCCATGTCGCTGGCCGCCGCCATGGCCGCGGCACTGCGCGCGCGGGGACTCGGCGATACCGCCGCCGCCCTCGCCGCCCAGACCGCCCTCACCGTCATGAACGTCGCCTTCGAGCAGTGGATCGGCGACCCGGGCCGGATCCCGTTCCAGCAGCTCGCCGCCGAGGCGCTGACCCAGCTCAGGGAGATCGCCTCAGCCGAGTGAACGCACGGCCAGGTAACGCACGGCCGAGGCTCGGCCGGGCCTTCGCACAGGCCAGGCCGAGCCGCGGAAACGTGCGCTAGTCGGTGCCCGACTCCATCGCGGCGCGGTCGAGCAGCTCGTCATCGGGGACCTGACCCGCGGACGCGATCGCCTCGGCGCCGCCCCGCGGCATCGCGCCGATCAGTTCGGCCGCCGACGGCACAGCCGAGGCCCCCGCGCCGGCCAGTGCCGCCTGCCCGCCGCCGAACATGCCGAGCCCGGCGTACTGCTCCAGCTTGGCGCGGGAGTCGGCGATGTCGAGGTTGCGCATGGTCAGCTGGCCGATCCGGTCCGACGGCCCGAAGGCGGCGTCCTCCACCCGTTCCATCGACAGCTTGTCCGGGTGGTAGCTGAACGCGGGGCCGCTGGTGTCGAGTACGGAGTAGTCCTCGCCGCGCCGCAGCCGCAGCGTCACGCTGCCGCTGACGGCGGTGCCCACCCAGCGCTGCAGCGACTCGCGGATCATCAGCGCCTGCGGGTCCAGCCAGCGGCCCTCGTAGAGCAGCCGGCCGAGCTTGCGGCCCTCGCTGTGGTAAGCGGCGATCGAGTCCTCATTGTGGATCGCGCAGACCAGCCGCTCGTAGGCGGCGTGCAGCAGCGCCATGCCTGGCGCCTCGTAGATGCCGCGCGACTTGGCCTCGATGATCCGGTTCTCGATCTGGTCGGACATGCCAAGGCCGTGCCGGCCGCCGATCGCGTTGGCCTCAAGGACCAGCGCGACCGCGTCGCCGAACTCCTTGCCGTTGACGGCGACCGGGCGCCCCTGCTCGAACGTCACCGTCACGTCCTCGGCCGGGATCTCGACCTCGGGGTCCCAGAAGCGGACGCCCATGATCGGCTCGACCAGCTCGACGCTCGCGTCCAGGTGCTCAAGCTGCTTGGCCTCGTGGGTGGCGCCCCAGATGTTGGCGTCGGTCGAGTACGCCTTCTCCTTGCTCGCCCGGTAGGGCAGCGCGCGGTCGGTCAGCCACTGGGACATCTCGGCCCGGCCGCCCAGCTCGGCTACGAAGGCGGCGTCCAGCCAGGGCTTGTAGACCCGCAGCGACGGGTTGGCGAGCAGGCCGTAGCGGTAGAACCGCTCGATGTCGTTGCCCTTGTAGGTGGAGCCGTCGCCCCAGATCTGCACGTCGTCCTCAAGCATCGCCCGCACCAGCAGCGTGCCGGTGACCGCGCGGCCCAGTGGCGTCGTGTTGAAGTAAGCGCGCCCGCCGGACCGGATGTGGAACGCCCCGCAGGTCAGCGCCGCCAGGCCCTCCTCGACGAGGGCGGCCTTGCAGTCGACCAGGCGGGCGCCCTCGGCGCCGTAGGCTCCGGCCCGGCCCGGCACCGACGCGACGTCAGGCTCGTCGTACTGGCCCAGGTCGGCGGTGTAGGTGTAGGGCACCGCGCCCTTCTCGCGCATCCACGCGACGGCCACCGAGGTGTCCAGGCCGCCGGAGAAGGCGATCCCGACACGTTCACCGACAGGGAGGGAGGCGAGCACCTTAGTCATGGCTGCAATTATATGCATACCTCTGCATGATCATGCAACACGGTCCCGCGGGGCCGCGGGGCCGCGCCAAGAGTCGGCTAGGGCCGTCCCGGCCGGCAGTCGCGGCCTAGACAGGCAGTCGCGGCCTAGACAGGCAGTCGCGGCTTAGACAGGCAGTCTCGGCCGCCGAACGCGGCCGGGCCAGGCGGTCCCGGGACGCGCTACGCGCTTCTTGCTGTTATCAATAGCTGCGCTCCCGGCCGGACCAGGTGAGGTTGCGCACTCGGCAGCGTCACACTAGGCACCCGCGTCACACCGCTCTCATCCGCCAGCCAGCCGGCGCCCCGTCTCGCGCATTTAAGCGGGTAACTCTATGCAGTAAATGACACTATTTCCCTTAAAAGGCAAAGCCTGCAATTCCTCCTGTTTTACGCTCGGCACACCGCCTGCAGGCCGCAACTCAGGAGGAATTCCTTGTTCCGTTCTCGTATCCGCATTCTCGCACCACCACTGGTAATAGCCCTGCTAGCCCTTTCGGGCTGCGGCGGAGCCGTCGCCACAGCTGGAAGTACTAGCCCGAACGGGCTACAGAAAACAACCCTGAACGTAGCCGTGGTCCCGGCGGTCGATTCCGCCGGCTTTTTCGTCGCGCTGCACGAGGGCCTGTTCAAGAAGCAGGGCCTGACGATTAACTACACGCCCGCTGTCAGCAGCGACGAGGTAATTGACCAGCAAGTCGCCGGGCAGTACGACATTACCGGCGGGAACTACGTCTCCTACATCCAGCATTACGTAGACAAGCACCAGCCGCTCGAGATCATCGCCGAGGGTTCGGTGATGCAGCAGGGCGCGCAGGCGATCTACACGATGCCGGGCTCGAAGATCACCACGCTCGCCCAGCTGAAAGGGCACACACTCGGAATCAACGCACCCCTCAACATTAACTACCTCCTGGTGGCCTCCGTGCTCACCGAGAACGGCATCAAGCTGAGCCAGGTGCGTTTCCCGACTCAGCCGATTCCGTTCCCGCAGATGGCCGGCGAACTGGCCGCGGGCAAGATCGACGCGATGGCCGAGCCTGAACCGTTCGCCACCGCCGCCGAGCAGCAGTACGGCGTCGTCCAGCTGGCCGACCTCAACCAGGGCGCCACGGAAGAGTTCCCCATCCAGGGCTACGTGGTCACGCGGTCCTGGGCGCAGCAGAACCCGGGCACGCTCAGGGCGTTCGTCACCGCGCTGTCCCAGGGGCAGGAAATCGCCGACACCAGCCGGGCTGAGGTGGAGAAGGCGATGGAGTCGCTGAGTGGCCCGCAAAACGGGGAGGTGCCGCCCATCGTCGCCGCGGTCATGGCGGTGAACATCTATCCCACCGCCATCGACCAGATCAGGATCCAGCGCGTCGCCGACGTGATGTACCAGTTCGGCTTGCTGAGCAAGCGGTTCAATGTCGGGCCGATGATCGGCCCCTAGCCAGGGGCCTGGCCTTCGGCAACGCCGGGGCGGCCGCCAGCCACGCGGTCGGCGGCCATCCCGGCCGCCGCGGACATACCCGGCCCGGCGGCGTTGTTGCCGCTGGCGTGATCACCGCCCGGCAGCGCGACGGGCACCCCGTCGCGATGTACGGGCGGATCTTCAAGCCCCTGCACATTCTCAGCTACATCGACACCGGCGAAACCTACCGGCGCGACATCAAGGGCATCCGCAACCTGCAGGAAGGACGCCACGACCTCGCCCGGAAGATCTGCCACGGGAAGAGGGGAAGCGCACCACCGGTACGAGCGCGGCCTGGAGAACCAGCTCGGCGCCCTCGGCCTGGTGCTCAACTGCGTCGTGCTGTGGACCACCGTCTACCCCGACGCCGCCGTCCGCCGGCTCAGGGCCCAGGGATACCCCGTGCGCGAGGAGGACATGGCCAGGCTTTCCGCATCCCGCCACTGCAGACGACTTCAGACATTGACAGGACCGGCCGGCTGGGCGTTCTTCGTTCACCGTCAACGTTGGCACGTAACCCTCCCTAACATAGGTGAGGCCCGGCTTCCGTTGATCCGACCCTGGAGGTGCGATATGCGGCGACGTTCCGCCCAGACGCGAGAACACGTCCTCGAGGTCGCGCACGACCTCTTCTACGGGCGGGGGATCCGGGCGACTGGTGTGGACGAGGTGGCAGAGGCGGCCGAGGTGGCGCCAACTACCCTGTACCGGCTGTTCGGCTCGAAGGACGGCCTCGTTGGCGCGTACGTCGAGCGGGCCGACCTGCAGACCCGGTCGTGGGTCGATGCCGCAGTCGCAGCTGCAGGAGAAGACCCGCGCGCGCGCCTGCTCGCGATATTCGACACCCTGGCCGAGCTGTTGAGGCCGCCGTCCTATCGCGGCTGCGCCTGCCTGATGGCTCTCGCCGAGTATCCCGACAAAGACTCTCCGCCCCATGAGCACGCGGTCGCGGCGAAGCGGTGGGTACGCGATCGTTTCGCGGCGCTCGTCGACGATCTGGCGAAGACGGCGGCGGTCGTTCAGCCCGCCGTCTTGGCCGACGAGCTCGCCCTGGTCTTCGAGGGGGCGCAAGCCGCAGCCCAGGCTCTGGGCGCGGACGGTCCGGCCAGACTGGCACGGCCGCTCGCGGAGAATCTGATCGACGTTTCCAGTAGGCCGGGCGCGTCTCCCGGCCGGAAGCGACCGACCCGGTCGTAGCCGCGGCAAGTGAGGCGTGACCGGACCAGTTCCGCGGGTCGGGCTGAGCCGGGACGCTCGTGTCTATCTCTCTGACTGTCCTTGCGGGATGCTCCGGATAACTCTAATGTTAGGGGTCGTTCCCTAACAAGGAGGAAAGCCAGCGTGGAACTTGGGGTATATGGCCTCAACGCCAAGGGAGTACTCGGTCCCAGCGATACGGTTCGGCTGGCTCGCCGGGCGGAGCAGTTGGGGTACGGCTCGTGGTGGGTGGGGGAGCACGTGGTGCTCCCCAGTCCCCGGGTGCCTGATTCGCCGATGGCTCCAACAGACCCGATCCTCGATCCGCTGGTGCACCTGACCCTCGTCGCAGGTGTCACGGAGCGATTGGAGCTGGGCACCGGGATCTTGATCCTGCCGCAGCGCAATCCGGTCGTGCTGGCCAAGCAGGTGGCCAGCCTGGATCTGCTCAGCGGTGGTCGCCTCCTGCTCGGAGTCGCCCCTGGTTACCTCGAGGCCGAACTGACCGCGGTCGGCGTGGACCTCTCCGAACGCGGCCGGCGTACTGACGAGTACCTGGACGCCATGGCCGCCCTGTGGGCCGAACCAGCACAGGCGTACAGGGGGGAGTACGCAGCGTTCGACCGAGTCGACGCCTATCCGAAGCCAGTACAGGCGGGTGGGCCGAGGATCGTCATCGGTGGCCACAGTCGGGCGGCATACCGCCGTGCGGTCGCCCGAGGACACGGGTGGATCGGCAACGGCAGCAGCCCCGACGACTTGGCGGGCCATCTCGACGGACTAGCGGAGGCGGCGGAAGCCGTGCGGCGCCCGTCCCGGCTGGGTCAACTAGAGATCAGCTTCATGCAGCTCGATCCGGTCGAGGTGACGCCGGAGGCGGCCCGGCGCTACGCCGATCTCGGAGTCGACCGGCTCCTGGTCTACCCGCTGCCCCTTGACAGCACCGACGAGACGCTCTCGTTCCTGGAGCACCACGCTGGCCTTCCTCATACGCGTCCGTGACCGCTCCAGCGAACCATAAGGCGCGCTGCCCCCGGGAGACGGGGACATGACCGGACTCCCGCGCGGAATCGGCGAGAAGCGATCGGACGGTACCCGGTCCGCTGCGCCAAATGCCGGAGCCCTGGCGCTTAGGGTCCAGGTGCCGTGCCCCCTGCCTGGCTGCCGTGGTACGTGACGGTGCCGCCTTCGCGGATGACGGCGCGGCTGTCGTACCCGTGCTACGGGGTGCTGGTGCTCACCGGTCAGGGGCCGGCAGCGGACACCTCGGCGCTGCTCCCCGACCTGCTGGCCCAGTGGGACATCCTGCCCGCTAGTTGCACTGAACGCTATCCTTCGGACAGTGGTGCGGCGCGTCGCCGCCTACCGGGAGGCCCGCCGTCGGCAGGGGCCCGCCGGCCGGTGGATCCCGGCGGAGAACCGGTTCGAGGTGCTGCCCGTGTGGGAGGAAGACCCTTGGGAAGGGAAAATGCCGCGGCGCGGCCAGCGGACGTCCGGGTGACACGCACCGTACGGCATCGGGCGTCCGGGTTATGTACACCGCCCGGCACCGCAACGTGGCTCTGCTCGTGGCCGGCTGCTACTTCATGGAAATGCTCGACGGGACGATCGTCACCACGGCATCACCGCAGATCGCGCGGTCGCTGCACGCCGCGCCCACCGAGGTCGGCCTGGTCGTCACCGCCTACCTGCTGACGCTGGCCGTGCTGATCCCGCTGTCGGGCTGGCTGGCCCGGCGCTACGGCAACCGCGTGGTGTTCCTCACCGCGATCACGGTGTTCACCCTGGCCTCGGTGGGCTGCGCGGCCAGCGTGAACCTGAGCATGCTGGTCGCGATGCGGGTGCTGCAGGGCGCCGGCGGGGCGATGATGGTGCCGGTCGGGCGCACGATGGTGCTGTCGCCGGCGGCGAAAGAGGACATCCTCCGGCTGACTTCCTACGTGGTCTGGCCCGGGTTGCTCGCCCCCGTCATCGCGCCGCTGGCCGGCGGGCTGATCACCACCTACTCGTCCTGGCACTGGATGTTCCTCATCAACGTGCCGCTCGGGGTGGTGGCCTTCGCGGCCGCCTGGCGGCTGGTCGCCGGCGTTCCCCCCGCACCCGCCAGCACAACGCATACCAGCACAGGGCCCGCCAGTACGGCGCCGCCGCCGCTCGACTGGGCGGGGGTCGTGCTCACGTGCGCCGGACTGGGCGGGCTGACCTACGCCGCGCACCTGGTGTCGCTGCCAGCTCCGCCTGCCGGGCAGGCGGCCGCGTTCGCCGCGGTCTCGGCGGTGCTGCTGACCGGGGCGGTCGCGCACCTGCGGCGTGCCGCCCACCCGCTGATCAACCTGCGTACGCTCACGATCCGCACGTTCCGGGTGTCGCAGCTCGGCGGCACCCTGTACTTCTTCGTCATCGGCGCGATGCCGTTCCTGCTGCCGCTGATGTTCCAGGTGCAGTTCGGCTGGTCGCCGGTGAAGTCAGGCGCGGTCACCGCGTTCGTGTTCGCGGGCAACGTGGGGATCAAGCCGGCGACCACGCCGCTGATCAACCGCTTCGGCTTCAGGCCGCTGCTGATCGCCTCCACGCTCGGCACCGCCGTCATCGTCGCGGCGTTCGGGTTCGCCACCGCGTCCACCCCCGTCTGGCTGATCGCCGCGCTCGCCCTGGCCAGCGGCATCACCAGGTCCACCGGGCTGACGGTCTACAGCACCGTCGGGCTCGCGGAGATGGCGCCCGGGCTGATGCGCGACGCGAACACCCTCGCGGCCACCTCGATGCAGCTCGCCGCCGGCCTGGCGATCGCCGGCGCCAGCGTGGCCCTGCGTATCGGCGACGTGCTGGCGGGCGACGGCCAGGCCGCCTACACAGTCGCGTTCTGCCTGCTGGCCGTCGTCGCGGTCGGCTGCACGGCCGAGGCCCTGCGGCTTGACCCGCTCGCGGGGGACGCGGCCCGGCGGCCCCGCACCCGGGTAAGCAACCCGGCCCGGTAACTCGCGTACCACTCGCCTCGTTCACCCCGTCCGCCGCGTCCACAGCGTCCGCTTCCCGTGCCACTTAGCCGCGCTGTTTTACCAGCTTGTCCCCATTGCCCCAGGGCTGACTGGCTCATCGGAACTAGTGCCTAGTCCTCGTGAGCTAATCGGCGCCGAAAGCCCCCTTGGGATCTTTTGCCCGGCCCTAGCCTTGCGCCCGTGCTAACCAAGTCAAGACGGACGCTCGTGGCGTCCGCGCTGGTCCTCGCCGCCGCGGGCGGCGGATCGGTGGCGGTCGTCCGGTTGACCGCCCCCTCCGCGCCCACGCTAGTCTCCCCCGCCGCGCTGCCGTCGGCCGCGGGGCCCGCCGCCACCGCGGTCGTGCCAGGCGCCGGGAACGCGGACGGGACCGGCTCAGGAAGCGTCAGTGAAACGGCTCCGGACACCCAGACGGGTGCGGGCACCGGCGCAGGCGCCGGCAGCCCGGCGACCGGGTCCGCCGCGACCGGGTCCGCCGCGACCGGAACCGCGACGAGCGGTGCGAACGCGAACGCGACCGGCGCCGCTCCCGGGAGCTCGCGCTCCCCGGCGGTGTCCGCCGCTGACGGCGCCGTCCCCGGAGCGAGCTCAGCCGTCCAGGCTCTCGCCGCGGCCCGCGCGGCGACCACCGCGCTGCCGCACTCGCCGCAGCTGCTGGCACAGCTTGACGGGCCGGCCGGAGCCGCGCCCGCCGCGACCGCGGCCACGGCCGTGCGCACGCTGTCGGGCCTTGACGTGGCCGCGTTCCAGCACCCGGCGACGTCGGCCTACCCGAACGGCACCCCCGTCCACTGGGCCACCACGGCCAAGGCCGGGTACAAGTTCGCGGCGGTCAAGGCGACGGAGGGCGACTACTACGTCAATCCGTGGGCGGTCACCGACCTGGCGCAGGCGAAGGCGGCCGGGCTCGACGTCACCCCCTACCATTTCGCGGTGCCCAACGCCAGCGGCGGCGCGGCGCAGGCACAGTTCGCGGTGAAGTACTCCGGTTACAAGTCCGGTGCGCGGATGCTGCCGCTGATGCTCGACATCGAGTACGACCCCTACGTCAACACCGACCGCACCAACGAGTGCTACGGCCTGAACACGGCCAGCATGACCGCCTGGCTGTCCGCCTTCGTCAGCACCGTCAAGTCACTGACCGGCCAGTACCCGCTGATCTACACCACCGCCGACTGGTGGAACACCTGCACGGGCAAGTCCACCGCGTTCAGCGCCGACCCGATGTGGGTCGCGGCTTACGGCTACACCAGCCCGCCGCTGCCCGCGGGCTGGAAGGCCTGGACGTTCTGGCAGTACCGCAGCGACGGGAGCCTGCCGGGGGTAGACGCGGCCGGCTCGACCGACGTGGACCGCTTCAGCCCGGCCGCGGTCGCCCTGATCAATCCGGGCAGCCAGACCTGCGCGGTCGGGAAGTTTGCCTCGATGCAGCTCAGCTCCCTCGGCGCGCTGGCCGGCGAGACCCTCACCTACACCGCGGCGGCGCTGCCGCCCGGCGTGACAATCCATGCGGGCGGCGTGCTCAGCGGAACGATCGCGAAGACCGCGGCGGGCAAGGCCGCGGTGACGTACAAGGTGTCGGTCACCGCCAAGAACGCCGCCGGCGGAAAGACCACGATCACCTTCAGCTGGCGTATCAATCCGGCTTAAGGCGGTGGCTTAAGCCGGTGGCTTAAGGCGCTGACCTAACACAGTGGTCTAAGCAGTGGCCTAGGACAGTGCCCTAAGACAGCGGGGCAGCCAGCGGGCCGCTGTCCACCGCGCGGACCGCGGCGGCGCGCATGGCCGCCCGCAGTTCCGCGTTGGCGGCCTGGCCGGTGCGCGCCTCGACGACCCGCAGGCCGCTGCCCGGCACGGTGGCGGCGGCCGCCTTGGCGATGTCGCCGGGCCGCTCCGCCAGCGTGTACGGGATGCCGAAGGCCGCCGCCAGGTGCTCAACCGACGCACCGTGCGGGGTCGCGAAGACCCGCTCGAACGGGCCGCTGAACCGGGCCGGCTCAAGCCCGGCGAAGATCCCGCCGCCGTCGTTGTTCACCACGACCAGGCACAGGTCCGGTCGCGGCTCAGCCTGCCCGAGCGCCAGCCCCGGCGCGTCGTGCAGCAGCGACAGGTCTCCGATCAGCGCGAACGCGACCGCGCCGGGATGCTGCCGTGCGTGCGCCAGGGCCGCCCCGATCGCCGTCGAGGCGGTGCCGTCGATCCCGCTCGCTCCCCTGCTGGCGGTCACCCGGGTGTCGGTCCGCACGGGCAACAGCAAGTCGATATCCCGAACGGACAGTGAGTTCCCGCACCACAGCAGCGCGTTCTCCGGCAGCGCGGCGGCCAGCTCGCTGGCGATCTCCGGCTCGGTCAGCGCGAACGTGCCGTCGCGCCAGGCACCGAGCACGGTGCGCGCGGCCGCGGCGGCGGCCGCGTCTGCGTGGCGCCAGGCCTGCAGCCAGCGGGCGGGCGGCACCGCGGGCAGCCCGGAGATCGTGATCGCGGCGGCAGCATCGGTCGCGGCCCGCTGCGGATCGGCCCACAGTCCGGGGCCCGACGCGACGACCACGTGCCTGACGGCCGGCGCCCCAGCCAGGCCCGCGGCGCGGGCGAGGCCGAGCAGCGCGGACTGCGGCCTGGTCAGCCCCGGCCGCCCGGCCGAGACGATGACCTGCGGCCGGGCCGCCGCCATGAACGCCGGCGACGCGAGCAGGTACTGGTAACCGACGAGAGCATTAGGCCCGCGGCGCGCCCCGGAAGAGGGCTCCGCCAGCACCGGCCAGCCCGCCCGCTCAGCCAGCGCGACCAGCGCGGCGGCGTCGTAGTCCCCGTCGCCGCAGACCAGCAGGCCGCGTTCGGTCCACGGAATCTCCAGCGGCGCGGGCGCCACCGCAGCCGCGTCGACAGCGGTCCACGGGGCACCCCCCGCCCGCCCCTCGAGGGAGTCCGGCCAGTCGGGTTCCGCTTCCGGCCCGCCCGGCTGGTCGGCGTCGGGGACGAGCGGGTCGCGGAACGGGAGGTTCAGGTGAACGGGTCCTGGCAGCGTGCCGAGCGCGCCGGCCGCGTGCGCCCAGGCCCGGCCCGCGAGCGAGCGCCAGTACCCGGCCAGCCCGGCCCGTCGCTCAGGCACACCGGACTCGGCGTACCAGCGGACGGCTCCGCCGTACAGCTTGACCTGGTCCACCGTCTGGCTGGCGCCGGTGCCGCGCAGCTCCGGCGGCCGGTCGGCGGTCAGCACGAGCAGCGGGACGGCGGACTCCGACGCCTCGATCACCGCCGGGTGGAAGTTGGCCGCCGCGGTGCCCGAGGTGCACAGCACGGCGACCGGGCGGCGGGACACTTTGGCCAGCCCCAGCGCGGTGAACGCGGCCGACCGCTCGTCGATCCGCACATGCAGCCGCACCCGGCCAGCCCGCTCAAGCTCCCAGAACGCGATCGCCAGCGGCGTCGACCGCGACCCGGGCGCGATCACCACCTCGCGCAGCCCGCACCGCGCGAGCTCGTCAGCGAGCACCGACCCGAACGCAGTCGACGGGTTCACAGAACCGCCCCAGCCCGCCCGCTGGCGCTGGCGCTTCTTGCTGTTATGAGCTGGAAGGGCGGGCGGCGGCGACTTGGTGACGGGCGGCGCAAAGATTGGGTGTTCTTTCGACCAAATACGGGCGGAAACAACACCCAATAATCGCGGCTCCGCCGCTTCTTGCTGTTATCCATGGAGGGCCGCCGGGATGCCGGGGAGGTGCCTGGCCGCGGCTACGGCGCGCTCGCGCCACGCGGCCGGGTCGGTCTCCCAGGCCGCGAGGGCGTCCGGGTCGACCGCGGGGCGCCGGACCGGCAGCATTCCGCCTTCCTCCTCGAGGGGCTCGGCGGTGACGTCCCCGGTCAGCAGCGACATCGTCGCCAGCCCGCACGCGTAGGGCAGCTCAGGCAGGGCGGCGGCGAGGGCGACCCCCGCGGCCAGGCCGACCGACGAGTCGACCGCGCTTGACACGACGACGGGGAGCCCGCAGGCCTCGGCCACCCGCAGCGCGGCCCTGACCCCGCCAAGCGGCTGCACTTTCACCATGACGATGTCGGCCGCGCCCGCGGCACGGACCCGCAGCGGATCCTCGGCCTTGCGGATCGACTCGTCCGCCGCGACTGGAATGTCGATAAGTCGACGTAGCGCGGCCAGTTCCGCCAGGGTCGCGCAGGGCTGCTCGGCGTACTCGAGCGTGTACCGGCCGAGCTGCCGCAGCAGCCGGGCCGCCTGCTCGACGGACCAACCGCCGTTCGCGTCCACCCGGATCCTGCCGCCGGGCCCGGCCGCGTCCAGCGCGTCGCGTACGGCGGCGACCCGCTCGATGTCGGCCGACTCGGGCTGGCCGGGCTCCGCCACCTTGACCTTGGCGGTCCCGCAGCCGGACCCGGCGACGATCGCGTAGGCGCGCTCGGGAGTCACGGCCGGCACGGTCACGTTGACCGGCACCGAGTCACGCAACGGGGCGGGCCAGGGGCGGGTCGCCGACTCGATCGCGCTGGCCAGCCAGCGGGCCGACTCGGCGGGCCCGTACTCGGCGAACGGCGAGAACTCGCCCCAGCCGGCCGGTCCCTGGATGAGCGCACCTTCGCGGACGGTGATGCCGCGGAACCTGGTCCGCATCGGGATCGCGAACGCCCGCAGCGTGCCGAGCAGGTCAGACAGGTCGCTCATAGAACAGGCATCGTATTACTCGAACAGGCATCGTATTACTCCGGGTAAGGGTGCTTCACGGGCCGGGTCCCGGGCCGGACTAGGCTTGACGTCCGTGACTTTTCTTCCCGCCGACGGACCCGCCCCCCGGCCTGGTGCGGACACCCGCCCGCTGCACGCGGTGCTGATCGACGGCGTGGCGGGCGCGGCCAGGCTCGTTGACCACCTGGCCCGTGCCCTGGACGGCACCGGGCCGGCCATCTTGCCGCTCGACTCCGGACTGCCCGCCGAACGGCTGACGCAGCTGATCGAGGCATTCGGGCCGAGTGCGGTCATCGACGTGGACGGAAGGGCGCGCACTCGTTCTGGACAACGGGGCGTGGGCCAGGACACGGCCGTCATCATCGGCACCTCCGGATCCACCGGCGAGCCGAAGGGGGTCGAGCTGAGCGCGGCGGCCCTGCGCCATTCCGCGCGGGCGTCGCTCGCCCGGGCCGGCGCCAGGCCCGGCGAGCGGTGGCTCGTCTGCCTGCCGGTCTCGCACGTGGCGGGACTCCAGGTGCTGGTGCGGTCGCTGGCCGGCGGGACCGAGCCCGCGGTCGCCGCCACGGCGAGCGCCCGGGCCGTCGCCGACGCGGCCGACGCCGGCTGCGCGCACGTGTCGGTGGTGCCCACCCAGCTGGTGCGGCTCCTCGACAGCCCGGCGGGCACGGCCGCCCTGGCCCGGTACCGCTGCGTGCTCGTCGGCGGCGCGGCGGCGGGCGCGGGCGCCCTCGACGCGGCCAGGCGCGCGGGCATCGCGGCGGTCACCACCTACGGGATGAGCGAGACGTGCGGCGGGTGCGTCTACGACGGGGTGCCGCTGGACGGCGTCACGGTGCGTGAGGACAGTGACGGGCGGCTGCGCATCACCGGGCCCGTGCTGATGAACCGCTACTACCGGCGGCCGGACCTGACGGCCGCCGTGCTCAGCGGGTCCGGCGACGGACACACGGAGTTCGCGACATCCGACCTCGGTTACGTCGACGCGGCCGGCCGGGTGACGGTCAGGGGCCGGGCCGACGACGTGATCAACACCGGCGGCCACAAGGTTGTCCCTGGTGAAGTCGCCGCGGTTCTGGCCACCTGTCCCGGTGTGCGCGAGGCCGTCGTGGTCGGCAGGCCAGACGCGGAATGGGGCGAACGGGTCACCGCGGTGGTAGTCCCGGCCGACCCGGCTGACCCGCCTGGTCTACAATTGCTTCGTACGCATGTAAGCGCGCGCCTTCCGCGTTACGCTTGCCCGAGCGAGGTCGTACTGACGGAGGCTATCCCGCTACTTCCCAGCGGTAAGCCGGACCTGGCAGCCCTCAAGGTGGCAAGAACGTGACGCCAACGGGAACAATCCCGGGCGCGGAGCGTTAATTAAGAGTGCCCCCCGCGAAAGCCGGTGAAACGGAGCGGGGTTACTCATTGTCATCGGGGATCGTGTTAAGTCGTGTTGATGTTGAAGTGCGCATCGCATGCGCACATGTACAGAAGGAGGGTGGTGTCTCATGCCGCAGATCGCAACAGCCGCCTCGGCTGACGAGGAAGCGAGCTCGTCTCGGGTGGACGACCTCATCCAGCGCGGTCGCAGCCAGGGCCACCTGTCCCTTTCGGACCTGCGGACGGCGTTCGAGCAGGCGGCACTGCAGCCTGCTGAGGCGCGGTCTATTCTCCGCGAGCTGAGCGAGGCCGGCGTGCGCCTGGCCGACGAGGAGACTGACCTCATGGCGCCGCGCGGCAAGGCCAAGCCTGCCGCCAAGACCACCGCTGGTACGAAGGCAACGGCAGCGAGGACCGCCGCGGGCGACACCGCGGCCAAGAAGACCCGCGCGAAGAAGGCCGACCAGGCGGCGCCCGCCGCGGCCGGCACGCCGGCCGCTAAGGCCGCGACGGCTGGCGGGCAGGGCGACCAGGAGTTCGAGGAAGAGGCGGCGACGCTCGAGGCTGATGTCGCCGCGTTCGCTGACGGTGTTGACCTGGACGACCAGACGCCCGCGATGGGCGACTCGGTGCACACCTACCTCAAGTCGATCGGCCGGACCAGCCTGCTGACCGCCGAGCAGGAGGTAGACCTGGCCAAGCGCATTGAGGCTGGCCTGTTCGCCGAGCACAAGCTGGACACTGACATTGACCTGTCGGCCGAGCACCGCCGTGAGCTTGAGCTGGTGGCCGAGGACGGGCGGCGCGCGAAGTCGCACATGCTCGAGGCCAACCTGCGGCTGGTCGTGTCCGTCGCCAAGAAGTACAGCGACCGCGGCCTGTCCCTGCTCGATGTCGTGCAGGAAGGGAACCTGGGCCTGATCCGTGCGGTCGAGAAGTTCGACTACACCAAGGGCTACAAGTTCTCCACCTACGCGATGTGGTGGATCAGGCAGGCGATCCAGCGTGGCTTCGCGGACTCCGCGCGGACCATCCGGCTGCCCGTGCACGTGCTTGAGATGCTGTCCAAGCTGTCCCGCGTCGAGCGTGACATGCACCAGAAGCTCGGGCGCGAACCCACCCCCGAAGAGCTGGCCGTCGAGCTTGACCGCACCCCGGACCAGATCGAGGAGCTGCTGCGCACCTCGCGCCAGCCGATCTCGCTCGACTCCACGATCGGCGAGGACGGCGAGACGTCGATCGGCGACCTCATCGAGGACGTCGACGCGCCGGAGGCGTCCGAGCTTGTCGACCGTCAGCTGATGGCTGAGCAGCTGCGGTCCGCCCTCGACGCGCTCACCCCGCGCGAGGCCACGATCATGGCGATGCGGTTCGGCCTGTACGACGGCAACCCGCACACCCTGGACGAGATCGGCCGCGCGCTCGGGCTGACCAGGGAGCGGATCCGCCAGCTCGAGAAGCAGTCGCTGTCCAAGCTGCGGCACCCCTCGCGGGCCCAGCCGCTGCTGGACTTCGCCTCCTAGCCTGACCGCGTTAAAGTGCGCCGGACCCGACCTCCCGCCGGGTCCGGCGCACTTGCCGTTTCTGCTGACATTCCCGTGTCTTTACCGTGTCCGGGCTGCACTAGGATTCCCACGCCGCCTTGATTCGGGCGAGCGACGCGCAACGGGCGCACCGACCAGAGATGGGGCACCGATGGACGATGACAGCCTGCTCGACCAGCTCCAGGAAGACCTCGGCACCGACTACAGCCCGCAGCTGCGGGTCGCCGCGGGCATGCTCAGCGGCGACGCCCAGTCAGCGGTGCCGTTCCTGCTCTTCTCGATCGCGAAGTCGCTTGAGGACATGTCGTTCCTCCTGGCCAACGACTCCGTCAGCGTCGTCATGGACACAGACGACGACGAGTAGCCGTGTTAGCCTTTAAGCATGCGCACGCTCGCGTTCCAGGGCTGGTGGCGTCCCGTATAGGGACGGCTGCCGCGCTGAGCGCGCACTGACAACCAACGGCCGTCCGCCGAGAAGGGGGCGGCTGTTTCGCGTGCGCTGACCGGGCCGTCCCCTGCCGCAGACACCAGGCAAGGAGACACCCGTGACAATCACAGAACCCGCCATCTCGGCGACCATCTCAGGAAGCCTCGCAGAAACGCTGCGCCGCTCGGCGCGGCTCGAGCGGCGGATCGCCGAGGATCCGGGGTCGTTCCGTATCCTCACCGGCGACCGGCCGACCGGCCACCTGCACCTGGGCCACTACTTCGGCACCCTGCGCAACCGAGTCCGCCTGCAGGACGCGGGGGCGGAGCTCTACGTCGTCATCGCGGACTACCAGGTGCTGACCGACCGCGCCGTCGCCGCCCGGCTCGGCGAGTACGTGACCGGTCTCGTCCTCGACTACCTGTCGATCGGGATCGACCCCGGCCGGGCGACGATCTTCGCGCACAGCGCCGTCTCAGAGCTGAACCAGCTGCTGCTGCCGTTCCTCAGCCTGGTCACGACCAGCGAGCTGCAGCGCAACCCGACGGTCAAGGACGAGATCGCCCAGCTGTCCACCCAGGTGAACGCGCTGATGTTCACCTATCCGGTCCACCAGGCGGCCGACATCTTGTTCTGCCGGGGGAACCTGGTCCCAGTCGGCCAGGACCAGCTGCCGCACATCGAGGTCACCCGGCTGATCGCGCGCCGGTTCAACGAGCGCTACCCGCGGGCGGACGGCAGCGGGATCTTTCCTGAACCGGACGCGCTGCTGTCGGACGCGCCGCTGCTGCTCGGGACCGACGGCGTCAAGATGTCCAAGTCGCGCGGCAACACGATCGCGCTGTGCGCCAGCGCGGATGAGACCGCGCGGCTGCTGCGGAGCGCCAGGACGGACTCGGTCAGGCACGTCAGCTACGACCCGGTGCACCGGCCTGAGGTGTCCTCGCTGGTGCTGCTGACCTCCCTGTGCCTGGGCCGGGATCCCGTCGCGGTGGCCGACGAGATCGGCGGCGGCGGCGCGGCCGCGCTCAAGGCGGCCGCGACGGAAGCCGTCAACGAGCGGTTCGCGCCCGTGCGGGCGCGGCGCACGGAGCTCGCGGCCGACCCTGGCTACGTCAGGCAGGTGCTGCGCGAGGGCTGCGCCCGGGCCGGCGAGGTCGCCGCCGCGACCCTGCACGAGGTCCGCGACGCGATGGGGATGCGGTACTGAGCGCGCGCCTAGCTACGTCTACAGTTCTCTGTTTCGGGATACAGATTCATCCTATCGTAGCCATACAAAGTGTTCTGTACACGATTCTATTTACTTGTATACGCATGCCTGTTATGGTCACAGCAACGTTCCGTTAACACCGGTTCTTCTGGTGCCAAGTGGCAGGCTCCGTCGCGCGCCGAGGGCTTGACCAGACATCGAAGTCGGATTTCTCGCTGCTTGGAGAAGTGATACAGCCATGCCCAGACGCCCCTCCCCTCGCCTTGCTCTCGCGGTCGCGGCGGCCGCCTCCTGCGTTGCCCTCGCCGCCTGCAGCAGCTCATCCTCGACGGGCACGGCGAACGCCGCCGGCACCAGCTCCGCCTCGTCCCAGACGGTGACGACGATCAGGATCGGGACGCCGCTGGCGAACGCCGAGGAAGTGCCGATCTGGCTGGGCGAGGCGAACGGGATCTTCAAGAAGTACGGACTCAACGTGAGCACGGCCGCGCTCGGTTCCGGGCCGATCGTCACCAGCGCGCTGGCCAGCGGCTCGGTTGACGTGGCGCTCGACGACGCCACCACACTGCTGGCCGCGGTGGAGAAGAACGTCGGTATCGAGTCCGTCGCGCAGTACTCCAACGCGACGCCCTCGGAGCTGATCGCGAACAAGAGCTGGGCCGCGGCGCACCACCTGACCGCGAAGTCGTCCCTGTCCACGATCGTGCACGCCCTGGCCGGCGCCCGCGTCGCCGCGGCCAGCTCGGTGATCACCGGCCACGAGGACGTCCTGCTGAAGAGCGAGGGTGTCGCGCCGAGCTCGGTCAAGCAGATCACGGTGTCCTCCTCCGGCGGGGAGCAGAACCTGCTCGTCTCCGGCCAGATCGACGCCTTCGTGGCGGGTCCGCCGCTGCCCAACGAGATGGCGGCCGCGGGACAGGGCGTCATCCTGGTCAGCGAGGGAACCCCGTCGGCCTGGTCGAACAGCGGCATCAACCTGACGGTGGCGGCCAACACCAGCTGGGCCAAGGCGAACCCCGGCCCGCTGAAGAACCTGATCAGCGCCATCCACGAGGCGACGACCGCGTTGCTCGCCGATCCCGCCTCGGCCGAGCAGGCGGCGCAGAAGAACCTGGCCGGGACGTCGGAGGCGGCGCTGCTTTACACCTATCCGCTTGAGGAGTACTCGACCTGCCCGAAGCAGACCGACGCCCTGTGGGCGCAGACCATCAAGATCGGGGTGCTGTCTGGTGAGGTCGACGCGGGCGCGACGGCGCCGGAAGGCCAGGTCTGGACCAACCAGTACATCGGGGTGTCCTGCTAATGGACACTGACCTGACGGGCCGCGTGGCCCTGGTGACCGGGGGCGCGCGGAACATCGGCCGGTCGGTCTGCGAGACGCTGGCCGACGCGGGCGCCGCGGTCGCGGTGGTGTGGCAGAGCAACGCCGGCGGAGCGCGGGAGACCGTCGACGCGATCAGCACGGCCGGCCACAAAGCGCAGTCCTTCCAGCTCAACCTGCTGGACCTGGACTCGATCACCGCGACCGTGCGGGAGGTCGAGTCGTCACTCGGCCCGGTCGACATCCTCGTCAACAACGCCGCCATCCGGCCCCAGCGTGAGCTGGCCGCGGTGACGTCCGAGCTGTGGGACGAGATCTTCGGCATCAACGTCAAGGGGCCGTTCTTCCTGGCGCAGGCGGTGGTGCCCGGGATGGTCGAGCGGCGCTGGGGCCGGGTCATCAACCTCGGCGGGCTGCACGGCTACGTCGGCAGCGCGCACCGCACCCAGGTGCACGCGAGCAAGCTGGCGCTGCTCGGCCTGACCCGCGGCCTGGCCTTCGAGACCGCGCCGTACGGGGTGACCGCGAACGTCGTGGTGCCCGGACGTATCAACACCGCCCGGGGCGCCGCGGAGCTGTACGGGGCCCAGATGGACACCTCAGAGGCCGCCAAGAAGGTCCTCATGCAGCGGATGGGCAAGCCGTCGGAGATCGCCAGCATGGTGCTGTACCTCGCGTCCGACCAGGCGGCGTACGTCTCCGGCCAGGAGATGTTCGTCACCGGCGGCGTCTTCCCGCTGGTACCGGGGCTGTAGGCCCGCACACACCGAGCGGAACGACGAGGGGAACAGGATGGACAGCTTCACGATGACCATCGGCGGCGCGGCCGTCGAGTCCGAACGGCTGCTCGACGTCGACAACCCGGCGACCGGCCAGACCGCCTTCCAGGTGCCCGACTGCGGCCGGGAGCAGCTGGAGGCGGCGATGGACAGCGCCCAGAAGGCGTTCGCCGGCTGGCGCGGCGACGCCGCCCAGCGGCGCGCGGTGCTGTACGCCTGCGCGGCCGCGGTCGAGGAGAACGCCGGGGAACTGGGCCGCATCCAGACGATCGAGCAGGGCATGCCGCTGGCGCTCAGCGTCGAGGCGGCCAGGCACGCCGCCGCGACGTTCCGCTACTACGCGGACCTGGAAATACCGCGGACCCGGGTCAAGGACGATGAGCGGGAACGCATCGACGTGGTCCGGCGGCCCCTCGGTGTCAACCTGGCCATCACCGCCTGGAACGGGCCGGTGATCCAGGCGGTCAACAACATCGCGCCGCCGCTGTGGACCGGCAACACCGTCGTGCTCAAGCCGTCGCCGTTCACCCCCGCGGCCAGCCTGGCGCTGGGGGCGGTGCTGCGCGACATCGTTCCGCCGGGCGTGGTGAACGTCGTGTCAGGGGCCGACCCGCTCGGCCAGTGGGCGGTGGAGCACCCGGTCCCGCGCAGCGTCTCGTTCACCGGCTCGGTCGCGACCGGCAAGCGCGTCAACCAGACCGCGTCCGGTGACCTCAAGCGGGTGCTGCTCGAGCTCGGCGGTAACGACCCCCTGATCGTGCTGGACGACGTCGACCCGGAGGAGTTCGCGGCGCGGCTGTTCCCGATCGCGTTCCGCAACTCGGGCCAGATCTGCCAGGCCCCCAAGCGGATCTACGTCCCCGACAAGCTGCACGACGAGATCGCCGGGGCGCTGGCCGCCCGGGCGCGGGCGGTCCGGGTCGGTGACGGCATGGAGACGGGCACCGAGCTCGGGCCCATCACCACCGCCCCGCAGTTCGAGCGGGTCAAGGAGCTCGTCGCCGACGCCCTCGCGGGCGGGGCGACGGCGCTCGCGGGCGGTCACCCGGTCGACCGGCCGGGCTACTTCTTCGAGACGACCATCTTGACCAACCTCACCGACGGCACCCGGATCGTCGACGAAGAACAGTTCGGCCCCGCACTGCCCGTCATCCGCTACTTCGGCGAGGCCGACGTGATCGCCCGGGCCAACGCCACCAGCTACGGGCTCGGCGCCTCGGTCTGGTCGGCTGACCCGGACCGCGCCCAGCTCATCGCCGAGCAGCTGGAAAGCGGGAACGCGTGGGTGAACACGCACGGAGTGCGGACGAACGCGGCGCCGTTCGGCGGGACCAAATGGAGCGGGCTCGGTCACAAGAACGGGCTGTGGACGCTGGACAGCCTGACCGACGTCCAGACCGTCTGGCGCAGCAAGGCCCCGGTTCCCGGGCGGTCGTCATGACGCCGGGCGCAGCCGAGGCAGACCTGCGCGGCAGCCAGCTCACCGCGCGGCTGGCGGCCTACAGCGCCGGGACCAGTTTCGCCGCACTGCCCGCGGACGTCGTCGACCGGGCCAAGCGGGTGATCCTCGACGAGCTCGGCTGCATGGTCCTCGGGGCGACGATGCCGGCCGGCCAGCACATGCGTTCCTTCGTCGCCAGCCAGGGCGCCGCGGGGCACGCCACCGTCGTCGGCGGACTTCAGCGGACCTCGCCTGCGCTGGCGGCGCTGGCCAACGGGACGGCGGCACACGCCGACCAGCTTGACGGCGTGCACGTGACCCAGAGCCATCCGTCAGGCGCCGCGGTCGCCGCCGCCCTGGCCCTGTGCGAAGCGCACGCGCTCGGCGGCCGCGACCTGATCAACGCCGTGGTGCTGTCCTTCGACCTGTCCGTGCGGCTGGTCGAGGCCTTCGGCGGCGGGCACGAGATCCGCCGGGCCCATCACTTCCACGGCGGGCCGCTGTCGGCCATCGGCATCGCGAGCGCATCCGGGCGGCTGCTGAACCTGGAACAAGAGCGGCTGCAGCACGCCATGGCGCTGGCCACGCTGGGCGTCTTCGTCCCGGCGTCCTTCTACGAAGAGCGCAACCAGATGAGCAAGGCGATGAACCAGGGGCAGGCCGCGCACGCGGCGGTCACCGCGGCCGAGCTGGCGGCGCACGGTTTCGAAGGCCACGACGGCATCCTCGAGGCCAGGGACGGCGTCATCGACATCTGGCGGACCAGCCGCACCGACCTGGCGGCCATCACCGACGGCCTGGGCGCCCGGTACTCGATCATGGACGGCGGCTTCAAGTACTACCCGGTCGGCTACCCGATGCAGTCGGCGATCGCCGGCGCCCTCCAGCTCGCCAGGGACAGCAAGCTGCGGCCCGGCGACATCACCGCGATCCAGGTGGGCATGGCCCGTGGCAGCGCCAGCATGGTCGACGGAAAGGCGGTCGCCCAGCTCAGCCTGCAGAACATGCTGGCGCTCGCGCTGGTGCTCGGCCACCTCAGCTACGACGACGTCCATGACCCCGCCTTGCTGCGACGGGCGGACGTGCGGCGGCTGGCGGGCACCGTCGAGGTGGTCCGCGACGATACCCTGACCAAGGACGCGGAGGAGCGGCGCGCGACCTGGGTCGCGCTCACGTCCAGCGACGGCGAGACCCGGCGCGGCCCGGTCCGCATCGCGCCCGGCCACTGGGAGCTGGGCGGCATGCCGTGGGACGACCTGCGGGAGAAGTTCGCCGGGCTGGTCGAGCCACGGCTCGGGCGGCAGGCCAGCGACGACATCGTCGCGTTGGTTCGCCAGCTCGACGCGGCCGGCAGCGTGGCCGGGCTCGCGGCGGCACTGGCGGGCCGCTAGTCTCCCGGGTGCGGCCGCCCGCGGCCGCCCGCGATGCCGACACGTTACGCAATAGTGTGAATTCCGTGTCACGCCGCGCGCGCCTGCGTGGCTTTCGTTCCGTTCCTGGCTAATATCCCCGCTGGGATGGTTCCAGCGGACGGGAAAGCACGCCGGATCCAGACAAGGACGAGCGCGTAAGCGAAGGGGACTCGCATGCGGATTCGGTGGACGACCAGGATCGCCATGGCAGTGGGCGTGATCACGCTGATCGCGGGGATCGCCGCCGGCACGGGCCAGGCAAGCACGACACCGGGCGGAGCGTCGGCGTCGGCGGGCCACGTCGCCGCGGCGGCGCGGTAGCCGCGCCTGGGTAACTGAACCGAGCCCCCGGGCGGTCCGTGATACAAAGCAGCACGGTCCGCTACCTGGGGAGCACAATGAGCCACTGGGACTTCGGCCGGCCGCCAGCCCGCGAGCGCGACGACTGGCCGCCGGACGCGGACGACGCCGCGACCGAGGGCGCGGCCGAGGCCTGCGACACGGCCGAGGACGATGACCTGGCGCCGTACCCGATCACCTACGAACGCGACCCGTGGTACCCGGCGGCTTCCGGGTACCACGAGGCCGGGCAGGACGAGGTGCACCCGGACCCGGAGCCGGCCCCGCGGCCGCCGTCCGCGGCGGACGCCTGGGCGGACTGGGAGACCGGCCGCGCCCGTCGCCGCCGGCGGCCGGGTTTCCGGCGCTGGCTGTTCCCGGCCGGGATCGCGGCCGCCGCCGCGGCCCTGGGCGCCGGCGCCGTGCTGCTAGCCAACGGCCACCCGGGCGGCACGGGCAGCCAGGCACCCCGGGGCAGCGGCGGTGCCAGCGCGCCGCCGGCATCAGGCGGCACGACGCCGGGATCACCGTCCGCGCCGGGGTCCGCGTCCGGGTCCGGCTCGGCGGCGGCGCCGCTCACGCTGGCCCAAGCGCAGGCCGTGCTGGCCGCCTACACGGCCGGCAACAACAAGGCCAACGCACAGCGCAGCGACCCGCTGCTCGGCCTGGTCGAGACGGGGGCAAGCTACTCGATCGACGTGGCGCTGTACCGTCAGCAGCGGGCGGCCGGAGCCTCCCCCTACGCGCCGTTCAGCCCGGTTCACGCCACCTACTACATTCCGCGGGCCGAGCCGTCCGCCGGACCGCGCTGGTTCGTCGTCCAGGTCTCCAACGCGTTCACGGCGAGCCCGGCGAAGATCTCGTCGACCGAGTACCTGCTCTTCACGCAGCCGGTCCCCGGCGCGGTCTGGCGGAACGCGATCGAGCCTTACCTGCTGTCCGGTGCGAGCACGACGAAGATCGCGCTCGGCGCCGACGGCCTGGCCACCGCGGTCAGCCCGGGCACCGCGGCCGACGCGGTCGCACCCGGCCAGCTGCCCGCGGTCACCGCGGCCTCGCTCGACCGTGCTGACCTCGCAGGGGCTGACCTCGACGGCGCTGACTCCGGTCAGTCCGTTGTCGCCGACCCCGGCAACCTGGCCGATGACGCCGATCTTCGCCTGTGGCGCAAGGAGGTGCCCGAAGGCAAGGTCAGCGCCGCGCACGCCCCCGCCACCGGCTCCGACGGGCAGGAGTTCGCCCTGCTCACTGACGGCGGCGGCGCGCTCGTGTTCTACACCGACTCCGCCAGCCTGACGGTCACCCCGCCGGCCGGCTCGGTGCTGCACGTGACCATCCCCGGATTCCTCACCCCGGGCCAGGCCCTGACCAGGACCGAGGTGGACTACCTGGAGCAGTTCGCCGCCTACGACCCGCCGGCCGGCGGCGGGGCGCCCCGGGTCGTCGCCGACTTCTCCGCCATCACCGGCACCAGCTAGTCACCGACGGGCGCGTCGCGGGACGGCAAGGTGAACTCGCCGCCCAGGTAGCGGAACACCGGGTCGCTCTCGTCCGGCTCTCCCCCGGTCAGCAGCTCGCCCGCATAGGTTTCCGCGTCGTCCCGCGGCTGGTAGCCGAGCGCGCGCGCCCCGTCCAGGGACACCCAGCCGCCGCGGGTGTTAGCCGACACACCGTAGACGACCCGGAAACCGGGCGCGGGAGCGGTCACGCACGCGTCGAACAGCCGGCCCGCGTCGTCCGGCGACAGCCAGGTAGACAGCATCCGGGCGTTCTGCGGCCGGTCGAAGCAGGACAGGATCCGCACGCAGACCGCCTCAAGGCCGTAGCGGCCGGCGTACAGGGCCGCGAGGGCCTCCCCCGCCGCCTTGGACACCCCGTAGTAGGTGTCCGGCGCCGGCCTGGCGTCGTCGGCGACCGGGAACGAGGCGCGCGGCGCGAAACCGACCGCGTGGTTGGACGAGGCGAACACCACCCGCGCCACCGCGGCCCGGCGGGCGGCCTCGAACACGGTGTAGGTCCCGTTGATGTTGACGTCGAGGATCGGCGCCCAGGCGTTCTCGGTCGGTATACCGCCCAGGTGGATGACCGCGGCCGCGCCCGCGCAGGCGGCGGTCATCGCGGCCAGGTCGGTCACCGACGCGGTCACGACCTCTTCGGCCGGCCCGGCGGCGTCGAGCGGCACGACGTCGAGCAGGCGCAGCACCCGGTCCTCGCGGGCGAGCCGGGAGCGGAGCATCGACCCGATCCGCCCGGCGGCCCCGGTGATGAGGATGGTTGAGGGGGACATCGGTGTCTCCTGAGAATTCGGCGGCGGATATAACAAGATCATGATCACAACGGACGAACTCCGGAAGACGCTCGGCCCCCTCGGAATCTGGATGCCACCGCCGGTCAGGATCGGGATCGAGCCCGAGTCCTACGCGCGCCAGATCGAGGCAGCCGGTTTCACGTCGGTGTGGTACCCGGGCGTGAACTCCCCCGAGGACCTGGCCGCGCTCGAGCCCGCGCTGGCCGCCACCGAGCGGCTGGTACTCGGCACCGGGATCGCCAGCGTCTGGACCTGGCAGGCGGCCGAGCTCGCGGCCGCCGCGGAACGCCTCGAGTCCCTGTACCCAGGGCGGTTCGTGCTGGGCCTCGGGGTGAGCCACGCGCCGGCGGTCGAAGCGACCGGCCAGTCGTACGCGCGGCCGTACACGAAGATGGTCCAGTTCCTCGACGAGCTGCCCGGGCTGCCGGTGCCTGTCGTGCTGGCCGCCCTGGGCCCGAAGATGCTGGAGCTGTCGCGGGACAGGACCGCGGGCGCGCACCCGTACTTCACCCCGCCCGAGCACACCGCGTTCGCACGCGAGGTCCTCGGGGCCGCCCCGCTGCTGATCCCGGAGATCGCGGTCGCCCTCGCGGCCGGAGACGCCGGCGCCGCGCACTCGCGCGACTACGCCCAGCGTTACCTGCGGCTGCCGAACTACACCGGCAACCTGCGCCGGTTCGGCTACACCGACGCGGACATCGACGACGGCGGCAGCGACCGCCTGCTGGCCGCTGTCGTACCGCACGGCATCGACGAGGCCCTGGCCGGGATTTCCGGGCACCTCAGCGCCGGCGCCGACCACGTCGTGGTGCAGCTCCTCGGCGAGCGCGGCCAGTTCGCCGCGGGCGACCTGCTGGTGCTGTCCGAGCTGACCAGCGGACTGCGTCAGTGAGCTAAGCCCGCGCCCGGACGAGCAGCTCCGCCGCTTCCCCGGCCAGCGCCCGCATGCCGAGCCGGTCAGCGGTGGCTCCGGCCTCGGTCAGCAGCCGGGCCGCGCCGGCCAGTCCGCCGCGGCCCGGGTCGAGCAGGATCAGCGCGCGGGCCTTGCTGACCTGGAGCCTGGCCGCCTGCGGCGGCGCGGCGGCGAGAGCGCGGGCGACCGAGTCGAACAGGACCAGCGCCTCCTCGTAGTCGCCCGCGGCCATCGCCAGCAGCCCGCTGAACCGCTCAGCGGGGCCGAGCAGCACCGACGGCCAGCCGCCGAGCACGAACTCGCCCGCGTGCCGGGCGAGGATGCCCCGCAGCCGGCCGGCGATGTCAGGCAGGAGACCGTCGAGCGGGTCCTCGCGCACGCCCGCCCGGCCGGCCGGGCTCATCGCCAGGATCGTCTCGGCCAGGAGCGCGGCGACCGGCACGGTCCAGCCGTGCGGCGGGAAGGCGGCGAAGCCGCGGTACTCCTCATCCAGCGCCCGCACGTGCGCGGCCGCCGCGGTCAGGTCGTTGTCGTCGCAGTCGAGCAGGGCGAGCCCCACCCGCCAGATGGGGAAGAACGCGTGCCCCTCAAGCTGCCGGAAAACCTCGGGATCGACCGTGCGGAGCGTCTCGCCGCGCTCGCGGCGCAGCCAGAGCACCTGCCCCATCCAGGTCTGCTGCAAGGTGTCGGCGACCAGTTCCTGGTCCGCCAGAGCACGGGCGACGATCGGCGCCGCCACGGTGAACAGCCGGGTCTCGGCCGCCGCGAAGCGGCCGTGCCACAGGTCGAGGACGGTCTCCATGGTCAGCTGCAGCCACTGGCTGGCGTAGCTGGCGGGCATGGTGCGCTCGTGGGCGAGCAGCGTGCCCTGCGAATCGGTCACGCGGCCGACCCGCAGCTGGTCGATCGCGAGGGTCATCAGCCCCTCGCTCTGGAAGTAGGGCGAGCGGGCCAGCAGCCCGGTCCGTTCCAGCCGCTCGGACAGCCGCAGCGTCTCGGCGGGCGGGTCGTAGTCGTACAGGGCCCAGCGGCACTCGTTCAGCACCTCGCAGGCCGCGGCGGCTGGCAGGATGTCCGCCTGCGTCAGCGCCGCCCGGGCCAGCGTCACGCCGTCTTGCCTGATGCTGTCCGCCTCGGTGCCGAGCACCGGCACCGCCAGGGTTGACTTCCTGGCCAGGTGCGCGGTGAGCCGCAGGCGCAGCGCGACCGCGGCGTCGTCATCCCGCCCGGTCAGCGCCTCGATGCCGTCGCGCAGCCCGTGCAGCAGGTACCAGTCGATCTTTCCCGGATCGGTCCACCGGCGGGCCAGCCTGATCAGCGCCTCGGCCCGCTCAAGCGGCCGGTCCGCGGCGATGTCGCAGGCCAGCTGGTACTCGCGGTCGGCCGCGGTGACGGCGCCGCGCTGGTCGAGTGCGTCACCGAGCACCAGGTGCAGGCGCGCCGTGACGGCCGGGTCGGCGCGGTCCTCGGCGGCGCCGCTGCCCGCGGCGGCCGCCCGGGCGAGGCCGGCCCTGGCCCACGTCTCCGCCGCTTCGGCGCTCGCCCGCTCGGCCCGCGCCGCCGCGAGGAAGGCGCGGGCGGCCTCCGCCGCGGGCTGGTCCCGGTCGGCCCGCAGGGCGTGCCACGCGACGCGGACCGGCAGGGCCGGGTCGAGGTCGCCGCTGACGCGCGCGCGCTCGGTCAGCGCGGCGAACGCGCGCCGGTGCAGTGACCGGCGCAGCGCGGGTTCGGCGTCAAGCGCGGCGATCACCCGGTCCCGGTGGCCGCCGTGGGTGAACCGCACGCCTGCCGAGGTATCGACCAGCGACATGCGGCGTGCCCGCAGCTCCTCGGCGTCTGCTTCGGCGTCGGTCAGCTCAAGCATGCTGGTGACCAGCGCGGTGTCGATGACCAGGTCCGAAGTGGTGATCGCGGCGGCGGCCAGCCACGGGGACAGGACCAGGGCCTCATCCTGGTCGCCGGCCTCACCCTCAGCCGGCAGCAGGGCGGCGGCGGCCGCCCGGTCGCGGATCCTGGCCGGCTCCCCGCCGGTCGCCCGGGCGATCAGCCGGACTTCCTCATCCGTGGGCGGACGGCCGGCGACCTGCCTCAGCCAGCTGCCGACAGCCGGATCAGGCAGCGGCCCCAGGCGCAGCACCGCGGTCTCGCCGCGCGCCGTCGCCACCGCGTCCGTCCAGCTGTCGTCACCGCCGAACAGCGCGATGCCGACCGGGGCGTCGCGCAAGCTGGCCAGCATCAGGCCGAGCAGCTCGCGGCCGCGCTCGGTGAGCCGGTCAGCGTTGTCGAGCACCAGCACCAGTCCCCGGCGGGCGGCGACGTGCCTGGCCAGCACGCCGAGCGCGCGGGTGATCTCGGTGAAGCGGAGCCGCTGGGGCTGGTCGGGCTCGGGCGCCGCGGGCGCCGCGGCCCGCGGCGCGAGGAAGTCCAGCAGCGCCCGGCGCTCGCCCAGGGTCAGCCAGGCCCCGGGCCGCTCCCGGCCGCCGCCGTCGCCCGCCTCCCGGCAGGCCGCGGGCCACAGCTGCCCGGCCAGCTCCTGCCACGGTCGCAGGTCACCAGGCGGCCCCGCGCCGATGAGGACGGCAGGCACCCCCGCCGCCGCGGCTGACGCGGCGAGCTCGTCCGCCAGCCTGGTCTTCCCCCGGCCGCTGGCACCGCGCACCGCGACGACCGCCGGGCGGCCGGCGAGCACCGCGTCGAGCACGCGCTGGAGCGCCGCCAGCTCCGTGTCCCGTCCGACCGGCACGGGCGGGCTGCCGGATCCTGGCGGGCGCGGGCCGGCGGTCAGCGGCCGGTGCACGTCGATGCCCGCCTCCGCCAGCAGCAGCAGGTCATCGGCCCGGCATACGGTGCCGCCGCCTGGCTGGCGGCCGGCGCCGCGGCGGGCCGCGAGCAGCCGCTCGGCTTCCTCGGTGCCCGGCCCGTCGTACAGCGCGATGAGGAACCCCGCCAGCCAGGCCGTGTCGCGGCCGGGCGCCCGGCCTGCCGCGGCCGCTCCGACCGGCTTGCCCTGGTAGGCGCGGGCGGCGTCATACGGTGCGCCGGCCCGCAGCGCGGCCTCCGCGAGGGTTCTGACGAGGAGGTCACGGGCGTGCTCAAGCTCCGCGGCGAGCCGGCGGCACAGCTCAGGCGGTCCCTCTGGCCACAGATCGGCGAACGGCTCGCCCGCCCACAGCCGCGCCGCGGCGGTGAGCAGCCGGACGGCCTCGTCCTCGCCGCCCTCGTTCCACTGCGCCACCGCGAGGGCGGCCAGCTCAAGGAACTGGAAGGCGTCGACCTTGTCTTCCAGGCGCCCGGAGCCGCTGACGACCATGCGGTAGCTGCCCTCGCGGCCCTTGTCAGGCGGGAGATCGAAACCGCTCTCGCTGTCGCGCAGCGCCCGCCGCAGCGACCACATGAGCGTGCGCACGTCGCGGTCCTCGTCGTCCCAGACGGCGGCCGCGATCTCCTCGCGGCGCACGCGCCTGCCCTGCGCCGCGATCATCAGGGCCAGCGCCTGCCGCAGCTGCCGGCGAAGTTCGGCGGGCCGGCCGTCGCACAGCAGCTCGGTACGTCCGAGGATGGTGATCGTTCCGGTGGGCACGTCACTCCTTCCCTGGAGGTCCGGCGGCTGCGGGGAAGATGTCAGTTATCTCTACACGGTCAAATCCGCCCAGGTTCACGATTAGACCTGAATTTTACCGTTCAGCCCTATATTCAAAACGCTGCCCGTCCGGGGTGGGACCCGTGTTTTTTCGCGGGAGCGGGCAGGGTGCGGCGGCACGGTAGCGGGCCGTGCCGCCGTGCCCGCGTGGTCACGGTACGGTGACCTGGTGACCCGAGAGCCGCTGTCGCTGCCAGGCCGGACCGTCATCTTCGACTACGGCGATGTGATCTCCCTGCCGCCGGCGCCGGCCGACCGGGCGGCGATCGCGAAGCTGGCCGGGGTCGCTGACGGCAACGGTGACGGCGTGGCCGCCGACCGGTTCTGGGCGGCTTACTTCGCGCACCGGGACGCGCTCGACCAGGGGCTGGACGGTGTCGCCGCCTACTGGCGGACGATCGCCGACGACCTCGGCGTCAAGTGGGACACCGCCAGGGTGCACGAGCTGTGGGCGGCGGACCTGCGCAGCTGGATGTCGATCAACCCGGACACGGTCGACGTGCTCGCCGACCTGCAGGCCGGCGGGACGCCGCTGGCACTGCTGTCCAACGCGAACCAGGACCTGGGCAGTTACTTCCGGTACGGGCCGCTTGGCGACTTCTTCCCGAACGTTTACGTCAGCGGGGAACTGGGCGTCATCAAGCCGTTCCCCGAGATCTACCAGCACGTCCTGACCGACCTGAAGATCACCCCGGCCGAGACGGTGTTCATCGACAACCGCACAGACAACGTGGCAGGCGCCGAGGCGCTCGGCATCACCGGGCACGTGTTCACCAGCCCCGGCTCGCTGCGCGCGTTCCTGCGCTCACTGGCTTCACCCGTCTAGCCCGCCGGCATCGTCTCCGGCGAGTGCACCGTGGTGACCGAGCCGTCGCCCCAGACGATGGTGACCCGAACCGGCGACACCTGGTCCGTGCCCGGCCGCGCGGCCGCGACCCCGAAGCCGCCGGCCTCGGCCGCGCCCCGCATAACCGGCTGACCGTTCGTCCCATCACGGAGCAACCCCGGTTCCCGCTCCTCCGCCGCCCCCGCCTCGCGGTAGGCGTCATGCAGTCGCAGCAGTGCGCCGCCGGCGCAGAGCGCCGCGTCGGCCCGCTCCCAGAACCCCCGGGACTGCCAGAGCCTGCCCGTCTCCGCGTGCCCGACCGTGGTTACCGAGATGCTGGCCAGCAGGGCGAGTTCCGGTTGGGTGAGTCCGCGGGCCCGGCGCCGGGCGGCCAGGCCGGCCGACAGGGCGCGGCCGGCGGCGGCGAGATCGCGCTCGGCCGGCCGCGCCTTGTCAGCGCCGGCCACCCGCGGCCTGGCATTGCGGCTCGGCCCGGGAATCAGCACGCCGTCGGTGATCAGCACCCGCAGCGCCCGGCGGCAGGTCAGCGTCGAGAACCCGGTGAGCCGGCTCAGCGCCGCGCCGCTGGGCGCGGGCTGCCCAGGCCGCAGCGTGCCGTCGGCGATCTGGCCGCGCACCGCCGCGGCCACCCGGGCGTACTTAGGCGGGGCACCCTTGCCGTCCGCGGTCATGACCTCTCCTGTGGCTCCGGCTCGGGGGAAATGACGGCGCCTGCACCATAATACTCGACTGCGCTCGACCATTTGCGAGTGGCAAACCAGTTGGCTATGGGGACGGATGCCGTTATGGTCGCATCCGTGGTCGCCGCCGAACATCTGGACGCATTCCCCCAGCAGGTACTGACCGCCTTCGGGCTGACCGGCCAGGTCCCGGTGCGCTTGCCAGGCGGCCAGGGCACGACCTGGCGAGCCGGGCCGGTGATCTTGAAGCCCGCCGATACGCCCCGGTCGGCCCGGTGGTTCGCGGACGTCTACGACGGGCTGGCCGGCCCCGGCTTCCGGGTGCCGCAGCCGGTACCCGCGGCGGGCGGTGACTGGGTGGCGGAGGGCTGGACGTGCTGGCAGTTCGTGGACGGCGAACCCGCTGACTGGTCCGGTGTCTCGTCGCGCTGGCCTGAACTGATCGCGGCCACCCGGGCGCTGCACGCCGCGCTGGCCACGTTCACGGTTCCGTCGTGGCGGGCGGCCGAGAAGAACCCGTGGATGATCGGCGACGAGGTCGCGTGGGGCGAGCGCGATCCTGAGCCGCTGCTCGGCCCCGGCGCCGGCCCGCTGGCCGGGCAGGTGCGGCGGCTGCTGGCCGCACTGCGACCCGTTGACCTCCCGCACCAGCTCGTGCACGCCGACCTGGCAGGGAACGTGCTGTTCGCCGGCGGGCGGCCGCCCGCCGTCATCGACTTCTCGCCCCTGGAGCGGCCGACCGGGCTGCCGCTCGCCGTCGTGGCGGTCGACGCGCTGCTCTGGCACGGAGCGCGGCCGGAGACGCTTGACCAGCTCGCCGGCGAGCCCGAGCTCGACCAGCTGCTGGCGCGGGCACTGATCTACCGCCACGTGACGGACATCATCAGGCGCGCGGGGACACCCGGCATCGAGGTGATCGCCCGGGCCGGCCAGCCGGTGACCGAGCTGATCCTCGCCCGGCTCACCCGTTAACGGGACTCCGCTCAGACCCAGCTGTCGGCCGCCGGCGCGTCGCTGCCGTAGGCGTCCCGCCAGGAGATGACCGGGTTGCGGAGGATGCCGAGCTTCTCGATTTCCGCCTCCACCACGTCCCCGGGCCGCAGGTAGTTCGCGAACGGGTCGTCGGTGCTGGCCGCGACTCCGGCGATGGTGCCGGTCGTCAGCAGGTCGCCGGCACTGTAGACCTGCGGCGAGTGGTACGCCACGAGCTGCGGGATCGAGACCGACATCTTGCGCGTGTTCGACTTCTGGCGTACCTGGCCGTTGACCCGCAGTTCCATGTCGAGGTCGTGCGGATCGCCGATCTCGTCGCTGGTGAGGATGTAGGGGCCGATCGGGCAGAAGGTGTCGATGGCCTTGGAGAAGGAGAAGACGCCAGACTCCATCTCCCTGCGCTGGATGTCGCGCGCGGTGATGTCGTTGAAGACCAGGTAGCCGCCGATGTGCTCGAGCGCCTGCTCGGCGGAGAAGAACTTGCCCGGCTTGCCGATGACGATCGCCATCTCCAGCTCGTAGTCCAGCTCCCTGGTCAGCTGGTCGGGGTAGACGATCGGGTCGTCAGGGCCGATGATCGCGTCCACGTTCTGGAAGAAGACGATGCCCTTGTTGACCGGGTGCGACCAGTTGACCCGGGCGAGGTCTTCGTGGTGCTCGCGGAAGTTCCCCGCGGTGTGGAAGAACTTACGCGGCACGATCGGCGCGCGCAGCCGCGCCTGAGCCAGCGGGTAGCGGCGGCCGGTCTCCGGCACCTGACGGTCGCGCTCGAAGTACTCCCTGGTGGAGGCGGTGTCAAGTTCGATCACCTGGTCATCCGCGATACGGCCGACCCGGCTCGCACCGTCCCGGCCGTCGTTGAAGGTCACGAGTTTCATGGGTGGTAGCCCACCAGCCGGCCGGGCGGCCTGACCGCGTCGTTGCCATTGAATGGAACGCACGTTGCCTGACTCACATCGGTGCCCTTCAATCCTCGCTATGACGGACTGGCTTGGACTGCGGGACCGCGCGGCACTGGTGGCCGGCGCGGGCGGTATCGGCGAGGCGGCCGCACTGGCCCTGGCCAGGGCAGGCGCGCGGGTGGTGGTGGCCGACGTGGACGACGCGCGGCTCGACGCGCTGGTCCGCACGGCCGCCGCGGGCCCTGACCCCGCCGAGATCAAGACGGTCGCGGCCGACCTCACCGTCGCCGTCTCCGCCCGGCAGGCCGTGGCCGACGCGGCCGGACTGCTCGGCGGCCTCGACGTTTTCGTGCACGCGGTGGGCGTCAACGACCGGCGCCCGGTGCTGGAAACCCCGGACGAGGTCTGGGAACGGATCATCGACGTCAACCTGAAGAGCGCGGTGTGGACCGCGCAGGCGGCCGGCGCGCTGATGGTGCCCGCGGGTTACGGGCGCATCGTGTTCCTGTCCTCAGTCTCCGGCCTGCTCGCGCATGCCCGCCACGCCCCCTACGCGGCGACGAAGGGCGGCGTTAACCAGCTCTGCCGGGTCATGGCGCGCGAGTGGGCGGCTAGCGGCGTCACCGTCAACGCGGTCGCGCCCGGCTACACCGAGACCGAGCTGACCCGCGCCTACCTCGACAAGCCGGGCGTCCGCGACGAGCTGACCGCCCTGGTGCCGGCCGGCCGGCTCGGCACCGCGAGCGACCTGGCCGGCCCCGTCCTCTTCCTCTGCTCAGCGCAGTCGGCGTTCGTGACCGGTCACGTCATGTACGTCGACGGCGGCCGTACCCTCGTCTAGTAAGGACCACCTGCACCATGACCTTCTCTCAGCGCTTTACTGGAAAGACCGTCCTGGTCACCGGGGCCGGTACCGGCTTCGGGGCCGAGGTCGCGGTGCGCGCGGCACAGGAGGGCGCCGACGTCGCCGTGCACTACCGCAGCTCAGAGGCCGGCGCGCGGCAGACCGCCGCCCGTGTCGAGGCCGAGGGACGCAAGGCGTTCCTCGTGCAGGCCGACATCGTCGACTGGGCCCAGGTCAGGCGGATGGCCGACGCGGTCTGGGACCGCTTCGGACGGCTCGACGTGGCGGTCAACAACGTCGGCGACATGGCCAGCGAGCAGATGTCGTGGCGGGACATCACCGAAGAATCGATCGACCACACGCTCGCCGTCGACATCAAGGGCACGCTCATGTGCACCCACGAGTTCGGCTCGCGGATGCTCGAGCAAGACAGCGGCGGGTCGATCGTCAACATCGGCTCGACCGTCATCGTGCGCGGCAGCGCCCGGGCGCCGCAGTACGCCGCCGCCAAGTACGGCATCGTCGGCCTCACCAAGTCCTACGCGCACGCGTTCGCGCCCAAGGTGCGGGTCAACGTCTTCGCGCCCGGGTTCATGGAGACCGAGCGGATGCTCAACCGGGAGGACTACCGGAACGGGCGCGGCGACACGCTGCGCGCGATGACCCCCATGCACCACATACCGAAGCCAGCAGAAGTGGCTGGCACCGCCCTGTTCCTCGCCAGCGCGGACGCGGGACACATCACCGGCGGCTACCTTGTGGCCGACGGCGGCTACAACATGATCGGAGCGTGAGATGCCGGAACGGATCGTCCTGCGCAACGGCGCCGTCTTCGACGGCTCAGGCGCACCCCCGGTGCCCGCCGATATCGTGGTGCGCGACGCGGTCATCGAATCGGTCAAGGCCGGCGGCGGCACCGAGGTGCTGCCCGGCGACCAGGTGATCGACTGCACGGGCCTGACCGTGATGCCGGGGCTGGTGGACTCGCACGCCCACCTCACCTTCCCCTCGGCGCTCGGGCACATCGACCCGTCGTTCAACCCGCCGCTCGACGTCAGCTTCTTCCGTCACATGCCCTCTCCCGAAGAACATCTCAAAATCGCTCAGCGGAACGCCAGCATTGTCCTCGATCACGGCTTCACCAGCGCCTACTCGGCCGGGTCACTGACCCCGGTGCCGACCGAGGTATACCTGCGCGATCAGATCGCGGCCGGCGACGTCCCCGGCCCCCGGATGCGGGCCGCCTCCTTCGAACGCGACAACAACCCCGTGCAAATGGGGCCGGACGGGCCGCAGCGGCGGGAAACCGGCCCCGCCGCGGTGCGGGCGTTCATCGCCGAGCAGGCGGCGATCGGCTTCGACAGCGTCAAGCTGCTGCTGAGCAACGACGACGTGTTCTTCGACGGCGGGTCGATGGTCACCCAGTACAGCGCGGAAGAGGCCGCCGCCGCCGGCGAGCAGGCCAGGGAATCCGGCGTCTGGCTCAACTGCCACGCGCAGAACCCCGCGTCGATCAAGCTGGCGGTGCGCAGCGGGTTCCGGTCCGTCTACCACTGCTCCTACGCCGACGAGGAAGCGGTCGACCTGCTCGAGGAGGCCAAAGACGCGGTCTTCCTGTCCCCCGCCGTCGGCATCATGTGGGCCAATGTCCACGAAGGCGAGGAGTTCGGCATCGACCGCACCCAGGCCGAGCGGATGGGCTCGGTGCGGGCGCTCGAGGCGATGACCGTGCTCTACCCGGAGCTGCGACGACGCGGGCTGCGGGTGCTGCCTGGCGGCGACTACGGGTTCCCCAACAACCCGATCGGCCGCAACGCCCGCGACCTCGGCCTGTTCGTCAAGCTGTTCGGCTACTCGCCGCTCGAGGCGCTGCGGGCCGCCACGTACTACGGCGGCCTGGTCCTCGACCTGCCGGTCGGGCTGCTGACGCCGGGCTACCTGGCCGACATCCTGGTGGTCAGCGGCTCCCCGGCGACCGACGTGACCGTGCTCGAAGACCCGGAGAACCTGGTCGCGATCATGCAGGGCGGACGGTTCCACAAGCGGACGGCCCGGCTGGCGCCCGCGACGGCATGAACGGCGTCCGCGTCCACCCGGGCATCGAGTACCGCGACGTGCCCGGCTTCCGGCCGGTGGAGCTCGACCTCTACGTGCCCGGCACTGACCCTGCCGGCACCGCCGTGCCGGTGGTCGTCCACGTCCACGGGGGCGGGTGGCGGCGCGGCTCGCGCCGCCACCCGCTGCCCGCGCTCGGCGACGGCTTCTACCCGGCGCTGGCCGCCACCGGGATGGCCGTCGCCGCGATCGACTACCGGCTGTCAGGCGAGGCCCGCTACCCGGCCGCTGTCGAGGACGTGCACGCGGCGGTCGCCTGGGCGCGCGCCGCGCTGCCCGGGTACGGCGTCACCGCGGGCCCGGTGGCGCTGTGGGGCGACTCGGCCGGCGGCCACCTGGCGCTGCTGGCCGCGCTCACCGGCGCGCCCGCCGACGGCGTGGTCGCCTGGTTCCCGGTCACCGACCTGCTCGGACTGCGCGGCCCTGACGACGACGACCCCGGGTCACGGGAAGCGCTGTTCCTCGGGGCGCCGCCGTCCCAGGTGCCCGACCTCGCCCGCGCGGCCAGCCCCGTCACCCACGTGCACCCCGGCGCGCCGCCGGTGCTGCTGCTGCACGGCGACAGCGACGCGATGGTGCCGCCCGGCCAGAGCACCCGCTTCGCCCAGGCGCTGAACGAGGCCGGCGGGTCCGCGTCGGTCGAGCTGGTGCCAGGCGCGTCGCACTTCTGGGACGGTGCCGCCGACGTCCCCGGCATCGTGGCCCGGTCGGCCGCCTTCGTCCGCTCACTCGTCCCCCGGGAGGTCTTATGCCGATCCATGCCGCGATGAGCGCGCGTT
>DASYAD010000011.1:0-1723 GCA_036501515.1 Trebonia sp. | reverse complement strand
CCAGCAGGCCTTCTTCGGGCTCGGCGCGTACTTCGTGCTGATCCCGGCGATGCACGGGCTGTCGCCGTTCCTCGCGCTGCCCATCGCGACCGTCGGCGCGGGAGTCGCCGCGTTCCCGCTGTGGTGGCTGGTCTCCCGGCTCCGCCTCGGGTACTTCGCGATCGCCACCTGGGTGCTCGCCGAGGCCGTCGCGCTGTTCATCGAGCAGATCCAGTCCATCGGCGGCGGCACGGGCATGCCGCTGCCTGGCTTCGCCGGAATGGACCCGACGCTGCTCGCCGCGTACACGTACTGGGCAGCGCTCGTCGTCGCAGTGCTGGCCATCGCCGCCGTGTACTTCCTGCTGCGGTCCCGGCTCGGCCTCGTGCTTACCGCGATCAGGGACGACGAGGCCGCGGCACGCACATCTGGCGTCAAGGTGGGCCTGGCGCGGCTGCTGGTCTTCGTTGTCGCCGCGGCCGGGTGCGGCGCCGCCGGGGGCGTGCTCGCGATCGACCAGCTGCAGGTCGTGCCCGGTACCTCGGGCGGCGTCTTCAGCGTGCAGTGGACGGCCATCATGGCGTTCGCGACCATCATCGGCGGCCTCGGCACGATCGAGGGCCCGATCCTCGGGACCGCCGTGTACATGATCCTCGAGCAGACGCTGCAGTCCTACAACGCCTGGTACCTGATCATCCTGGGGCTGGTGGCCATCGGTGTCGCGCTGTTCGCGCGGCGCGGCCTGTGGGGCCTGGTGGACGACAGGTTCAACATCCGGCTGTTCCCCGTCGGCTACTACCTCTGGTCGCCAGGCGAACGGCGCCGTCGGCAGGGACGGCAGGCCAAGGGCGCGGCGGGCGTCGCCGGCTAACCGGCCCCGGCGCTCGGAGACTCGAAACCAAGTCAAATGTGTTATTCCGGGTGAATATGCCACGGAAAAGCACATTTAGGCGCCGACGAGGTTACGGAACGGGTGAATGACTCCCTGGGCGCTGCCGCTCGCGCCAGAATTGGGCGGTTATGAGGGGGGATGTTCGTTAGGGATCAATAGCGTCTCACTATGGAGGCGACCCCATGCCCATTCTCCCTCGAAGCCGACGCTCCAGGTACGGGGCCGGCGCGGTCTTGCTGGCGCTGCCGATGGCGGTCGCGGCGGTCATCCTGCCGGCCCGCGCCGGAACCACGACCCCGATGGCCGGCACCGCGCCAGCCAGCGCGCCGGCGCAAAACGCCGGGCAAGCGGCGCCCACCGTGAACTGGGCGCTGGACGCCACCGCGACCGCGACAACCGCCGAATCAGCGAACCCTGCACCGAACGCCATCGACGGTAATGCGGGCACCGACTGGTGCACGTCCGGCTGGACCGGCACGCTGACCGTCGACCTAGGCCAGGTCCGGTCGCTGTCCGACCTCGGGATCACGCTGGACGCGGCGAGCCCGTCGGCGTCGGCCACCATCGAACTGGCGTCCACGGCCGGCGACTGGCAGCAGATCCGGGCGCTGAAGGACGTGGCACTCGACCCGGGCAGCCCGATGTACCTGCCGCTGCCCGCTGGCAGCACGGCGCGGTACGCGGAGCTCACGGTCTACAGCGACACCGGGTCGGACGTGTGCGTCGGGGAGTTCCGGGCATACGGCGGTGACCCGGCCGCGGCCGGGATGGACCTCGGGACGGACCTGTCGTTCACGCCGCAGGAACTCGCGGCGGGCGCGCAGTTCAGCTACAAGGGCAAGCCGGGCACGC
>DASYAD010000010.1:0-1898 GCA_036501515.1 Trebonia sp. | reverse complement strand
GGAAATCGGCCATGTCGAAGCCGGCGCCAGACAGTCCCATCAGAACGTTTCCGTCCTTCCTCCGTCGACCGTGAGCACGGTCCCGTTGACGTAGCCGGCGTCGGCCGACGCCAGGAAAGCGACCGCCGCGGCGACCTCGTCCGGTCTGCCTGGCCGGCCGGCCGGCACCTCCCGCGCGTCCCGGGCGTCCAGCTCGGCGGCCGGCACGCCGGTCCGCGCGGCCCGGTCGGCCAGCACGTTCCTGCGGCGCTGGGTGTCGGTGGCGCCGGGCGCCACGCAGTTGACCGTGACGCCGTCCGCGGCGTACTCGAGCGACAGCAGCTTCGCGGCGGCGGTGACGGCCGCCCGCAGCACCACGGAGAGGGCGAGGTCCGGCTGCGGCTGGCGGACCGCGGTCGAGGTGACGAACACCAGCCTGCCGAAGCCGCGGGCCGCCATGCACGGCAGCGCGAGGCGGGCCAGTCGCAGCGGGCCGAGCAGCAGCAGCTCCGTGCCGGCCCGCCAGGCGTCGTCGGCGATGTCCAGGATCCGGCCGGGCGGCGGGCCGCCGGCGTTGAGGATCAGCACGTCCGGCGTGCCGTACCTGGCGGTCATCGCGTCCATCGCGGCTGCCGGAGCGTCCGGGGCGGCGATGTCGCTGACCAGCGTGCCGACGTCGGCGCCCGTCCGCGCCCGCAACCGCGCCGCCGCCGCGTCCAGTGCGGCGGCACGCCTGCCGGTGATGACGACGCGGTGCGTCGCAGCGAGGCGGGTGGCGATGGCGTAGCCGATGCCTGCGCCTCCGCCGCCGATCAGCGCGGTCCGTACCGTGATGGCGGCCTCCCGGGACTCGTGCGAACTGCCTTGTCTGGCTTAGCCTGACCAACATGACCGCGCGGAACCAACGATGAGTCCCACTCAGCGGGACACCGCGTTGTCTGGTAGCGGGCTGCCCGAGAGCGGCCTCGACCGGGCGGCGGCGATCCTCGGCGCGTTCGACGCCGCGCACCGCGAGCTCACGCTCGCCGCGCTGGTGGCCCGGTGCGGGCTGCCCAGGTCGACCACCCATCGCACCGCCGACCGGCTGCTCAGGCTCGGCTGGCTGGAAAAGCCTGGCGACCGGTACCGCATCGGCAACCGTCTGTTCGAGATCGCCAGCCTGGCGCCGATCCGGCTGGAGCTGCGTGAGGCAGTGCTGCCGTTCCTGCAGGACCTGCACCAGGCCACGAAGATCACCGTGCAACTCGGCGTTCTGGAAGGCACCACGGTCCTGGTCGTCGAGAAGATCACCGGGCACCGGGCCATGCCGATGCTCTCCCAAGTCGGGGGCATGATCCCGGCTTACTGCTCGGCGCTCGGCCGCGCGATCCTCGCTTACTCGGAGCCGGCGGTCATCGATACCGCGCTGACCGGGCCGCTGCCCAGACGCACACCGCGCACGCTGACCAGCAGGGTCGCCATCATGCGGGAGCTGACGGCAGTGCCCGAGCGCGGCTGGGCGATCGACCGCGAGGAAGGCAACATCGGCGTCAGCTGCGTGGCCGCGCCGATCTTCGGTCCCCTCGGCGACATCGCCGCGGCACTGTCGGTCACCGGGCCCAGCCAGCTGGTACGGGCCGATCGCATCGGGCCCGCGGTGCGGATGGCCGCCGCGGCGGCGTCCCGCTCCTACACGAGCCGCCCTCGACCCCAGTCCCGCTGAGCGGGACAGATCGTTGCGATGCTGGTCGCGCAGCCGCACGCTGTGGCATTACACACGCCCATTCGCGGCGTGCGACTCAAGGAGGCGACGATGACACTTGGCGGCGGGTACATGCTTCCCTCGCGTGAAGGTCACCAGATCGCGGCTATCGGCCTCGGCATCACCATGAAGACCAACGGCAAGTCCACGCACGACGCGTACTCCCTGTTCGAGTACG
>DASYAD010000009.1:0-2614 GCA_036501515.1 Trebonia sp. | reverse complement strand
GCTTCCGCTGCCTTCGCGGCCGCCTCGGCGTCGGAGACGGCGTCGCCGTTGATGGAGAAGCCGCCGTCGGCGACCAGTTCCGCCCCGGTGACGAACGCCGCCTGGTCGGAGGCCAGGTAGCCGACGGCGTAGGCGATGTCCATCGGGTTGCCGATCCTGGTCAGCCTGCCGCCCCCCGTGTGGTGGCCGGAGTCGCCGCGCCCAGACACCACCCGGCCCACGAGGACCGTGTTCGCCCTGATGCCGAACGCGGCCCCCTCCACGGCGAGCGTCCTGGTGAGCGAGGAGACGCCGGCCTTCGCGGCGCCGTAGGCGCCGAACCCCTTGAAGCCCGCCACGGCCTGGCCCGAGGAGATGTTTACGATCGACGCGCCCCCGGCGGCGGCGAGGTGCGGCCAGGCGTACTTGGACGCCCAGAACACGTTGCCGGTCAGCGTGCCGGTGAGGATCCGGTTCCACTCCTCGGTGCTGTAATCGGCCAGGTGCTTGACCGTGGTCGCCACCACCTCGGTCGGCGCGGCGTTGTTGACCAGCGTCGTGAGCGCGCCGAAGAGGCGTACCGTCTCCTCGATGACCGAGCGGACGCTGTCCTCGTCGGTCACGTCGAGGCGGAGGAACTCGGCGGTGCCGCCTGCCTCCCTGATGCGGCTGACTACCTTCTCGCCCTTATCCACAGTGCGGCCGGTGACGGCCACCTTCGCGCCCTGCGCGGCCAGGTGCTCGGCGATCGACCGCCCGATGCCGCGGGTTGACCCCGAGACCAGCGCCACCTTGCCCGCCATCAGCTCACCCATGTCGCCTCCCACTCCGCCGTGGTCAACACCGCGCTGCTTGCCCGTGTGTGCCTGACCTCGAACGTGGCACTACTGTCAGAAGTTGTCAAGTTGAGGCACTTGCAAAGCGCCGCTGAAATGGGAATATTATGTAGTCATATCGTCAGACTCGCAGTGCCGCCAGCGACGGGAGGGCCATGGGACCGGGTGGGCCGCAGTCCGCCGCGCTGGTCATCAGCGAGTGCCAGATGGGCATTCTCGACCCCGCGACGTCGATGACGCCGGCCCTCGCCGCGCAGGCGGCCGAGCGGGGCATCGTGCCCCGCATCGGCGAGCTGGCAAGGGCGTTCCGCGCCGCGGGCCTGCCGGTCGTGCACTGCCATATCGGGCACCGCCCCGACCTGGCGGGCGTCAAGCCCAACTCGCTGCCCGGCGCACTGGCGATCAAGAAGCGCACGCTCATCGCCGGCACCCCCGACACGCTGCCGCCACCCGAACTTGCCCCGGACCCCGCCGACCATGTGAGCATCCGGGCAACCGGGCTCACCGCGTTCTACGGTACCGACCTGGACGCCGCGCTGCGACTGCGGGACATCGAGACCATCGTGCTGACTGGGGTGTCCACCGACGTGGCGATCCCCGGGCTCGCGCTTGAGGCGGTGAACCGCGGCTACTACGTGCGGATACCGGCCGACTGCGTGGCGGGCACATCGGCCCAGTCTTATGAGTTCATGATGGGCGGGCTACTGCCCGCCATCGCGCGGATCACCGACGCCGCCGCCGTGCTGGCCAGCCTGGCCGAGCTGGCCGCGGTAGCAGAAGGAGAGCAATATCCATGACCCGACCCGCTTACCGGGTGCTGCCGGCCGTGACCGCGGAATCCGCGGCGTTCTGGACCGGCGGTGCCGAGGGCGAGCTGCGGATCTACCGCTGCAAGTCCTGTCAGCGCTACTTCCACCCGCCGGTGGGGGTGTGCTTCCGCTGCCACAGCAGGGACGTCGGCCCGGAGGCCGTGTCTGGGCGGGCGACCGTGGCCACCTACACGGTCAACCACCATCCCTGGTTCGGCGACGCGTTCCCGACCCCGTACGCCATCGCGATCGTGGAACTCGCCGAGGACCCGGAGACCCGGCTGACCACGCAGATCGTGGACTGCCCGGTCGAAGACGTGCGCATCGGCATGCCGGTCGAGGTCGAGTTCGAGCGCCGCGATGACGTGTGGATCCCGGTGTTCCGGCCAGTCGCGGTGAGCCCAGTGGCGGGAGGCAAGGCATGACATTCGTCGACGACAAGGTGGTCATCACCGGTGTCGGGCAGTCGGCCGTGGGCCGCAAGCTCGGCCGCAGCGGCATCGACCTGGCCATCGACGCGGCGCTCGATGCGATCGCGCACGCCGGACTGCGAGTGAACGACATCGACGGGGTCGCCAGTTACCCAGGGCCGGTCCAGGCCGAGGGCGGATTCGTCGGGGCGACGACCCACGAGGTGCGGGACGCGCTCGGCCTGCGGACCACGTGGGTGGTGAGCGGGGTGGAGACGCCCGGCCAGCTCGGCACGCTGATGGACGCCGCCGCTGCGATCGCGACGGGGCGGGCCACGCACGTGCTCTGCTTCCGGGCCGTGTGCGAGTCGACCGCACAGGCGGCGGGACGTGCCCAGGCGCTCACCCAGGTAGCGGAGCGGGCCCGCGGCCACGCGGAGTTCCGGATGCCGTTCGGCGCCGCGTCCCCGGCGAACTGGATCGGGATGTACGCCATGCGGTACATGCACGAGTTCGGCCTCACCCGCGAGCAGCTCGGCCAGGTCGCGCTCAACGCCAGGCGCAACGCCGCGCGGAACCC
>DASYAD010000008.1:0-7834 GCA_036501515.1 Trebonia sp. | reverse complement strand
GCCGCCGGTAACGATCCGCGCACCGGAGTCCCTGGCTTCGGCGACCATCTTCTGGATCTTCTGCAGCTGGCCGGGGAAGCAGATCGGGCCCATCTCGGTCTCCGGCAGCTTCGGGTCGCCCATCACGATCCGGCCGGCCCGTTCGGCGACCCGCTCCAAGACCACGTCGTACACGGACTCGTGGACCAGGCCGCGCGACCCGGCGATGCAGGTCTGCCCGGCGGCCGCGAAGATCCCGGCGACCAGGCCGTTGGCGGCTGCCGCGAGGTCCGCGTCGGGAAAGACGATGTTCGCTGACTTGCCGCCGAGCTCGAGCGTGGCCGGGGCGAGGTGCCCGGCCGCCGACCTGGCGACCGCGGCCCCGGTCACCTCGGAGCCGGTGAATGACACGTGGTCCACGTCAGGGTGGGCGACCAGCCACTCGCCGACCTGCCTGGAGGCGCCGCTGACCGTGTTGAACACGCCTGGGGGGAAGCCTGCCTGCTCGAAGAGCTCGGCGAGCAGCATGATCGACACCGGAGCCTGCTCGGACGGCTTGGCGACCATCGTGCACCCGGCGGCCAGCGCGGGCGCGAGCGTGACTGAGAGCAGCAGTAGCGGCGAGTTCCACGGCAGGATCGCGGCGACAACCCCCACGGGCTCGCGCGACACGTACCCGAAGAAGTCGCCGCGCCCGGTGTCCACGACCCGGCCGTCGATCTTGTCGGCAAGGCCGGCGTAGTACTCGTACCAGGCGGGCAGCGAGCGGACCTGGCCGCCCATCTCGCGCAGCAGCTTGCCGTTGTCGCGCGTCTCGGCGTCCGCCAGGTCGTCGGCGTGCTCAGTGATCAGCTCACCGAGCCGGCGAATCAGCCGGCCGCGCGCGGCGCCCGTCATGGCCGTCCACTCGCCGTTGAACGCGGTGCGGGCGGCCCGCACTGCGTCGTCGACGTCGGTCTTGCTCGCCTCCGGAAGGACCGCCCACGGCTCACCCGTGTACGGGTCGACCGACTCGAACGTGGCGGCGCCAAGCCGCCGCTCGGTGCCGATCTGCATACCGACCTGTCGCATTGAGCCTCCCTGCTCCTTACCTGTCAGTCAGTCCCTGGGCGGGCGGTGCCTGGCGGCGAGCTCCTCGCTGCCGGCCACGAGCAGCGTCACGTCCGCGCCCACGAGGATGAACCGCGCCCCCGCCGCCAGGTACCGGTCGGCGAGGTCACGCGGGAACGCGTTGACGCCGGCCGGCTTTCCCGCGGCCGTGATCGCCTTGATCGCGTCCTCGACCGCGCCGGTTACCTCGGGGTGAGCCTGCTCGCCAAGGTGACCCAGCGACGCGGCGAGGTCGGCCGGGCCAAGGAAGATCCCGTCGACGCCGTCCACCGCCGCGATCTCGGGCAGCGCGTCGAGCCCGGCCCGTGACTCGATCTGGACAAGGAGCGAGACAGTCACTGCCGCGTCCTTCAGGTACCCGCCGACCCGGTTCCAGCGGGAGGCCCGCGCCAGTGCGGACCCGACACCGCGGATGCCGTCGGGCGGGTAGCGGGTGGCCGCGACGAGCGCCTCCGCCTGCGCCGCCGACTCGACCATCGGGATGAGCAGCACCTCCACCCCGAGGTCGAGCAGTTGCTTGATCAGCACCGGATCGCCGACCGGCGGCCTGACCACTGGCGTCACCGGGTACGGCGCGACCGCCTGCAACTGCGCGAGGATCGAGCGCAGGTCGTTTGGCGCGTGCTCGCTGTCGACGAGCAGCCAGTCCACGCCTGAGCCCGCGCAGATCTCCGCGACGACCGGGCTGCCCGAGGCGACCCACATGCCGGTGACCGGCCGCTCGCCTGCCAGCGCGGCCCGCCAGCGCGCGGCGGTCGTGCTCAGCGGAAGCGGCATGTCACCGCCCCGAGGTCGCCGAAGTCCGCGTGCACCGTGTCACCCTGGCCGACGAAGACCGGCCGGGTGAAAGAGCCGGCCAGGATGACCTGGCCCGGCGGCAGGTGCTCGTCGTACGGTGCCAGCTTGTTCGCCAGCCAGGCGACCCCGTTGGCGGGGTGACCAAGGACGCCCGCCGCCAGGCCGGTTTCCTCGATCGCCTCGTTGACGTACAGCGCGGCGCCGACCCGGCGCAGGTCGATTGCGTCGGGACGGACCGCGCGGCCGCCGACGACGATGCCCGCGTCGGCCGCGTTGTCCGAGATCGTGTCGACGATCGTGCGCAGGTGGCCGGTCTCCGGGTCGCTCATCTGGATCCGCGCGTCAAGGATCTCGAGCGCCGGCGTGACCCAGCGCGTGGCGTCGAGCACGTCGAGCGTGGTCACCCCTGGACCCTTGAGCGGCTGGTCGAGGATGAACGCCAGCTCGACCTCCACCCGCGGGCGGATGAACCGCGCGAACGGCACCACGCCGCCGTCGTCGAAGAACATGTCGTCGAAGATCACGCCGTAGTCGGGCTCGGTGATCGACACCGCCTGCTGCATGGCGCGCGAGGTGAGCCCGATCTTGCGGGCCTTCACGGTCCTGCCCTCGGCCAGCTTGGCCGCGGTCAGCGCCCGCTGCACGCGGTAGGCGTCCTCGACGGTCATCTCGGGATACTGGAGTGACAGCTGCCTGACCGGCTGGCGGTCGCGCTCGGCCGCGAGCAGCCGTCGCGCCGCGTCGGCGACCTGGTCTCCATCAAGCACGTCAGCCCCGCAGGAAGCGAAGCGCGGCGGCGTTGAACGTTTCCGGGTCCTCGAAGGCGGGCCAGTGCCTTACCTGGGCCATCTCAACCACCTCGGAGTTGGGGATGAGCCGTGCGACCTGCTGTGCGGTGTTCATGTACTCACTGTGGTCCTTGCCGGACGCCACGACCAGGGTGGGTGCCTGGATGGCGGCCCACTGCTCCTCCTTGATCAGGTTGCGCTCGCGGGCCTCCGGGTCCTGGAGGATCAGCACGTGGTCGATCGCGTCCCTGGTCTCCGGCATCCGGTAGATCGCCTGGCGCAGCGCGATGATGTCGGGAATCCGGTTCTCCTCGTCGGCGATCAGGTGGTCGAACATGGCCTTGATCGACTCCCACGTCGGGTTCTCCACCGCCGCGGTGCGCTCGGCCCTGATCCGTGCCATGTTCGAGGCGGTCGCGATCAGGCCGGCTGGTGACTGGAGGATCAGCTTGTCGGTTCGGTCCGGGTGGTCGAGCGCGAACCTGGCGGCCACCCAGGCGCCAAGCGACATCCCGATGAACGACGCCCGCTGGATGCCGAGCACGTCGAGCAGGGCGGCGATGTGGCTGACGTAGACCGCGATCTCGTAGTCGTAGTCGGGCCGGTCGGAGAACCCGTTGCCCACCATGTCAACCGCGATACAGTGAAAGTCCGCGCTCAGCGGCCCGATGGTCGGCGCGTAGACCTCCCAGTGGCCGCCGGTGCCGTGCAGCAGGACCACGGCGGGGCTGTCCTTGCTGCCCGCCTCGGCGATCCGGGTATCCACTCCGTTCACGTCCACCCACCGCTGGCAGAACTCAACATCGCGCAGCCACGTCCACAGGCTGCGGTACTCGGTCCTGGCATCGTTCAAGGCGTAAGCACCTTTCTTCAGGAGGGTTCCCGCCCGGCCCGCGCGTACGCCGGCCCGGTCAAGGCGCGGCATCATGTACCCGGTCCTGGCCCGTGGAGAACTTGGTAAGTAGAATATAAGATATTGGATTGCCGCCTAAAAGGGTGGCCCTGGTGTCAGATTCTAGAAGGCAGGCGCGCGTGGAGCAGGCGATGACCCCAAACGGCGGGCAAGCCAGTGGGGCACACGCTGTCAGTCAGCCTCATGGCGGCCAGCCACAGGATGGCCAGAACGGCGCGGATCGCGTCCGGCTCGCTGTCGTCGAGAACGAGTTCGCCTCCGTGACCGTCAGCCTGGACACCGCGGGTCACAGCCCGCGGCTGCACGTGCGGGACAACGAGACGGGCGATGACATCCTCCTGTCGGCGATCGAGCTCGCAAGCCTGTGCCTCGCGACCGGAGAGGACCGGGCCGGGTGGCTGAGGGTCGGCCTGTACCGGACCGATCACCAGGACGAGGGCGAGTGAGCAGGCCGCCAGCGATCGCCGGGCTCGGGATGACGGCGATGTCCGTCACCGCCGGGCCCGACAGCTACGCGCTCGCCACCGAGGCGGTCGCCGCCGCCCTGGCCGACGCCGGCCTTGACCGCGGCGACGTGGACGGCATGCTCGTCGGCTCCAGCCAGGGCGTCCGCGAGGACCGGCTGAGCGTGGCGCTCACCCGTCGCGCCGGATTCGGCGACCTGCGCCTACTGGAACACCTGGAGATCAAGGGCGCGACCGCGGTCGCGATGGTCACCCGCGCCGTGCTCGCGATCAGGGCCGGCATGGCCCGCACGGTCATCTGCGTATTCGCCGACGCCCCGATCGGCGGCGGGTCCGCCGGAACGCTCTACGCCAGGAGCGGCGGCAACTCCGGCGTCCGCGGCCTGGAGCGCGCCAGCGGCGTGCTCGGTTCCGTGCCGACCTTCGCACTCCTCGCGTCCAGGTACTTGCACGTCAGCGGCGGTACCGAGGCCGACCTGGGCGCCGTCGCGATCTCGGCCCGGGCATGGGCGGCCGGCAGCCCGCAGGCCGTCAGCAGGAAACCCCTGGACGAGAACGGCTACTACGCGAGCCGGATGATCTCCGCGCCGCTGCGCGTCCTTGACTGCGCGCGGCCGGTGAACGGAGCGGTCGCGGTTGTCGTGAGCTCCGCCAGCGCGGCCGGCCAGGCGAAACCCGCCATCGAGGTCCGCGGGATGGGCGCGGTCCACCCGATGCGCCGCCGTCGGGCGGGCGCCGAGTCGTGGTTCGGCGGCGGCCGCCAGGCGATCGACGACGCGCTCGCGATGGCCGGCCTTACCCGCGGCGAACTCGACGTCGTCGAGCTTTACGACCCGTTCTCGATTGTCACGCTCTGCCTGCTCGAGGAGTACGGCTTCTGCGAGAGCGGCCAGGCGGGCAAGTTCGTGCGCGGCGGCGGGATCGCCCCAGGCGGCGAGCTGCCCGTTAACACCGGCGGCGGCCAGCTGTCCGGCTTCTACCTCCAGGGCATGACCCCCCTGGCCGAGGCGATCATCCAGCTGCGCGGCGACGGCGGTGACCGCCAGGTGACCGGCACAAGGACGGCACTCGTCACCGGCATCGGCGGCAGGATCGATCACCACGAGGCTCTCGTCCTCGCGCGGGGGGCGGCATGACGGAGACTGCTGACTGGCTAGTCGCGCCGGAACTGGCACCGGACCCCGCCGACCCGGTGATGGCCCCCCTGTACGAGGCGGCCGCCCGCGGCGCGCTCGCCCTGCCGTTCTGCGCCGCCTGCTCCACCCCCCTGGAGCTTGAACAGTACGTCTGCGACGTGTGCGGCGCGAGCGCCGAGACCGGAACGGCGGGCCGCCAGTGGCGCGATGTGCAGCTGGCAGGCACCGTGCATGCGGCGACGCTCGTGCACCGGCGCGAGCCCGGCCTCATCGTCGCGACGGGGCCTTATCCCGTCATCGATGTCGAGCTGGCGAGCGGGCACCGCCTCGTCCTCACCACGGCCACGATGTCCGGGGAAGCCCCCGCCGTGGGCGCCACCGTCACGATCGCCTTCCGCACGGTGGGCGCCGTCAAGCTGCCGGCCGTGCGGCTTTCCCAGGGCCGCACCGCCGGCCGGATGTTACGACAGGAGACCAATGCCATGACGGTTACCGACCAGGCCGGGTCGCCGGCCGAGACCGCCGCCGGGCTCCGCCCCGGCGACGTGCGCGCGCTGGTCCAGCCGGACCGCGTCCGCGGCCTCGTCTACACCGATCCCCTGGTGTACGACCTGGAGGTGCGCCGCATCTTCCGCGAGGGCTGGGTGTTCGTCGCCCACGAGAGCGAGGTCCCCGAGCCGGGCGACTACGTCACCAAGCGCATCGCCGGCGAGCCGTACGTGGTCGCGCGGGGCAAGGACGGTGAGGTTCGCGTGCTGGCGAACCGCTGCACGCACCGCGGCAACCGGCTGTGCAACGCGGACAAGGGCAACAGCAGCTCCTTCCGCTGCCCGTACCACGGGTGGACGTTCAGCAACGACGGCAGCCTCTCCGGCGTGCCCATGCGCGACGGGTACGCGGAGCGGTTCGGGGAGATCCGCGCCAGCCTGGGCCTCGTCCGGGCGTCACGGCAGGAGAGCTACGGCGGGTTTGTCTTCGCCTCGCTCGAGCCCGAGGGCATCACCCTCGAAGAGCACCTCGGCAACGCCAGGCACGCGATCGACCGCCTGGTGGCGCTGTCGCCCACGGGAGGCGTCCAGCTGACGGCCGGCTGGATGAAGCACCGGATGTACTGCAACTGGAAGATGGTGATGGAGAACAACGTGGACGGGTACCACGCGCTGTTCACCCACCAGTCGGTGTACGACGCCGTGCGGCCCGCGAAGGTCTCGCACGTCCCGTCCAAGACCGAGACCATGGTCCGCGACATGGGCAACGGGCACTCCGAGATCGACTACGCCTCCGAGTACCGGCGGCTTGACGAGGAGTTCGTCTGGTACGGGCGGCTCAAGCGGGAGAAGGTGCCCGGCTACATCGCGGCGCTCGAGGAGGCTCGCGGTGTCGACGGCGCGCACGACACGCTGGTGATCGGGCCGCCGCACACGCTGATCTTCCCGAACCTGTTCATCGCGGAGATGAACATCATGACCGTGGAGCCGCTGAGCGTCGGGGAGACGATCGCCTACACGAGCCCGGTGCTCATCCCCGGCCAGCCGGAGCTGAACAGCCGCACGCTGCGGAGGACCGAGGGCGCGATGGGCCCGGCCGGCTTCCTGATCGCCGACGACGGCGAGATCGGCGCGCGTAATCAGCTCGGCCTCGCCGCGCGCGAGCCCGAGTGGGTGACGCTCAGCCGCGGCCTCGAGTCGGATACGCAGGACGCCACCGGGCGGGTCAACCGGGATAAGAGCGCGGAGACCCCGCAGCGCGGCTGGTGGAGGCACTGGGCCGGGGTCCTTGAGGGCGAGACGCCAGGAAGCACAGTAGTTCCTGGAAGTGAGGGCTAGTCATGACAGAAACCATCCTCTCCGACCCGTCCGCCGCGGCCAGGGTCGACCCGGCCCTCGTCTCATTCATCTACCACGAGGCACGCCTGGCCGACGAGGCACGCTACTCCGAGTGGGAAGCGCTCTGGGACGACGACGCACGGTACTGGGTGCCGATGTCACCGGACGCGGACCCCGAGACGCAGGTGTCGTACGTCAACGACAACCGCAGCCGGATCCGCAGCCGCGTCGCCCAGCTGAACACCGGCGTGCGGCACTCTCAGACGCCGCCGTCCGTGCTGCGCAGGACCGTGTCCAACTTCGAGGTCGTCGGTGAGGCACCGCAGGCCGGCACCGTGACCGTCGCGTCGAACTTCGTCCTCGTCGAGTACCGGTTCGCGATGACCCTGTGGGCAGGCCGCTACCTGCACACGATCCGCGCGGCGGAAGGCGGTCTGCGGCTGGCTGGCAAGACCGTGCACCTGGTCAACGCGGGTGGTCCCATCCCCACGATGGCGTTCGTGATCTGAGAGGGAGTAAAAGGATAAACATGCTCATCGGCGACATCTCCGGGCATAACGGGCGGCGCTACCCCGCTAAGACCGCCGTCATCTCCGAGGGCAGGCAGCTGTCCTGGGGCGCCGTGGACGAGCGGGCGAACAGGCTCGCCACCTACCTCCAGTCCACCGGGCTGAAGAAGGGCGACCGGGTCGCCGTCTGCGCGAGGAACACCCTCGAATGGCCCGAGATCACGTACGGCCTCGCCAAGGCAGGCCTGGTGCTCGTCCCCGTCAACATCCGGCTGACACCGGCGGAGACCCGGTTCATCGTCGAGGACTCC
>DASYAD010000007.1:0-57752 GCA_036501515.1 Trebonia sp. | reverse complement strand
CTAAGACCGGACACCCCCGCGGGCTGTGACAGGGCCGCCGTGCGCTCTGAGAACGACAGGTCTGTCGAGGACACACCCAGGGCTTAACCGAACGGGACCGGGCTGACCCGGTCACAGCCCGGGGGACTGCCCGGTCTTAGCTGACGCCGGGACCCCGACGGCCCGGCAGGCAGCAGCACCACCGACCACTGGGAGCAAGGATGAACCGCGGAACGCCAGCCGGAGATCATGCCAGGCTGGAGCAACTCGAGAGCACCGTGAGGACCGAGCTGATGCTGGCCGAGAACGGCCAGCCAGCCGCAGGAGCCGAAGGCGTAGCCGCCAGCGAGCAGCCGCCCGACACGGACGCCGAGCGTTACGAAGCCGCGCTCGGTTCCCTGCTCGGCGCCGTCGAGGCCGTCGAAGGCGCCGCACGCGAGGAGACCTGACGTGCCGAACGTGCCGGTCTCCGCTGCTGTCAGGTGGCGGCCGCGCCGGCGGCCGGCGGCCGGGGCGGGGTTTTGCTGCGGGCGATGTAGTCGTCGGTGGTGTAGCCGTCGTCGCCGTACCGGCGGGCGCCGTCGGTGACGGCGGCCAGCAGGGTGTCGGGGTCGGCGGTGAGGTCGACGGGCTGGACGAAAGGCTGGCGGGCGGGCAAGCCGGTCTGCCAGTAGACCTCGCAGCGGTTGCCCTCGGGGTCGAAGAAGTAGCAGCCGACCGCGTTGCCGTGCGAGACGGTCATGTCGATCGGCACGGCGGCGCCGACCAGGCGGCGGTGGAAGGCCTGGACGTCGGCCAGGCGGGGGCAGCGGAAAGAGATCTGCTGGATCAGCCGCGCGTCGCGGGCGGCGTCGCGGCCGCCGGTGAGCAGCAGCTCGTGGTGCTCGGAGCCGGGGCGTGCGGACAGGAACCAGGTCCCCAGCTGCGGGTCGTGGTCGGTGACCGTGAGACCGAGAAGCGTGGTGTAGAAGCGCACCTGGGCCTCGGTGTCGAAGCAGCGCACGCCGACATGGCCGAGCTCGGCGATGCTGGGCACGGGATTGCCGTTGTCCATTTAACCGTCCACAGTGCAGAATGTGTTCTGTTCTAAGGAACGATAGTTACCAACCCGAACCGGGTCAAGCTGGGCGGGAGAGCACGCTGCGGAACCAGGCCGCCACCAGGACATCGCGCTCCTGAGCCCGGCCGTAGACGCAATGTCCTTCGTCCGGCCAGACGACGAGCCTGCTTGGCTCCGCTCCGGCCGCCGCGAACGCGGCTGACTCCGCGTCGGTGACCAGGGGATCGCGGCCGCCGTGTACGACAAGGACCGGGCAGCCGATGCGCTGTCCGGCGGCGAAGTCGAACTCCGCGCCCAGTCCGGTCGTGCCGGCGGGCCGGCCGAGCATGTCCGCCCAGAGCTGGCGCTGCCTGGAGGACTGCTGGACCGCGCGCGCCAGCGTGCCGGGACCGCTCGTCACGCAGCAGGCGCTGACCTCCGGCAGGTGGCTGGCCACCTGGGCGGCGAGGAGCCCGCCCACGCTCTGGCCCCAGATTCCCACGTGGCCGGTGCTGAAAGGTGCGCTGCGCAGTGCCTCGATGAGGCAGCGGGCGGTGGCGTACAGGCCAGGGCCGAGCACTTTCCCGCGCAGCAGCCGCGGGCTGCCCTGTCCGGGTAGTTCCACCAGGGCGACCGACAGCCCGGCATCGAGCAGCGCCTGGGCGCACCGCCGGTACGCGATGCCCCAGCCGCTGGTGCCGCCCCAGAGGGCCACCACCGCAGTGCGCGCGGCTCCCGCGGGCCGCAGCCAGATCACGTCGAGTTCGCCGACGGCTCCGGGCGCTGCCAGCCGGCCCGCCCGGTCGCCTTGGCCAGCGAGCCAGCGGTCGCGCGCGCTGACGGACAGGCGGTAGATGTCCCGGCGCTGCTCATCGTCGCCCGCCATCATCAGCTGGGCCACGCTGGCGGTGACGGCCGCGGACAGCAGGTGCTGCCGCTGGGCCTCCGCCAGCCCGGCCCGGTCCGCTTCGTCACTGGCCGCGAGGTGTGCGTTCGTGACACGGAGCCCGGCGTCGGACCACGACGATCCCTGCGCGACCTGACCGCGCAGAAACAAAGCGTCGGACGCGACCAGCCCGTAATCGAGCAGCCGCTCCAGCGGCGCCGCGCGCAGCTGGGCCTCGGTGATCTTGTCGAGCGGACCTGCCTGCGCAGGGGCGGGTCCGGGCAGGCCAGGCCCTGTCAGGGTCAGGTGAGACACAGCCGGGCCTCCAGCTCAGACAGCAGTGACCCGGCGGCGTCCGGACTGGCCGCGCATCCGAAGACGTAGTGGTCGGGGCGCACCAGTACCAGCCCGGCGCCCGCGGCCTCCATCCAGTGGCACCAGGCCCCGGTCACGTCCTGCAGCGGTGCGGCTGGCGTCCGGCCGATGGCGGCGGTACGGATGCCGAGGCGGCCCGCTAGCTCGATGCCGCGGCGGTCGAGGAACTGACGGGGGTCGGCGTCGCGGCCCAGCAGGTGGAATCCGGGGCCGAGCACGGAGTCGAGCAGGGCCTGCTGGCCCGTCGCGTCCCGCACCGACGGCTGCACCGACAGGCGTCCGGCGAGCGGGTCAGGCCGGACTGTCACGACGCCGGGACCCAGGGCAGGCAGGATGGGAGACTCCAGCGCGGGCTCTTGGCGCATGCGGGCGTCGCGCTCGGCCGCGGCGACGGGATCGGTGAGGCAGACCACGCGGCCGATGCGGACCGATTCGTCGATGATCTGCCGGACGTGGGCGGCCCGCTCGCTCTCGTAGCAGTCAAGTAGCCGCGGGTGGCTGATACCGCGGATCACCAGGTCGAGCATCCACGCCAGCGTGACGTCGTCGCGCAGGCCTGAGCACATGCCCTGACCAAGGAACGGCGGCATGAGATGGGCCGCGTCGCCCGCCAGCGCGACGCGGCCGCGCCGCCACGGCGAGGCGAGGGCGGAACGGAACGTGTAGACGGTCCGGCGGATGATCTCGGCGTCGCCCGGGTGCAGCCAGTCCGACAGCAGCGCCCAGATGGTGTCGTCGCGGCAGATCTCCTCGCGGTCGTCGGTATCGAGGAGCATGAACTCCCAGCGGGCGTAGCCGCCGTTGGCGCGGGCGGCGTGGTGCGGCCTGGCCGGGTCGCAGTACTGGCCGGTGCTGGGAATTCCTGGATCCACCCCGTCGGCTAGCAGTACGTCGACGACCAGCCAGTCCGCCTGGAATCCGAGGTCCTGGAACGCCCGTCCGCCGCCCTGCCGGACTGTGCTGTTGGCGCCGTCGGCACCGACGGCGTAAGCCGCGCGGAACGCGCGCGGCTCGCCCGACGCGACGTGCGTGGCCGCGACCTCGACGCCACCGGGCGCGTCGGTCACGCCGGTGGCCTTCCAGCCGCGCCGCAGCGTGATGCGCGGGGACCTGGCCGCGCGGGCGTGCAGGACCGCCTCGAGTTCGGGCTGGTAGAAGTGGTACGACGCGGGCCACCCGCTGGGCGTGGCCCAGCGGCGGGGCAGTTCGCGCAGCACCTGGCCCGACGAGTCGAACATGACGTACTCGGTGGACTCGTCACAGACCGCTGAGACCTCATCGGCCAGGCCGAGCCCCTGGAAAATCCGCATCACCTCGTGGTCGAGGTGCCCTGCCCGCGGTGACGGCCACAGCTCCTCGTGCTGCTCAAGCACCAGGACCTGGTGACCGGCGGCCGCGAGGGTCAGCGCGAGCACCTGGCCGACGGGCCCGTACCCCACGACGACGACCGCGGCGTCGTGCCTCTCGTCACCCCGCGGCGCCCCCGCGGCGACCTCGTGCGGGGTCACCGGCTGAAACCGCGGATATCGCGCGCCAGGATCTCATCGGCGGCGGGCTGGCCGACGGCTGAGCTGACAGCGCGGACCGTCGCGCTGATCTCCGGTGCCCCGCCAAGCGGGTAGTCGCTGCCGAAGACGAGCCGGCTGGCCCGCAGCGCGGTGGCCGCGGCGGCGATCGCGGCCGGATCGGTCATCGCCGTGTCGAAGTAGAGACCGTCGAGCGCCTCGCTCGGCGGCTTCGTGAGCGCACCCGGCAGACGGCCGGCCGCCCACATGCCGTCGAGGCGCTGCAGCATGAGCGCGACACCGCCGCCGGCGTGCGGCACGATCCAGCGGACTCCCGGGTACTCGGTCAGCAGCCCCGACGTGATCAGCCGCACGGTGACCAGCGCGTCCTCGACCAGGGCGCCGACTCCCCAGCGGAGCCAGTAAGGCTCCCAGAGCAGCGGCGAATCGGGCGGGTCGGGATGTACGAAGACGGTCGCCCGCAGGTTGGACCAGCACTCAATGAGCGGCCGCCACCGCGGATCGTCCAGCGGCCGCCCGGCTGGGTGGGCGGTGATACCGAAACCGGCGACGCCGGCCACCCGGGACAGCGCCGCGGATTCCTCCATGGCCCGTTCGATGTGCGGGAGCGGGAGCGACGCGAAGAGCTCGAACCGCCCGGGATGCGCCGACGCGGCGTTCAGCACGCCCTCGTTGAACGCCGCGACCAGGCGACGCTGGGTCTCCGCCGACTCGTGCCAGATACTCGAGGCGCCGAGTGAGAGGACCTGGGTCCGCACGCCGGCGCGGTCGAGTGTCTCCACCCTCGGGTCAAGGGCGGAAATCGCGGCCGGCGCCGAGCCTCCCGGGCCGAACCGGGCGAGAAATCCGCTGGCCACGGCGTGCCAAGGGTCACCTGGCGGTATCGCCGCGACCGCGTCGCAGTACGCCCGCGGTACAAAATGTGCATGATAGTCAGTCACCGTCATCTGCTGCCGCCTTGACCGGGTACCGGTTGATAACTAACGTTCCTTGGAACAGAACACATTCTGCATGGCGGGCGGTTCGTGGACAATGGTCATCCCCTGTCCGGCCTGCGAGCCGTGCGACCTGTCAAACCCTCCAAGCTGCGTCCGGTGTGCAAAAACCCAGGTAAAACGGCCTTATCCGGTACCTCGCGGATACTTGCGCACAAGCCGGATACGCCTGTAGATTCCGCAGGACAGACACAATCCCATCAAGAGGAACAACGGCGAGTCCTCGGGAGGGCGGCGGGATGAACACACCAGCACCCAGCAGACGCAGATCGAGCACGCGGTGGCGCATCGCCTGCGTGGCGGCCGCCGCCGGACTGGCGGTCATCGCGGGCTGCAGCAGCAGTTCGTCGTCCAGCACCACCGCGGCGGCAGCGGGTACCGCGTCATCAGGAACCGTGTCGTCTGGTACGTCGTCAAGCACCGCGGCGGCCGGCTCGACCGACTCGGTGGCCAGCGCGGCGACGCAGGCGCTGCAGGCCTGGATCAAGGGCTCGCAGACGGCGCCCCCGACGACGGGGCCGACCGCCCAGAAGGGCAAGAGCATCTGGGTGCTGTCCTGCGGCCAGGCCGCGGCGGCTTGTGCGTACTGGGCCAACTCGGTCGTTGAGGCGGGCAAGGCCATCGGCTGGAAGGTCACCCTCTACGACGACAAGCTGGTCCCGACCAACGGCAACATCGGGCTGGAGGACGCCGTGGCCGCGCACGCCGACGGCGCGGTCGTGCTCGGTAACTCCTGCCCGCAGAACGAGCAGGGTCTGAAGGCGGCGCAGGCCGCGCACATGCCCGTGGTCGGCATCGACGAAGACGACTGCAACGACGCCGTATTCGGCGGCAGTGGCCCGCAGCTGATCACCGCGCTCAAGTACACCGCCGCCTATCCGACGGTGGACTCCTTCCTCGAGGCCAACGGCACGCTCCAGGCCGATTACCTGCTGGCGCACCTGGGCTCGACGGCCAACGTCATCGAGTTCAAGTCCACCGACATCATCTCGAAGGAACTGACGAACAAGGGCTTCGAGACGGAGTACAAGAAGCTGTGCCCGGGCTGCAAGCTGACCGAGGTCGACTACACCCTTAACGACCTGATCGACGGTCAGCTCAAGACCAAGGCCCAGGACGTCCTTGAGAGCGATTCCAGCGCCAACGGCATGGAAGTAACCGCCGACTCCGACCTCGGCCTGGTCATCGGCCCGGTCGTGGACAGCGCGCCCAACGCGAGCAAGATCCTGGTCGTCGGTGCGGAGGGGCTAGCGTCCAACGTCACCGCCGCGCGCGCCGGCCAGTGGGAGAGCGCCGGCAGCGGCGAGCCCTTCAACTGGGAAGCCTGGGCGGCGGTCGACGCCCTCAACCGCACCTTCGCCGGCTCGGCGCAGGCGTACTCGGGGGTGGGCCTGCAGCTGTGGAGCGTCAAGCCGACCCAGATCAACCTGCCACCCGCGGGCCAGAACTACGACCCGCCCGGCATCAACTTCGAGCAGGACTACGAGAAAGTGTGGGGCGTGAGCTGAGGCGATGACCACAGCGGACGCGGATTCCGGTGCCGGCCGCTCGCCCGTCGCGGGCGCGGCCGGCCACCGGTACCTGGAGCTGCGCTCCATCACGAAGAGCTTCGGACCGACGTACGCGCTCGACGGCGCGAACCTGAGCGTCGGCCGCGGCGAGGTGCATGCCCTGTTCGGTGGCAACGGGTCAGGCAAGTCGACCATGATCAAGATCCTGGCCGGCGTCTACCGGGCGGAGCCCGACGGGCAGATCCGGGTGGGCGAGACGGTGAGCCAGGCCGACCACTGGACGCCAGCCGCCGCCCGCGACGCCGGCCTGCGGTTCGTGCATCAGGATCTGGGCCTTTTCCCGGCCATGTCAGTGGCCGAGAACCTGGCCCTCGGCCACGGCTACAGCTACGCCGCGGCCGGCCGCATCCGCTGGTCTCAGGTGCGCGCGCGGGCCCAGGCGGTGCTTGACCGGCTGGAAATCCCGGTCGGCGTCTCGCGCATGGTGGGGGAACTGCGCCGCGGCGAGCAGGCCCTGGTCGCGATCGCGCGGGCACTGCAGGACGAAGACATCGCCGGGCGGGGGGTCCTGGTCCTCGACGAGCCGACCGCCTCGCTGCCTGAGCATGAGGTGGTCGCGCTGATGCAGGCGCTGCGCCGCTTCGCTGCCCTGGGAACGGCCATCGTCTACGTGAGCCACCGGGTGGAGGAGGTCCAGGAGGTCGCGGACAAGATCACCGTGCTGCGCGACGGCGTGGACATCCTCACCACCCCGGCCAAGGCGATCACCAAGGGGGAGCTGGCGGAAGCCATCACCGGCGCCGCGGCCGACGCGGTCGTGCCCCGGCCCCGGTCAGCCTCGCGGGCCGGAAGCGCGGGCCCGGTGCTGCGGGTGACGGGGTTGTGCGGCGGGCCGTTGCGCGGCGTCGATCTGGCGGTCGGGGCGGGGGAGATCGTCGGCATCGCCGGGCTGCTGGGCTCGGGCCGGTCTTCGGTCCTCCGTGCCCTGGACGGGCTGCTGGCCGACGCCGCCGGCGAGATCGCCCTCAACGGCAAACCCCTGCGCGTGAGCTCGCCGGCCCAGGCCATGGCGGCCGGAATCGGCTACCTGCCAGAGGACCGCGCGCAAGCGGGCTTCTTCGACCAGAGCGTAGCCGAGAACCTGTCTGCCTCCAGGACAGGGAGCTACTGGCGCGGCGGCCGGTTCCGCCGCGAGCAGGAGCGCAGCGACGCCCGGGCCGCCATTGAACGGTTCAGGATCCGCTGCGAGAGCCCCCGCCAGCTGCTGTCCGCGCTGTCGGGCGGCAACCAGCAGAAGGTCCTGGTCGCGCGGGTCCTGCTGCGCCGGCCCGATCTCGTGCTGCTTGACGAGCCCACGCAGGGCGTTGACATCAGCGCCAAGGCGGAGATCTGGGCGATCCTGCGGCAGGGCATCGCCGAGAACGGCATCAGCGTGCTGGTGGTCAGTTCCGACTTCGAGGAACTGGCCGAATACGCGGACCGGGTGCTGATCCTGGCCCGCGGCCGCATCGTGGGCGAGGTGTCAGAACCGGGAATGACCGGCGAGATGCTGGCCAGGGCGGCGTACGGCGACGAGGAGAAGGTGGGACCGTGACAACCGACCCGGTGGGCCAGAAGGTCCTTGTCAGCGACAGTAAGCCGGCCGACGGCGGCCGCGCGGCGAGCAGGCCGGGGCGCCGCGGCGTCGCCACGCTTGAACGCACCGCGCTGCTGATCTTGCTGGTCGCGATCTGCGTGCTGTTCAGCGTGCTGCCGCAGTCGCGGACCAACTTCGCCTCGATGAGCGACGTGCGCAACATCGCGGCCGATGTCGTGGTCGGCGGGGTGCTGGCGCTGGCGGCCATCGTCCCGCTGATCGCGGGCGAGTTCGACTTCTCCATCGGGCTGACCCTGGAGTTCACCGCCATGATCACGGCCGGCTTCGTCGTCCGGCTGCACCAGCCGCTGGCGGTCGCGATCGTGGCGGGGCTGGCGGTCGGCCTGGTGATCGGGATCGTCAACGGCTACCTGGTGGCGTACCGGAAACTCAACTCGTTCATCATCACGTTCGCGGTCGCCACGATCGTGACGGGGCTGATCGAGCTGTACGCCAACGGGAGCAGCATCCTCGTCTCCAGCGACCCGCTGACCAGCTTCGGGCTGACCTCGGCGCTCTGGCTCGGCATCCCGCGGTCACTGTACGCGTTCGTGCTGGTCGCGCTCATCGCCTGGTACGTGCTCGACCACACGCCGGTCGGCCGCTACTGGCACGCGGCGGGCAGCAACCGCGCCGCGGCCACGCTGGTCGGGCTGCCGGTGCGGCGGCTGGTGTTCCTGTCGTTCGTCGCATCAGGCGTGCTGGCCAGTGCGGCGGGCATCTTGTACCTGTCACAGCAGGGCTCGGCCAGCCCGAACGTCGGTCAGGGATACGTGCTGCCCGCGTACGCGGCGGTCTTCCTCGGCGCCACCGTGTTCAAGATCGGCCGGTTCAACGTGTGGGGCACGGTCGTGGCCGTGTTCTTCGTGGCGATCGGTTCGACCGGGCTGGTATTCGCCGGATTGCAGCCCTGGGTGCAGTCGGTGTTCCAGGGCGCGGTGCTGATCATCGCCCTGAGCATCACCCGGGTCATCGGCCGCCGGCAGGGGGCCGAGACGGCGTCCGCCGGCCCGAAACTGTGACCGGCGCGTACCTGTCAGAATGCCTTTACCATTCTGGCCGCGCCGGGCTGTCAGCCACAACGCCGAGGAGCTGGACTCAGTGTCCGTGCCCGCAAGTTATCCCATCGAGTCGGTCGGTACGGCCGCGCAGGTCCTGCTCATGCTGCGCGACAAGCCCTCGCTGCGGGTGGCGTCGGTAGCCCAGGAGCTGGGCGTGGCCAGGTCTACCGCCCACCGCATGCTGACCACGCTGCAAGAGGCCGGGCTGCTGCGCCAGGACGAGGCGTCTAAGGAGTACCGTGCCGGGCCGTCACTCGTGCAGCTCGCGGTCGCGGTGATCGGCGCCACCGACATCAGGGCCGAGGCCAAGCTCGCGCTTGAGCGGCTCGCCAGCGTCACCGGCGAGACCGCGCACCTGCTCACGCTGGAGGGCGCGGAGACCGTTTTCCTCGACGGTGTCGAGGGCCGCCACGTCATCCGGGCGGCCTCGCGCATCGGCCAGCGCGGGGCGGCCCACGCCTCGGCCGCCGGCAAGACCCTGCTGGCCTCCCTGACTCCGGAAGAACTGCGGGCCCGCTATCCCAGCGCCCGGCTGCGCGGCGGCACCGAACTCGCCCCCAGGACCCGGGGCGAGCTGGAGGAAGTACTGGCGCAGGTCCGCCGCCAGGGCTACGCGACCAACTTCTCGGAAAGCGAGCCTGACCTGACGGCGGTGGCGGCCGCGATCCCCGATCCCAGCGGGACCTCCCGCTTCGCGCTGAGCGTCTCCGGTCCCGCGGCTCGACTTGGCGACGACGTCAGCGTCATCGTGGCCGAGGTGCGACGCCAGGCCGACCTGCTCGGGGGCCGGCTCGGCTAGCCGTCGCCGCCCCGGGCGAGCTGGTCGAGCGCCCAGTCCAGCCGCGGCCGCAGGTGCGCGGTCAGCGCGGAGACGGCCGTCGCGCTGTCGCCGGCCAGGATCGCGTCGTGGATCCGCCGGTGATCCGCGACTTCGTCGTGCTCGCCAAGCTGCGCGGTGTAGCGGGCGCTGTTGTCGGCAAGCAGGCCGATCAGCCGGCGCAGCCAGTCCGACGAGCAGCGCGCGTAGGTCGCGTCATGGAACGCGCGGTGCGCCTCGAATACCACCAGGCCCGGCTGGCCGGACCCGGCGACGAGCTGGAAGTCGTCGAACGAACGCGACACGGCGACGCGGTAGTCGTCGTCGGCATGGGCGAGTGCGTCCTCAAGCGCCATGGGCTCGAGCAGCAGGCGCAGCTCGTACACCTGCCGCGCGTCTTCTGGTGAAACGGCGGCCACCCGGGCGCCGCGCTGCGGAACGGCCTCCACGAAGCCGGCCGCGGCGAGCGCGCTGAGCGCCTCGCGCAGCGGGGTGGGGCTGCACTCCCAGTCCCTGGCGAGCTTCGTGACCAGGACCTTGTCTCCGGGCCTGAGGTCGCCGCGGATGATCGCGTCCTTCAGCTTCCGCTCGGCCCAGGTGAACCGGGTGAGCGGCCCCGGGACAGCGTCCGGCGCGGGAGAAGTGGTCACGGAGCCCAGCATAGAGCAGTCGCGAAAAAGTATCTAATCTCGAATATATAGATTCTCTTGACTGGTCGCATCGGCCGGCTTACCGTCGGAGCAGGCCCGCTAAGCGGGACATCCCGGACAGGGAAGGCACGGCAGATGATCACGACCGACGCTTTCAAGGACGCCATGGCCGCGGTCTGCGCGCCGGTCACGGTGATGACCACCACCTGCGATGACGGTCCGTTCGGCACCACCGTGAGCGCCTTCTGGTCGCTCTCGCTGCGCCCGCCGATGGTGGGCCTGGCCCTGGCCCGCGACTCCGAGCTGCTCGGCCGGCTGCGGGCCACCCGCCGGCTGGGCGTCAACCTGCTGGCCGAGGGCCAGCAGGACCTGGCGCTGAACTTCGCGCGCAAGGGGGGCGGCGCGAAGTTCGACGGGATCTCCTGGACCGCCGACGCGGGACTGCCCCGGCTGACCGCCGCGCCGGTGTGGCTGGTCTGCGACATCGAGCAGTTCGTGCCCGCGGGCGATCATGTCGTCCTGGTCGCCGCCGTCGCGGGGACCGCCCGCAGGCCGGCCCTGCCGCTGGTGTACGCGCAGCGGGCGTTCGGCACACATTCGGGGCTCAAGGAACAGCAGGCCGGGCCGGCCATGGCGGACGGCTGCTATGCCTGACGCCGGCTTCCGCCCCACGGGTGCATCCGGCTTCGCCCCCGGCACGCTCGGCGAGGACCCGGCTGGCCGGCGGGAGCCGGTCCGGGCCCGGGTGACCGAGACCTACCTGCCCAGCGGCACCCCGGTCCTGCTGGCCGAGCCGCTGGACGGCGAAGTCCGCGGCAACGTCGTGCTCTCGGCCTCGCTGCGCGGCTTCACCGGCATGTACACCGAGCTGTGCCTGCGGCTGGCACAGCGGCAGCGGTGGCGCATCGCCGCCCCCGAGCAGTTCCCCGGCCTGGAGCACCTAGGCGAGCAGGCCCGCACCGGGCAGGTGGCGCGGTTCGCCGACGAGGCCAAGCTGGATGAGCTGGAAGCCGCGGCGGACCTGCTCACCAGCGGTCCGGTCGCGCTGATCGGCTTCTGCCTGGGCGGAATGTACGCGCTCAAGGCCAGCGCCCGGCCCCGGTTCGCGGCCATCGCCGCGTTCTACGGGATGGTCCGGCTGCCCGCGCCCTGGCGCGCGCCCGGTCAGGCCGAGCCGCTTGACTGCCTGGCCCGCCCCGAACGGGTGCTGGCCATCGCGGGCGAGAACGACCCGCTGATCGCCGCGGCGGACATCGCCGACCTGCGGGCGGCCGGCGTGCGCACCCTGACGTACCCCGAGGCGGGGCACGCCTTCGCCCACGATCCTGCGCTGCCCTCCTACCGGGCCGCCGACGCGACGGCGGCCTGGCAAGCGGCAGCCGCCCATCTGGCATCCGCGCACCGCACGGCCGGCGTGCCACAGCTCCATACGGAAGACGCGCCAAGGCTCAACCAGGAAGAGAGGTCCTAGCTGTCATGGACTACTACGGATTCGTACTCGGCGGTGCCTATGCTGAGCGGCCGCACGCCGACGCCGTCGGCGACGTGCTCCGGCTCGCCCGCCGGGCGGATGAGCTGGGGATCGACGGCTGGTACCTGACCGAGCATCACGGCCAGCCGTCCTTCTCCCTCACCTCGGCGCCGAATATGGTGGCGACGGCCATCGCCATGCAGACCACCCGGCTGCGCGTCGGCACCATGGTCACGATCCTGCCCTTCAGCAACCCGCTGCGGGTGGCCGAGGAGTTCCGCACCCTGGACCTGCTCAGCGGCGGCCGGCTCGAGGTCGGGTTCGGCCGCGGCCAGGTCCGGCACGAGCAGGCCGCCTTCGGCATCGAGCGGGACCGCACGGTGGAGATGTTCGATGTCTCCTACGACATCGTCACCCGGCTGCTGCGCGGCGAGACGGTGGATTTCGACACCCCGTGGTGGACCGGCAAGGGCGCGGTGGCGATGCCTGAGCCGACGCAGCTTCCGGTTCCGCCGCTGTGGATGAGCGCGGGCAGCGAGGCCTCAGTCGAGAAATGCGCCACGCTCGGCCTCAACTGCGCCACCAACCTGCTGACCCGCGCCTTCGCGGACGAACGGCTGGCGCTGTACCGGAAGTGGTGGGACCAGCACCAGCCAGGCCGGCCGGGCGAGGGCAAGTTCGCCGTCTCGGCCCACGTGGCCGTGGCCGACACCGAGCGCGCGGCCTACGAGCACTTCCGCAAGGACTTCGAGCAGAAGCAGGCCCACTTCGCGCAGTCGGTGACCGACCGTCCTGGTGACGACGACGCGACTTACCGCGGGCACATGCCGGCCTACAACGCGTTCGTCGCCTCCACGCTGGAGACCATGCTCGATGACGGGCTGCTCATCGCCGGCACGGTCGGGCAGTGCCGCGAGCAGCTCGCGCGAATCAAGGCGCGCGGCTTCGACCGCTTGCTGTGCACCTTCCACACCGGCGACGCCAACTTCGACTTCTCGATGCGCTCGATGGAGATGTTCGCCACCGAGGTCGTGCCCTACGTCGAGGCGGCGGAGAGCTGAGTGAACTTCGGGGAAGCCGGCCCCGCGGCGGCGGCGACGGGGGCGCTGAGCGGCTACCGGGTGCTTGATACCTCCGACGGCGTGGCCGGGCAGTTCGCCGGGCGCATCCTGGCCGACCTGGGGGCCGAGGTGCTCCTGGCGGAGCCGCCGGGCGGCAGCCGGGTCCGGGCGCTGCCGCCCCAGACCGCGGCCGGCGACTCGGCCCTGTTCTGGCACCTGAACACGGGCAAGAAGGCCGTGGCGGTCCCGGCCGGCCCTGGCCGGACGGCGGCCACGGCGGCGCTGGCCGCCGCCTGCGACGCGGTGATCACCGACCGCGCCGCGTCGGCCGGGAACCTGCGCGAGAACCCGCAGCTGGTCGTCTGCCAGGTGACCGACTTCGCCGGGCACGGCCCGTACGCCGGCTGGGCCGGCAGCGACATGATCCACCAGGCCCTGTCCGGGCTGATGTTCCTGACGGGAAAGGGCCTGCGCGAGCCGCTGTACGGCGCGGGCCAGCGGGCCTATTACTCCGCGGGCGCCGCGGCGGCCGCCGCGACGCTGGCCGCGCTGCTCGAGCGGCGCCGCTCGGGGCTGGGCCAGCAGGTGGAGCTGAACGTCCACGAGGTCGCCGCGGCCATGTCGCAGAACCTGGTGACGCGCTACTCCTACAACGGCAGTTTCCCCACCAGGCACCTGTACGCCGGCGCCTGCGACGTGTTCGCCTGCCGCGACGGGTGGGCCGTGCTGTTCTGCCCGTCCGGCCGCTGGTCGCGGCTGTGCCAGGCGCTCGGCGTACCGGAACTCGGCGACGATCCCCGCTTCCAGACCTACGCGCAGCTGGTCGAGCGCTGGGAGGAGGCCGCCGCGGGGCTGGTTCCGCTGCTGAAGGACCGCCTCGTCGCCGACGTGGTGGCGCTGGCACAGCAGGCCCGGGTGATGGCCGCGCCGGTGATGACGCTGGCCGACGTCCGGGCATGCGAGCACCTCGCCGTCCGCGGATTCTGGCGGAGCGTCGAGCATCACGGCCGCCAGCGGCCCGTGCTCGGCCCGCTGTTCCGGATGAGCGGCACCCCCCTGGCCGGCCCGCGGCCCGCGCCCGACCTGCCCGGCCCCGCGCCCGCCAGCGCGGCACCGGCCGCACGACCAGGCCAAACCGCGCCAGCGAGCCCGCCGCCAGCCGACGCGGCCCGGCCGCTGCCGCTGGCGGGCGTGACCGTCCTCGAGCTGACCACCGCCTGGGCCGGCCCGATGACCGCCCGGATCCTGGCGGCGTTCGGCGCCAACGTCATCAAGGTCGAGACGCTGGCCGCGATGGACGTCTGGCGCGGGCCCGCGGGCGGCGGCGAGCGCAACCGCTATCCGGACTTCGAGCCCGGCCCCCGGCCGTACAACCGCAACAACTGGTTCAACACCCAGAACCACGGCAAGCGCTCGCTGGCGCTTGACCTGAAGTCCCCGGCCGCCGCTCCCGTGCTCGCCCAGCTGGTCCGCCAGGCCGACGTGGTGCTCAGCAACTACGGTCCCGGCGTGCTCGACCGGCTCGGGCTCGGCTACGACGACGCCCGCCGCCTGCGCGAGGACATCATCGTGATCGAGATGCCCTCGACCGGGTCTGGCGGACCGCTGACGAACTTTGTCGGCGTCGGCCCGACCATGGAGGCGCTGGCCGGCATGACGGTCCTGAACGGCTACGGCGACGGAATCCCGGTCCGCACCGGCCCTGCCTACGCCGACCCGATCGGCGCCTTCACCGCCACCTGCGCCGTGCTCGGCGCGCTGCACGCCCGGATGAGCACCGGACACGGCCAGTACATCGAGTTCGCGCAGCGGGAAGGGCTGCTGCACTGGATCGGCGAGTTCCTGCTGGCCGACCCGGCCCGCCCGGCCGAGTTCACCCCGCACGGCAACCGCAGCGCGCACGCGGCGCCGCATGACGCCTACCGGTGCGCCGGGGACGACCGCTGGGTCGCGGTGGCCGTGCAGACCGATGCCCAGTGGACGGCCCTGTGCGCCGTGATCGGCCGCCCGGACCTGGCCGCCGACCCTGAGCTTGCCACCGCGCCCGGCCGGCTGCGCCGGACCGCCGACATCGACGCGGCCCTGGGCGCCTGGGCGGCCGGGCTGGAGGACGCCGCCGCCGCGCGCGTCCTGCAGCAGGCGGGGATACCCGCCGCGCCGGTGCTGAACGGGCAGGACATGCACGACGACCAGCAGCTGGCCGCGGTGGGGTTCTTCGTCGGCGTCGAGCACCCCGAGGCCGGGCGGCACCGCTACCAGGGCCTGCCGTTCCACTTCAGTGCCACTCCGGCCCGCTACGGTGAGCCGTCACCGTGCCTGGGACAGCACACCGGGCAGATCCTGCGCGAGGCCGGCCTGGCCGAGGACGCGGTCGCGGCACTCCTGCGGGACGCGGTCGCGGGCGACGGGAACGCTGCCAAGCACCACGGTGCCCGGTGAACGCGCCTGCCGTCAGCCGGGCGCAGTCCTGGCTGGGCTACGAGTCGCCCGAGATCGCCGCCCGCTGGGACCTGCGTGACGTGCTGACATTCGCGCTGGCCGCGGGCGCCGAGCCGGGCCAGGACGCCGCATACCTGGACGAGGCGGCCGGCCCGCGGATCCTGCCGACGTTCGCCACCTTCGCCGCCGGCCCCTGGGTCCCGCACCTGCACCGGACCATCTGGGCGGACCAGCCCGGCGGCGTGGCCGCGAGCCTGGCCTGTCAGGTGCGCCGGCCCGTGCCGGTCGCCGGCCAGGCTGGCACCCGGGTGCGCGTGACGGGGTACGAGGTGAAGCCGTCGGCGCTGCTGGTCTGGCTGTCCACCACGACCGCCGGGCCGGACGGCCCGCTGCTGAGCGGTCGCCACTGCGTGCTGTTCCGCGGCGGGGGAGAACGGGCGACCGTGGGCGAGACCGGCTCCTGGCCCGGGCCCGGCCCCGGGCCGTTCCCGGCCGGCGCGGACACCTGCCTTACCGCCGCCGTGCGGGTCGATCCGCGCGCCATCCCGCTGTACCGGCTGCTGCTGCCGCTGGTCGCCGGCGAGCCGGGACCTGACCCGCTCCATGCCGACGCCGGCGCGTCCGCGTCAGCCGGCCTTGGGCCGCCCGCGCTGCACGGAGTGGCCGTCCTCGGCCATGTCGGCCTGGCCCTGGCCAGGATGCTCGGCGGGCGCATCCACGGCGTCAGCGCGTTCGGCGCCCGGTTCCGCAGGCCAGTGCACCCGGGCGACACCCTCGCGGTCAGCGCCAGCCGTGCGCTCCCCGGCGCGGCCTGGACCCTGCGCGCGACCAACCAGACAGGCCAGGACGTCCTGGACGAGGCATGGATCGAGATCATCGAGGAGGACGCGTGAAGATCGGAGTCGGCCTGCCGCTGGTAGGCGAGAAAATCCGGCCGGAAATCATCGCCGAGTGGGCCCAGCGCGCCGAGCAGGCCGGACTGAGCTGCGTCGGCATACTCGACCGGGTCGTGTACGAGAACTACGACCCGCTCATCGCGCTGGCCTACGCGGCGGGCGCGACCAGCCGGATCGACTTGGTGACCAGCATCCTGATGACCCCGCTGCGGCCGACCGCGCAGCTGGCCAAGGAACTGGCGTCGCTTGACAACCTGTCAGGCGGGCGGCTGCTGGCCGGAGTCGGACTCGGCGGGCGTCCTGACGACTACGAGGCCTGCGGGGTCTCCTGGGAGCGGCGCGGCGCGATTTTCGACGAGCAGCTCGCCGAGCTGCGCGCCATCTGGCGGGGCGAGCGCGAGTGGACCGGCCGCCGGATCGGCCCCGTCCCGCTGCGACCGGAAGGTCCGCGGATCCTGATCGGCGGACTGGTGAAATCGGTCCAGCGGACCGTCAGCTACGGCGACGGCTGGATCGGCGGCTGGATCGCGAGCATCAAGGAGGGCCGCGCTTACGGGCACTCGGGCAACCCGCGCGGCCCGGGCGCCGGACCGGAGCCGCTGGACGAAAAGATCGGCCGGGTACGGCAGGCCTGGGCGGAGGCCGGCCGGGAAGGAAACCCGATCATCATCGCGGGCGCGTACTTCACGCTCGACCCCGGCGGCCGGGACACCGCCCGCGCCTACCTGGCCCATTTCTACGGCCATGACAGGCTCCTGAAGGAGGACGTGGTCAACGCCGTCGCGGTCACCCCCGGCCAGATCGCCGACTACGCCCGCGCGGCCCGTGACGCCGGCTGCGACGTGCTCAAGTTCCAGCCCTGCGGCAAGGACCTGGACGAACTGGACCGGCTGATCGAGGCGGTGTCACCGCTGATCGACGAGGACCGCGGCTGACCAGCTCAGCGCGCCGCGGCGTGGCCGGTCAGTACGTCATCGACAGCGCCCACGGCCCGTCGGGGAACGGCCGCCCGAGCAGCTCCATGCTGTAGGCGATACGCCCGGTCATCGTCCCGGGCGCCGTGCTGCACAGCAGCAGCGCGGCATCCGCCATGGCCTCGTCCGGCTCGACCGGCGCGTTGTCCGGTGTGTGGGGCGAGACGATCGCCACCCCGGGGGTCATCACCAGCCCCGAGGTGCCCAGGGCGTTGACGCTCACGCCTGTCCCGTGCAGCTCGGCCGCGAGGCCGGTGGTGAAGCGGTCGACGGCCGCCTTGCACATGCCGTAGGCGACGCAGCCGTCGCTGGCCCAGTCCGGATACGGCGGCCCGAGCGGATGGCGGGCCTGCTTGGAGGTGATGTTCAGGATCCAGCCGCGGCCGCGCCCGACCATGCCGGGCACCGCGAGCTGGGCCAGCCGGAACGGGGTGTGCACCATGATCTGGGACATCACCGCGTACCGCCGCTCTGGCAGGTCGAGGGCCGGGCCGTAGAAGTTCACCCCGGCGTTGTTCACCAGCGTGTCGACCGGCCCCAGGGCCTGCTCGGCGCGGGCCACGATCGTCTCGACGTCCCCGGGCGCGGTCAGGTCGGCGGGGATGGCGGCCGCCCGGCCGCCGCGGGCCAGGATCTGGTCCACGACCTCGTCCAGCGACCCGGGCAGGCGCGAGTCGCCCGCGGTCACGGTCCGCGCCACCAGGGCGACGGCGGCCCCGTCGGCCGCGAGCCGCTCCGCGATATGCCGCCCGATGCCGCGGCTCGCGCCGGTGACGATCGCCGTCCGGCCATCCATGAATCCCAAGAAGTACCCCCTAGTGAGGCAGGACGACCGGCGTTGCCCGGTTCACCGCTCACTCTAGCAAAGTGAGCGCACACTTTATACTAGAGAAAACGGGCCGCCGCCAAGGGTCTCGCGGGCGGTTTAAGAGGCGGCGCGCCAGAGGGCGCAACCGGAACAGGGGGATGCTCAGCGATCGGTGGCCGCTGTGCGGCCCGGTTAGCTCGCGCCGCCCCCGCCGGGGCCGACGGCCGAGCGCGAACTGACCGTCGCCGTGGTGCACAGGGCGCCGGCCGCGTTTCGCACGTCGACCCGCACGAGGCCGAGCGACCGTCCGCGGTGAACCACGGCGGGCGTAAGGGTCAGGTCCCCGATGGCTGGCCTGAGGTAGGTGATCCGAACGGAGGCGGTGTCAACCCCGCCACCGTCCACGACACTCTCGGCCGACATGACGGCCAGGCAGAGCAGGACGCCGCCGTGCAGGACGCCGCGCGGATTCCCCAGGTCCGCGCGAACGGGCAACTCGAGGTGCCCGGACTCGTCGAACCGAACCCGGAGCAGGTCGGTCAGGCAGTCACCGCGGTCGGCGACGTCCGTGAGCGGCGGAGGATTCAGGGCCGCGTCGGGGACGCCCGGGATGAAGCGCAGCCAGCTCGTGCCCAGGACAAGGAGCCGGCCGGCCGCGTCGCGGACCTCCGCCCGGGCCAGGCCTCCCGCTTCGTCTACGTGCACCGGGCTGGCCGACGCGTCCAGCATCTGCCCGTCGGCGGGCAGTGGCGCGGCGACGTCGAGGTTCAGTTCCGTGGTGACCGCCCAGTGCCCGGCCGGGCGCCGGCTGAGCACCGCCTGGCCGAGGACGTCGTCGAGCAGCACGCCCGTGCCCGCGGTGGACAAGCGGCCGCCGCGCCCCCGCAGCCAGGAACCGGCCGGCATCGAGGCGCGCGCCTGGCCGGGCTCGACGGTGAGCGGGCCGACATCGAACAGGGCCTCAGGTCCGCCCCGGGGGCTGGTCAGGATGTCGTGCAGTGCTGCGTCCATTGCCAATATTCTACACTTCTAGACGATTGAACACCAGCTATGTAGACCATGGGGCGTCCTGCGTGTCATACTGCTGTTCTTCGCATCGGGCGGGGCTGGTCAGCGGACAGCTCCCGCCGCACCAGGAGGCAACGGTGTCACTGTCGACGGGCGAGTCCCTCTGGACCTTGACCGAGCATGACGACGACCGCTTGTGGGAAAGCACCCTCGGCGACCTGCTGCGCACCCTCGCGGCGGCGCACCCGGACCGGGTTGCCCTGGTCGATGCCGATCCCGATCCGCGGCGACGCAGGTCATGGACGTACGCCGGGCTGCTGACGGCGGCCAAACGGGTCGCGCGGGCGCTGCTCGGGCGGTTCAGCCCGGGGGAGCGGGTCGCGGTGTGGGCGCCGAACTGCGCGGAGTGGGTGCTGCTGCAGCAGGGGGCGAGCCTGGCGGGCGTCATCCTGGTGACGATCAACCCGGCTAACCGGCAACTGGAACTCGACTACGTGCTGCACCGCTCGCGGGCGGCGGGCATCTTCTACGCGCCCGAGTACCGGGGCTTCGACATGGTGGAAGCGGTGCGCACGGCCCGGGCGGCCGCACCGGGACTGCGGGAGAGCATCTGCTTCACGGCCTGGGACGACTTCCTGGCCACGTCCGACAACGCGCGGGTACTGCCCGAGGTGCGGCCCGGTGACCCGGCCCAGATCCAGTACACGTCGGGCACGACGGGGTTTCCGAAGGGCGCGCTGCTGCACCACCGCGGCATCGTCAACGCCTCCCGGTTCGTCGCCCGCGGCGCCGGCGTCACCGACGGCGCCGTGTGGGTCAACGCGATGCCGATGTTCCACATCGGCGGCGGCGCGGTGACCGAGATCGGCACGTTCGCCTTCGGCGGCACCTACGTGCTGATGCCCGCCTTCGACGCGGGGCTCATGCTCGAGCTGATCGAGACCTACCGGGGCACGATCACGCTGGTCGTCCCGACCATGCTCAGCGCGCTGCTGAGTCACCCGGATCTCGGCAAGCGCGACACGGACAGCCTGCGCACGATCATGTCGGGCGCCTCGTTCGTCCCGGCGGACCTGGTGACCAGGGCCAAAGAGGCGTTCGGGTGCCAGTTCAATATCGTCTTCGGTCAGACCGAGCTGCACGGGGTCGTCACCCAGACGCACCTCGACGACACCGCCGACGACCAGTCAAGGACGATCGGGCGCCCGCTGCCGCTGGCCGACGTGAAAATCACCGACCCGGAGACCGGCGCGACGGTCCCGGTTGGCACCCGCGGCGAGATCTGCGTCCGCGGTTACCAGACGATGCTCGGGTACTTCGAGCAGCCGGACGACACCGGCCTGACGCTGTCGGCGGACGGCTGGCTGCGCACCGGCGACCTCGCGTCGATGGACCAGCGCGGCTACCTGACCATCACCGGCCGCCTGAAAGACATGATCATCCGCGGCGGTGAGAACATCTACCCGCGCGAGATCGAGGACGTGCTCGAGGGGCATCCGGGCATCGCCGCCGCCACCGTCGTCGGCGTGCCCGACCAGACCTGGGGCGAGCAGGTCGGCGCGGTGATCGTCCCGGCCGACCCGCAGGCGCCGCCGGACCCCGAGGCGCTGCGGGCCTACTGCCAGCAGCGGCTCGCCCGGTTCAAGGCGCCCAGCTACTGGTACTTCGTCGACGTCCTCCCGGCCACCTTGACCGGCAAGACGCAGAAGTTCATCCTGCGGGACCGGATCGTCAGCGGCGACCTGGCCGGCGTGCGGACGGTGTCCGCGCAGGGCAGCACGGCCTGACCGCGCCGCCTCGCCTCCAGGCGGGCGCGAGCGGCTGGTTAGTCGCGGTAATGCCGCTCCCGTTCGGTAAAAGCGGCCGTTGTCCCTGACTTGCGGCGCTCGCGGAGGAAGTTGAACTCGTCTTCCTCAAGGCGCAGGTTGGTGCCGAGGGTATGCCCGACATAGCCGCGGGCGAACTGCTGGCTGCCGCCCAGGCTGTCGAGCGCCATCTGCCACATGGCCTTGCCGGTGACCAGCGCGTCGCGCGGATGCTGCGCGATCCGCCGCGCCCAGTCGTCGACGGCGGCGTCCAGGCCGGCGGCGGGCACGACCCGGTTGACGAGGCCGATCCGCTCGGCCTCGGTCCCGTCGAACTCGTCGCCGAGCAGCAGCAGCTCGCGGGCCTTCTTGGGGCCGTACTTGAGGATCTGGGTGTTGAGGTGCCAGGTGTTGCCGGCCAGGCCAAGTCGCTGCTCAGCGTGGCTGAACCGGGCGTCCTCGGCCGCGATCGCCAGGTCGACGAGCTCGACCAGGTAGAGCCCGGCGCCCGTGCAGACTCCCTGGACTTGCGCGACGACGGGCTTGAGTGAGTAGTGGAAGGCCATGTAGTTGGCGCCAAGCCGGCGGTCCTGCAGCAAGCGCGACCGCTGGCTGGGGCGCCGCGGCTTGGTTCCGTCCGCCGCGGGCTCAAGGCCGTAGGAGGCGACGGCGTCGTTGTAGTCGTGCCCCGAGCAGAACGACCGGCCCCGGCCCTGCAGGACGATCACCCGGACGTCGTCGTCTTCCTCGGCCTCGTGGAGCAGCCCGGTCAGGTCGTCGAGATCGGCGAAGCGGAGCGCGTTGTGCTTCTCCGGCCGGTTGAGGATGAGGCGGGCGACAGGCCCGTCCTTCTCCAGCAGGACTGCGTCCACCGTTCCTCCTCGGCTCGCGGGCAGCGTCCGCAGCGGCGCGGACTCAGGTACACAATACATCCATCGACAATAAGTATCCAAGAATGTAGAGTGTTGCCATGACTGATGTGCCCACCGCCGGCCCCGGCGACAGCGAGCCTGGGCCGCTGCAAGGCATCACCGTAGTCGAGCTAGCGCACTGGATGGCCGCGCCGGCCGCGGGCGGCGTGCTCGCGGACTGGGGCGCTGACGTCATCAAGGTCGAGCCGCACGGCGGCGAGCCTATGCGGCACATCTGGGGCAGCGCGGGTGCCAACCCCGACGCCCCCAACGGGGGGTTCACCTCCGCCAACCGGGGGAAACGCTCGGTGGAACTCGACGTGCGCAGTCCCGCGGGCCGCGCGGCCCTTGACCGGCTCCTCGACCGGGCCGATGTGCTCTTGTCGAACCTGAGGCCGTCCGCCCTCGAGCGGCTGGGGCTTTCCCCGGCGCAGGTCACGGAGCGTTTCCCTGGCCTTGTCTTCTGCACGCTCACCGCCTACGGGTGGGGCGGTCCTGACCAGGAGCGGGCGGGCTACGACCTGGCGGGCTTCTTCGCCCGCGGGGGAGTGGCGCACCAGATCACCACCAGGGACACGCCGCCCGCGGCGATGTGGAGCGGCATCGGCGACACCTTCACCGCGATGACGGCGGTGGCCGGCATCAGCGCAGCGCTGCTTGAGCGCGCCCGCACCGGGCGGGGACGGGTGGTCGAGGCGTCGCTGCAGAGGGCGGGGATGTGGTCGATCGCCGCCGAGCTGGCCACCCAGTCGATGGGCGGGCGCCCGCGGCCCCCGTATCCGCGTGAGCAGTGCCCCACCCCGATGTACAACTCCTACCAGGCCGCCGACGGCCGCTGGTTCTACCTGGTGGGCGTCGAGGCCGGCCGGCAGGTGCCCAAGGTCCTGGCCGCGATCGGCCGGCCCGATCTCGCCGCCGACGAGCGCTTCGCCGGCGCCAGGGCCCTGACGAAGAACCGCACCGAGGTCGTGGCGCTGCTGGACGCGGCCTTCGCCGCCCAGCCGATGGCCCACTGGATCGAGGCGTTCGATGACTGTGACGTCTTCTACGCGCCGGTCCAGACCCCGCGCGACGTCGTCGACGACCCGCAGGCCCGCGCCACTGGCGCCTGGATCGCGATCGACGGGATGGAGATCGACGGACGGCCGGTCGAGACGGTCGACGCCCCGGTCCGCTGGGACGGCCAGTCCAGGACGACCGCGCCGCCGCCGCCCCTGGCCGGCGAGCACAGCGCGGAGATCCTGCGCTGGCTCGGCTACTCCGACGACGAGATCGCCCAGCTGGCGCCCCCGCCCCTCTAAGGCTTGACGCGACTGCCCGTATCGCGCCGCGAGTCTTGACTATCTACATTTACAGTTACATCCTCTCGTGGCGTGTAGAAGATGTGGATCGGGGTGCAGGCCAGGACGGCACTCGCTCCGAGCAGCGACAGCTAAGGGGATCACCGTGGATTTCGGGCTGAACGACGACCAGGGTTCTTTCGTCGACGTCGGCGGCGAATCCCAGGTGGCGCCCGGCCCCGGGTTCGCCCGCACGCCCGCGGCGGTTCCCCGCCGGCCCCGCGACCGGGTGCCGACTCTCGCGCCGTCCTGGCGGAACTTGGGCTGAGCATGGACGAGATCACCGCGCTCGAGCGCGGCGGCGTCGTCACACCGTCGATTCGAGATTTACATCCATGGACACAAAGTCTCGATTCATGTAAAATTCGAGTATGACTACGGACGCTGCCTGCCCGGTCGCCGGCCACGACGCCGATGACTACGACCTCTATTCGGAGGAGTTCCGGGCGGACCCGCACGCTCAGTTCTCGGCGATGCGGTCAGGCTGCCCGGTCGCCCGTTCCACGCGCTGGGGCGGCTCGTGGATGTTCTCCGGTTACGACGACATCCGCGATCTCGCCCGCGACGCCGAACGCTTCACCTCCAAAGCCATCGAGGTCGCCGGGCCGCTCGAGTCCGCTGGCGGCCTCTACCTGCCGCCGCTGACCTCGGACCCGCCGGCGCACCGGCCGAACCGCGACGTGCTGATGCCCTACTTCAAACCCGCGCAGGTGGCGGAGATGGAGCCGATGATCCGCGCCGAGGCCCGCCGGCTCGTCGCCGGGCTCGCCCGCCGCGGCGAAGGCGACGTGATCGAGGACTACGCGCAACCGCTGACGCTCGCCGTGCTGACCTCGATCCTTGGCGTGCCCGACGGCAGCCAGATCACCGGCTGGATGATCAGGATGATTCGCGAGGGGCCGAAGGACCAGCAGGTCCGGGCGGGCGCGGTGCGCGAGATCATCGCCTACCTCGACGGCCTGCTCGCCGGGCGCGAGCAGGCGGGCAACACCGGCACCGACCTGCTGAGCTACCTCAACCGGGCCGAGATCGACGGCGAGCCGCTGAGCCGCAAGCACCGCATCGGCGCCGGTTTCCTGATCCTGATCGCGGGTGCCGACACGACCTGGAGCGCGATCGGCTCGTCCCTGTGGCATCTGGCCACCCAGCCGGACGACCGGCAGCGGCTGCTGAACGAGCCGAAGTTGCTCGACAGCGCCATCGAGGAGTTCCTGCGCTACTACGCGCCGGTAACCGTCGGCCGCCTCGCCCGCGAGGACGTCGAGGCGCACGGACGCCGCGTCCCCGCGGGCGACCGGGTGATCTTGCCGTTCGCGGCCGCGAACCGGGATCCGGCCGTGTTCGACAACCCCGACGAACTGCAGATCGACCGCCGCCGCAACCGGCACCTCACGTTCGGCTCGGGCGCGCACCGGTGCCTCGGGTCCAACCTCGCCCGGCTGGAGCTCCGGGTCACGCTGGAGGAATGGCTGAAGGTCATGCCGCGGTTCCGGCTCGCTGACGGTGAGCGGACCGAGTGGAGCGCCGGCCAGACCCGCGGCCCTGAGCACGTCCGCTTCGTCGTCGAGGCGGGGCAGTAGCGGCGGGGAGTCACGCCCGCGGGGGACCGGGGACCGGCGGGCCGCGGCCGGTTAGTCGCCTGGGCCTGCGTTGACCTGCGCCCAGCGCGTGTGGACCTGCTCGGTCCACTGAGCGCGCAGCGCCTCGATACGCCGCGCCGTTCGCCGGCCGATCCAGTCGGGAAGCAGGGCCTCGGGCAGCTGGGGGTCGGAGAACGGGAACCGCTGCCACTCGCCGACCATCCGCACGTAGGCCAGCAGCACCCGGTCCTGATCCGTCGGCAGCGGGCCGGCCAGCGTGTCAAGCACGGTCCGGTAATGCTCCTCGAGCGTGGCCATGTCCCACCCCTGGGCGACGATCTCGCTAACCGAGATCCCGACGTCGCTCGCCTTGCCGGTGAACGACATCGTGTGCTTGTCCAGGTCGAGCCGCTCGATCAGGCCCGCGACCTCGGCTTTGCGCTCGAGATGCGGGCTGAGCCACACCCCGGGGGTCGGGTTGCCGAACCCCGCCCAGTTCAGTCCGGCGTAGAGCTTCTTACGGGCCGTCCGGTGCGTGTGCGGGATCGTGACCAGCAAGATCAGCCAGCTGCCGTCCCAGCTGCTGAAGGGGTTGCTCATCGAGTAGACCCGGGGAGATCCCTCTTCGAAGATGCGCCGGCCGGCCGGCGTCAGCGACCACATGACCGCCCGCCCGCGGCGCGCGGGCTCGATCCAGCCGGCGGCGGCCGCCCGCGCGATGGCCTGGCGGGCGGTGTGCGGCTCGATGCCCATCCCGCCCAGCACGTACAGCAGCGAGGACGTCCACGCGGCCGTCCCCGTCGGCCACACGAACTCGCCGAGCACGGTGAGCAGCGCGGTCCGCGCGCTGCCGGAGGCAAGATCGGCGAAGTCGCCTGGCGCGAACGGGCTTGTCTCCGCACCCTCGGCCTGCAGCGGGCTGCTCATGCCGTAACGGTGCCTGGGGGCGGGCCGAACCGCGGTGTGCGCCGCTGCGTCATGGCCGAGACACCCTCCTTGTAGTCCGGCATCTGCATGTGCGTGCCGATGAGCTCCTTGCTCGCCTCGACGGCGGCCGCCGGGCTCGGTTGCAGGATATCGCCCCAGATCTGGCGCTTGGCGGTGGTGACGGCGGCCGGCGACGCCGCGGTCAGCAGGCGCGCGTACTCGTACACGGCTTCCAGGAAGCCCGCGCGCGGCAGCACCCGGTTGAACAGGCCGGTGTGGCGCAGCTCCTCGGCCGTGGCCACCCGGCCGGTGAGGATGAGGTCGGCCGCGTGGGTGATCCCCATCAGCCGCGGCAGAATCCAGGAGAGGCCGTACTCCGCCGGGAGGCCGATCTTCGGTGCGACCGTGGTGATCTTCGCGTCCTCGACGGCGAACCGGAGGTCGCAGAACGCGGCCAGGGCGACGGCGATGCCTGCGCACGACCCGTTGACGGCCGCGATCATGGGCGTGCGCAGGCCAAGCTGCCAGGCCATATCGGCGTCGAACTCGGGGCGGACGCCGTAGCCGGGCCGCGCCGCGTCGGCGGACAGGGCCGGGTCGTAGTGATCGGTGCCCGCGTAGTGATCCAGGGCCTTGAAGTCGGCTCCGCCGCAGAAGATGTCGCCGTCGCCCGTCAGCACGATGACCCGGACGGCCGGGTCGTCGTCGAGCTGCGCGCATATCCAGCGGTACTCATCGTGCATGCGCCCGGTCCAGGAATTGGCGCGGCCAGGACGTGACAGCCAGACGGTGGCGATGCCGTCGTCAGCGACGTCGTAGCGGGTGACCTTCAGGTCCATGGCTTCTCCAGGCGCGTCGGCATGCCGGTCGTTGCGGCCCTCCAACCATATTCTATACATAACTGGAAACTTAGTCACTGACCATGTAGATTGGCGGTGACCGCTCATCCGACGCCGCCCGGGGGTCTCATGAAGATCAGAGTCGACCATGACCTGTGCCAGGGGCACAACCGGTGCAGCGCGCTGGCGCCCGGTCTGTTCGAGCTCGACGACTTCGGCTACGCCTCGGCGGCCGGCGACGGGACCGTTCCGCGGGCCAGCACCGAGCTAGCGCTGCTGGCCGCCGACAACTGCCCCGAGCGCGCCATCCTCATCGAGGACAACGATGACTGATCCCGCCGTCCTCCCGGCCTGGGGTACGCAGGTCAAGCGGGGCACGGTCCACGGCCATCCCTGCCTGATGTACGCCAGCCGGCCGCGAGCGGTGGCCGACTTCCTGCTCAGCGCGCGGCGCTGGCCGGGCCGCGAGCTCCTCGTGCAGGGAAAGCGCCGGCTGACGGCAGGCGAGCACGAGGCCGCCGTCGCACGGGTGGCCCGCTGGCTGTCCGGCCTGGGCGTGCGGCCGGGCAGCCGGGTCGTCCTGCTCGGTTTCAACTCCGTCGAGTGGGTGGCGGCGTTCTGGGCCACTCAGGCGCTCGGCGCGGTCGCCGTGCTCGGCAACGCCTGGTGGACCGATGACGAGGTGACCGCGGCGCTCACCCCGGCCGAGCCGGAGCTGGTGATCACCGACCGGGCTGTGTCCTGGCCGTCGGTCAGCTTCGCCGAGGTGCGCGCCCTGGTGGATTCCGCGGATGACGAAGCGGTGCTGCCACGGTGGCCCGCTGATGAAGACGCCCTGGCGGTCATCATGTTCAGCTCGGGCACCACGGGGGCGCCGAAAGGCGTCCTGATGAGCCACCGGGCCGTGGTGGCCAACATCCACAACCTGCTGGTCCTCACCGGCCGTCTGCCCAGCGCGCTTCCCGACGACCATCCGGGGACGGTCAGCATGCTGTCCGTCCCCCTGTTTCACCTGGCCGGCATCCAGGTGTGCTGCACCACCTTGCTCACCGGCGGCCGGCTGGTCTTCCTCGAGGGCCGGTTCGACCCGGCCGAGGTGCTGCGGCTGATCGAGACCGAGCGGGTCCGCTCCTGGGGGTGTATCCCCACGATGGTCAGCCGGGTGCTCGACCATCCTGACTTCGCCCGCACCGACACGTCGAGCGTCACGTCCATTCCGATGGGCGGCGCCCCGGTGGGAGACGACCTGCGGGCCCGGATCGCGGCCGCGTTCTCGGGGGTCAAGAGCCGGGTCGGCAGCCTGTACGGCCTGACCGAGGCAGGCGGCGTGCTCGCGGCCGCCGCTGGCAAGGACGTGACCAGCCGTCCGGGCTGCGTCGGCCGGGCCCTGCCGGTCGTCGAGCTGCGCATCAGCGCCCCCGACGCGACCGGGACCGGTCAGATCCAGGCCCGGACGCCTACGGCGACCGGCGGATACCTGGGCGATCCTGATGACATCGCGGACGCCGACGGCTGGATCTCCAGCGGCGACCTCGGGCGTATCGACGCCGACGGCTGGCTGTACGTGACCGGCCGCCTGAAGGACATCATCATCCGCGGTGGCGAGAACATCGCAAGCGCGCACGTCGAGGAAGCACTGCAGCGCCATCCGGACGTCGTCGAAGTGGCCGTGGTGGGACTGCCGCATCAGGACCTCGGGGAAGAGGTCGGCGCCGCCGTCGTCCTGCGCCCTGCCGCGACCGCGTCCGACGCCGACCTGGCCCGCTACGTGGCCGGCGCGCTGGCCAGCTTCGAGCGTCCGACGAAGTGGTGGCGACGCGGCGCGCCGCTGCCCACCGGCCCCTCGGGCAAGATCCTACGCCGCGAGGTCCGCGAGGAATGGCTGGCCCGCGGCGGCGGGGACCTGCCGGACTGACCGGCGGAGACCAGCCGGACTAACCAGCGGGGAAGCGCCGGCGACCGCGACCGGGAGCACACAGAAAGCAGGACTGTCATGGGACGTTTGGCCGGCAAGGTGGCGCTGGTGACCGGCGCGGCCCGCGGGCAGGGCCGCAACCACGCGATACGGCTGGCGCGGGAGGGAGCCGACATCATCGCGATCGACGTGCCCGGCGCCTACCAGACGCTCGAGTATCCCATGGCGAGCGCCGATGACCTGGCGGCGGCGGCCAAGGCGGTGGAGGCCGAGGACCGCCGGGTCGTCTCCCGGCAGGCCGACATCCGCGATCCCGAAGCGGTCGCGGCGGCGGTGGCCGACGGCGTGGCCGAGCTTGGCCGGCTCGACGTCGTGGTCGCGAACGCGGGCGTGTGCGCGCTGAACCCCTGGGATGAGGTGACGCCGGCGCTGTGGCACGAGATCGTGGAGACCAATCTCACCGGCACCTGGAACACGATCTCGGCGACGGTCCCGCACCTCATCGCGGCCGGCGGCGGCTCCGTCATCTGCGTCGGCTCGACCTCGGGACTGAAAGGGACACCGTTCTTCGCGCCCTACGCGGCCGCCAAGCACGGCGTGGTCGGCCTGGCGCACGTGCTGGCCAACGAACTCGCACGGCACTCGGTCAGAGTGAACACCGTCAACCCGGCCGGGGTGAAGACAGACCTGACCCGCGCGCTCAGCCGCCTCGACGAGCTGATCGCCGCTGACCCGCCGCTCGGCCCGATTTTCAGCAACGCGCTGCCCACGCAGTGGGTCGAGCCAGACGACATCAGCAACGCCGTGATCTACCTGGCCTCGGACGAGTCCCGCTTCGTCACCGGGACGGACCTGCGGGTGGATGCGGGCAACACGGCCAGGTGAGGACGGGCACCGAGGCCCCCGTGCCGGTCGTCAGCGCGCCGTGCGGGGGATGAAGTCGTCGATCAGCGCGGCCAGTTCGAGTGGCGTGTCGCCCTGGACGCTGTGCCCGGCGTCGGGCACGTGCGCCACCCGGGCCGACGGCGCCCGGCGGAGCAGCTCGGCCTCGTCGGCGTCGTCGACCACCGACTGCGGCCGCATGCCGCGCACCAGCAGCAACGGTACGTTCAGGCCCGAAACGGCGTCCCAGAGCGGGAACCGAGGCGGGCGGCCGCCAGGGCGCGCGGCCCGGCGGTAGCGCCAGACCCAGCTGCCGTCCTCGCGCTGCCTGGCGTTGTGCAGGATGCCGCGGCGCAGCGAGCTGACACTGCGGCCGGGGTTGTGCGCCACGGTCCTGGCGAGCAGCTCGTCGAGGTCAGGGAAGCTGTCGGGGCCGTTCACGAAGTCCGCGATGGCCTTCGACTTCTCCTCGTTGACCCCGGGGGTGACGTCGACCAGGACCACCGACCGGACCAGCGCGGGGAAGTCCCGGGCGAGGGCCAGGGTGATCATGCCGCCAAGCGACATCCCCACGACGCCCCGCGCGCCGGGCGCCAGGGCCGTGATCGCCGCGGCCACGTCCGCGGCGTCGGCGCTGACATCGGCGAAGCCGCGGCTCCCGTCGTCGGAGTGCCCGTGGCCGGGCAGGTCGATCGCGAGCAGCGGCCGGCCCAGCGCCAGCGCCACCGTGTCCCAGGTGTGCGCGTTCTGCGCTCCGCCGTGCAGGAACACCAGCTCGGGCGCGGTCGTGCCCCAGACCAGGGCGCTCAGCCGGCGGCCGTCGCCCAGCTCCGCGAAGACGCGCCTGACGGCAGGCGGCCCGTCGTACGGGAGGCCGAACTCGCTCGCGTTCTCGCGGAACAGGGAGAACTCGTCGTACGGGACGCGCCCGCCTGCCGCCATCGCTGGTGTCCCTCGCCGTCTACTGTGTCGGCACGGCGGCCCGCGGTGCCGGGACCGGGGCCGGGAACGACGCCAGGGCCTGCAAGATCACCTCGGTGACGGCCTCAAGAGGGAGCGCGGTGGAGTCGATGACCAGGTGGTAGTGCTTGGCGTCGCTCGGCTCGGCGCGGTACAGGCGGCGGACGTAGTTGTCCCGGGCCCGGTCGGCGGCGTCCATGTGGCGGCGGGCCTGCTGCTTGTCAACCCCCTCAATCGCCGCCCCCTGCAGCAACCGCAGGTCAGGCGGCCCGTCGAGCCGCACGTGAAAACCGCGCTCCTTGCCGAGCACGACCGCCGCGCCGCGGCCCAGGATCACCCCTGACCCGTCGGCGACGAGGCGGTTGATGCCTTCTTCGCAGTATCCGCGCAGGCTCGCGTCCTGCATGGAGGCGGGCGGCGGCGACTGCGTGGGGCCGACCGGCACCGCTCCGGTGAGGGAGGCGAGCAGCCGGTGAGCCGGGGTAAGCCTCGCCTCGTTGGGCTCCAGCCGTTCGAAGCACGGCTCAGGTCCGCTGGCGCCCCCGGTGTTGTTGGTGGCCCGCTGGAGGAAGGGCACCCCGAGCCGCTTGGCCAGCGCCGGGGCGATGACGCTGCCGCCCGCCCCGTACGCGGCCGACACGGTGACCAGCCTGGCCCGATCGGAACTCATCCGGCATCTCCGTTCTGCTGTGCCTCTGTGGTTGTCATGCCGCGACCGGAACCCCGGCCGTCTGGTGTCTGAGGATCCCGGAGGGCAGGATGAGCCCGCAGAGGACCGCGGCGCCCGCGAAGATCCCGGCTGCCACCCAGAACGCGACCACGTAGCTGTGCACGGCCGCGCCCGCCTGGGCCGCCGGGCTGCTGCCGTGCGTCACCAGGTAGCTGGCCAGCGCGCTGGCGGCGATGGTGTTCAGCAGCGCGGTGCCGATCGAGCCGCCGATCTGCTGGCAGGTGTTCACCATGGCCGACGCCACCCCGGCGTCGGCCGGGTCGGCGCCGTAGGTCGCCGTGTTCAGCGCGGTGGAGAACACCAGGCCGAGGCCGATGCCGGTGACCAGCAGGGCGGGCAGGATCGCGGATGCGTAGCTCGCGGTCACGCTGAGCTGGGTGGCCAGCAGGACCATGCCGCCGGCCGCGATGATCATGCCGGCCGCGACCAGGATCTTCGGGCCGAGCCGGGGCATGAGCAGGGCGCTCCCCGAGGTCGAGGCCGCGACCAGGGCGGCGATCATCGGCAAGAAGGAAAGGCCGGTGATGACGGGGGAGTAGCGCAGGATCTCTTCCAGGTAGTACGTGAGGAAGAGGAAGATCGCGAACATGCCGACACCGGACAGCCCGACGGCGAGGTAGGCGCCGCCCCGGAAGCGGTCCAGGATGATCCGCAGCGGGAGCAGCGGATGCGCCACCCGTCGCTCGGTCAGCGCGAACGCCGCCAGCAGCACCCCCCCGGCGATCAGCAGGCCGATTGTCAGCGGCGCGCCCCAGCCCTTGGTGTCCGCCTCCGACAGCCCGTAGACCAGGCAGACCAGGCCCGCCACGACCAGCACGGTCCCCGGTATGTCGATGTGCACGCCGGGGCTCGGGCGGTCGCGGCTGAGCAGGCGCATCGCGGCCGCGACGGCGACCACGGCGAAGACCACGTTGATGTACAGGCACCAGCGCCAGGACAGGTACTCGGTCAGGATGCCGCCGAGCAGCAGGCCGACGGCACCCCCGGCGCCGGCGATGGCGCCGAAGATGCCGAACGCCTTGCCCCGCTCGGCCGGGTTGGTGAACGTCACCGTCAGCGTGGACAGCGCGGCCGGCGCCAGCATGGCGCCGAAGGCGCCCTGAACCGCCCGGGCGATCAGCAGCATCGTGAAATTCTGGGCGGCGCCGCCGAACGCGGAGGCCGCGGCGAAACCGATCATGCCGATGATCAGCATGCGTTTGCGGCCGACGAGGTCGGCCAGCCGCCCGCCGAACAGCAGCAGCCCGCCGAAGGCCAGCGAGTACGCGGTCACCACCCACTGCCGGTCGGCGTTAGAAAACGCCAGGTCGCGCTGCGCCGTCGGCAGGGCGATGTTCACCACGGTCGCGTCGAGCACCACCATCAGCTGCCCGAGGCAGACCACGCCCAGGATCAGCCAGCGACGGGCGTCGTCAGGCGCGCCGTTGCCCGCCGCCGGGCTTAGCCGCCGCGCATCGCTGACAGCGCCCGCGGCGTTCTCGCCGCCGGCGGCCTGCGATACCGCTGCGGGCTCTGCTTCCTGTGCCACGGGCACCTCCTGAGAACCCAATACCCAGAAGATCGGCTACAGAACGGAAGCTTGTTTCACCTCTCACGGCGATTTACCGATCCGTCCCGGTTCCGTACATTGGCGTTAGCCGGCGGACGCGGTTAGCCGCCGGCGTCCGATGAAGGCGTTCATGAGGGACAGGTGCGATGGCGGACCCCCTTTCCACGTATGCCGAGATCCAGCCGGACAAGCCCGGCGTGATCGACGACCGGCCGGACGGCACCGTCGTCAGCTGGACGTACGCCGAGCTTGAGGCGCGCTCCAACCGGGTGGCGAACCTGCTGCTCGGGCTGGGAGCCAGGCCGCGGGCCAAGGTCCTGTGGTGCGGGCCGAACTCGCCTGAGGCGGTGGCGGTGATGAACGCCAGCAGGAAGATCGGCGCGGTCGCGGTGCCGCTGAACTACCGCCTGACCCCCGAGGAGGCGCTCTACGTCATCAACCACTGTGACGCGGAGATCGCCTATGTCGACTACGAGCACGCGCCGATGTTCGCCGCGCTGCGCGGCCAGCTGACGAACATGCGGCACGTGATCGCCGTCGGCGGCCCGGCCCCGGACGGGATGCTGACCGACGCCGACATCGCGGCCGCCTCGCCTGCCGCGCCGCCCGACGCGGAGGGCGGCGGCTCGATGATCTACACCTCAGGCACCACGGGCAAGCCCAAGGGCGCGTTCCGGGCCGGCCCGCAGGATCCGGAGGTCCTCGGCGCGCTGCTCGGCCAGTTCGGCTTCCGGCCCGACGACATCTACATCACCTCAGGGCCGCTGTACCACAGCGGTCCGAGCGCGTTCATGGGCGCCGCCCTGCTCCTCGGCCAGACGGTCATCGTGCAGCGCCGGTTCGACGCCGAGGACTGGCTACGGCTGGTGGACAAGTACGGCGCGAGCTCGACGTTCTCCGCCCCGGCGCTGGTCCGGATGATCTGCGCGCTGCCCAAGGAGGTCAAGGACCGCTACGACCGCTCCTCCATGCACGTCATGATCGCCAACGCGGCCCCGTGGAGCTACGCGCTCAAGCAGCAGTACGTGGCCGACTTCCCGCCCGAGTCGCTGTTCGAGATCTACGGTTCGACCGAACTCGGCGTGGACACCGTGCTGCGCCCCGAGGACCAGCTGCGCAAGCCAGGATCCTGCGGCCAGCCCGCTCCCGGCATCGAGATCAAGCTCTTCGACGACAACGGCAGCGAGGTCACCGGGACCGGGCCCGGCCACACAGGCGAGGTCTTCGTGCGGTCGCGGGCGGCGTTCGACACCTATTACAAGAATGACGCCAGCTATGCCTCAAGCAGCCGCGGCGGCTTCCACACGGTCGGTGACATCGGCTACTGGGACGACGAGGGGTACCTCTACATCTGCGACCGCAAGACCGACATGATCATCTCCGGCGGCATGAACATCTACCCGGCCGAGATCGAGGCCGCGCTCGACCAGCATCCAGAGATATACGACGTCGCGGTGTTCGGGATTCCGTCGGAGGAATGGGGTGAGATCGTGCACGCCACCGTCGTTCGGGCGGCGGGCTCGGCCCTGGCCGGCGAGGAGATCACCGCGTTCGCCCGGGAGGCGCTGGCCAGCTACAAGGTGCCGCGGTCGGTCGACTTCACCGACGAGCTGCCGCGTACCGGGTCCGGCAAGGTCCTCAAGCGCCAGCTCCGCGCGCCCTACTGGGCCGGCCGCAGCACCCAGGTCGGCTAGCCGCCGGCGCGCCGCCCTTCACTTCCCCCCATCCCGCGCCCAGCACCCACCGTTCGCCTGCCACGCTTTCCTCCCGCCCTTCGCCCGCCGCCCGCCGCCCTTCCTTCTGACCAGCTGTCCTTTACTTCCGCCCCTGACCCCGCTGTCCTTTCCCTCTACCTCTCACCCGCTCTCCTTTTCGGCTCCTATCTCCCTTACTGACTGGTCGGTACATGGTAGAAACGCAGGTAGCGCCGCGCGGGCGGAGCAAGGAGGGATACCGATGACCGGCCACGACGACGGCCACCAGGTGCGGCTTGTACCGCACGCCGACGACGAGCGTCTGGCGGTGCTCAGAATCGACCGGCCGCCGGTCAACGCCTTCAGCCAGTCCATGTGGGATCAGTTCGACTCCGTGACCGCGTCCCTGCCCGCCGCGTCGTACCGGGCGCTGGTGATTACGGGCGGCCAGAAGCACTTCGCGGCCGGCGCCGACGTCAAGGAGCTGCTCGACCTGGAGCCGGACGCGTTCGCGGCCAGGAACCGGGTCCTCCAGCGCGCCTTCCACGCCCTGGCGACCGCCCCGCAGGTGACGATCGCCGCGGTCAACGGCTACGCCCTCGGCGGCGGCTGCGAGCTCGCGCTCGCCGCCGACTTCCGCATCGCCGGACGCTCCGCCCGGCTGGGCCTGCCCGAGGTATCGCTCGGCATTATGCCCGGCTCAGGCGGCACGCAGCGGCTGCCGCGGGTGGTCGGCCTCGCGCGGGCCAGGGAGCTGATCCTCTCCGGGCGTACCGTCGACGCGGACGAGGCGCTCGCCATCGGGCTGGTGGACCGGGTGGTCGACGACGCCGAGGTGTTCGGCGCCGCGGTCGCCGAGGGGCTCAAGTACGCCAGAGGGCCGCTGTCGCTGCGGTATGCCAAAATGGCCGTCAACGCCGCGGCTGACCTGCCCGTCGAGGCCGGTCTCGCGCTCGAGGCGGACCTGATCGCCCGGTCCTTCGCGACCGGGGACGCCCGCCGCGGTCTGCGCAGCTTCGTGGACGACGGGCCGGGAAAAGCCGTGTTCGGCGGCAGTTGACCACCAGGCGTTATACTGACTGGTCAAGAGCATTTTGTTGTTTTACGGGGACTTCGACCAGACGAGGCTTGCCAGGATGCCGCAGACCAGGGTTAAGGACAAGAACGGTAAGAGCGCCAAATGGCAGCAGCGCCGTCACGCGATCGTGGACGCCTCGGCCAAGGTGTTCGCCGAGCGGGGCTACCACGCCACCAGCACGACAGAGCTGTGCGAGGCGAACGGCATCGGCAAGGGCGCCCTCTACTACTACATCGGCTCCAAGGAGCAGCTGCTCGCCGCGATCCATGACCGCGTCATGGACGAGGTCATGCTGGGCGCCGACCGGGCCGCGCTGGCGGGCGGCACGCCGACCGAGCAGCTCACGATGCTGGGGGAGGAGCTGCTCGACGTCATCTTCCGCTTCCCCGACCACGTCTGGGTCTTCCTGCACGATTTCCCCGCCCTGACCGGCAAGAACGCGGAGATGTTCCGCCAGCGCCGCCGGGCCTACGAGCAGCGGGTCGAGGACACCTTCAAGAAGGGCGTCGAATCGGGTGATTTCCGGCCGATCGACACCCGCCTCGCGGTCATCGCCTGGCTCGGCATGCACAACTACACGTACCTGACGCTGCGGGCCGGCGGCCATTTCTCCGTCAGGGAAGTCGCCCAGTCCTTCTCCGACATCTTCGTCTGGGGCATCGCCACCCGTGCCTAGCCGCGGCAGCCCGCAGACGGCAGCAGTACCGTCATAACCGCAGGCAGAGTTGAAGATCTTGGTAACTTTTCGTGCTCTGACCCATGTGAGTTTCCAATTAGCCAAAAATTTCCATATCAATAGCCTGATCAGTCACATCATTCCCTTCCGAGCCGAGCCAACGCGGGCGGGCGGCCGTCGGAGCCGCCGCTGCGGTAATCGCCTTGTCGCGAGTACGTCCAGAATCACCACCGTGCGGAGCTGCTCGACCAGATACTCGATGAGGACCTGACCGGTTACGCCGAAGCCCTGGATGGCTCGGGAGGCTGAAGGACCAGGCGCGGACGGCGTCCAGGGCTCGCGGTGCAACGACTTGTCCTCGCGCGGGAGCGGCGACCCAGTACCCCACTTCCGCCGAGACCGGGTGGCGCAGCCACTGCCGCAGGACCGGATCCCGGTGCGCCGCTGCCAGTGCGGGGATGTCCTGCTCCGTCCACGCGCGCAGCAGGAGCGGGGACGCGGTCGCAGTCGCCGGAGCGGTGAGCGCACTCGCGGCGTCTGGTCTCACGCCTTGATTCCGCAGTGTCATCGTCGTTCGCTGGCCCGTAATTGAATAGGGGTTTCCTGGCCGTGCCGTCACACTAGCTGAATGGGACGCGTGGTGAGCGTGGTCGTGACGTATAGGGGCGAGTGCGCCGGCGTGGTCGGACCGTTTCCTGTCGATGTCCCGTGGTGGGCGCAGGTCGAGCCTGTGGTGGCGCACGTCGAGCAAGTGCTGGGCGGCCCTGCCGTGGTCTTGCGGCTGCTCACCGTCGAGGGGGCTGACGGGGCGCGCGACGGCCATGTCACCTACCACGCCGAGGCATGCCGTCCACCGGGGAACCTGGCACCCTGCGACTTCGCCGATGACGACAGCCCGCTGCGGATGCCCTGGGCGCGCGCGGCCGGCGTGCGGGAACTGCTTGAGTGGGCGTCCAGGCAGGTCGTCCTGACCGGCCGCCCCGTGCAGCGCAAGACCTGGAACCTGTCAGGACTGTTCCAGCTGCCGACGGCCGGCGGTCCGGTCTGGCTCAAGGCCATCCCGGCCTTCGCGGCCGCCGAGCCGGCCGCGATCGCCGCGTTCGCCCAGGTCGACCCCTCTCTGGTGCCGTCTGTGCTGGCCGCCGCGCCGGACCGCCTGCTGCTTGCCGACATCCCAGGGGCTGACTGCTGGGAGGCATCCGCGGAAACCGCGGCGGACGCGCTGCGCCGCCTCACGGCCGCCCAGGCCCGCATCGGCCAGCTGCCGTCCGCCGTCCCTGACCGTCGGCCGCGGGTCCTGGCCGCCGCCGTCAGCGACTTGCTCGACGGCCCGGCCGGCGCCGAGCTCAGTGCCGCCGAACTGGCCGCCGCGCGCCGCCTGCACCCGCGGTGGGAGATGCTGGCTGACTGCGGCCTGCCCGACACCGTGGTGCACGGCGACTTCCACCCCGGCAACTGGCGCCGCGGCGGCGGCGCGCCCGTGGTCCTCGACTTCGCCGACGCGTACCTGGGTAACCCCGTGTTCGACGGGCTGCGCGCGATCGGCTGGCTGCCGCCCGGCCGGCGCGGCGCGGCGGCCGGCGCGTGGACGGCCGCCTGGAGCGCGGCCGTGCCCCGGTCACGTCCGGCCGACGCCCTGCGGATCGCCGAACCGCTGGGGCATCTCACGTCGGCTCTGCGGTACCAGGAGTTCCTCGACAACATCGAGCCGAGCGAGCGTGTCTACCATCGCGGCGACCCGGCCGCGGCGATCCGCCAGGCAATCGCGTGCGCTCCGCTGTGACCGCCGGCCAGGCGGTTTTCGCCGCCGTCGGCCAGGCGGCTGGCCACCGCCGGGCCGCAGCGGCGTAACACGCCCTACGACGTGGCGGAGTCGGCCAGCCCGTGCCGCCAGGCCCAGGCGATCAGGGCCGCGCGGTCCTGCATGGCCAGCTTGGCCAGGATGTGGTTGAGGTGGGTCTTGACCGTGGCCTCGCTCACCACCATTTCCCTGGCCACCTGGCGGTTGTTGAGCCCCTGGGCAACCAGACGGACGACGTCGGCCTCGCGGCGGGTGAGCCCGCCGGCCTCGGCGGCCGGCTCGGCCGTGTGGGCCGGCACCCGCGACTCGGCGGCCGGCTCGCTGACGACGAGCTGGACCAGGCGCTGCTGCACCGCCGGGTCGAGCACGGTCCGTCCCGCGGCGACGTCCCGGATCGCGGCCAGCAGCGCCTCGCTGGTGACGTCCTTGGTCAGGTAGCCGGCCGCGCCGGCCCGCAGCGCGGGCATCACCGCGTCGTCGTCGGCGTAGGTGGTCAGTACGAGTACCCGGACCCCGATGCCCGCCGCGACCACCTGCCCGGTCACCGCGGTGCCGTCGAGACCAGGCATCCGCAGGTCGACCAGGGCGACGTCGGGGCGCAGGTCCAGGATCAGGCGCAGCGCCGAAGTCCCGTCGCTGGCCTCGGCCACCACCTCCATGTCGTCGGCGGTGGACAGGAGCAGCACGACCCCCTGCCGCACCACCGCCTGGTCGTCGGCGACCAGGACCCGGATCGTCACGCGCTCACCTCGCCATTCGCGCCGCCGCGCCCCGTCAACGGGATCCGCGCCTCCACCCGCCAGCCGGGACCGTCCGGATCGGGGCCGGCGCTGAGCGCGCCGCCCGCGGCTTCGATCCGGCCGGTCATGGTCTTGATGCCGGTACCGCTCCCCGTCACCCCGGAAGGCTGCCGTTGGGCAGGAACCCCGTCATCATCGACCAGAACGCGGAGTTGCTCCGCACTCCACGCCACTTTAACCTCGACGGCGCTCCCGGTTGCGTAGCGGGCGGCGTTCGTCATGGCCTCCTGCACCATCCGGTAGACGGCGTGGCCGGCGTCGGCGCCGACCCGCCCCGGCTGCCCGGTGATCTCCAGCCTGACGTCCCCTGGGAAGTCTTCGACCAGGCCAGGCAAGTCGTCAAGGCCGCGGAGCCTGGTCGCCCGCAGGGCGCCGACCGCGGCCCGCGCCTCCTGCAGGCCGTCACGGGCGAGTTCGGCCGCGCGGTCGATCGGGCCGGTGACTGAGGCGGGAGCGCCCTCTCTGGCCGCGACCGCCCGGGCGGCCTGCAGCTGCATGGACAGGCCTGCCAGGCTGTGCGCCAGCACGTCGTGCATCTCGCCGGCGATCCGGTTCCGTTCCTCGGCCGCCGCCGCCGCGCTCTGCGCGTCACGGGACGCCTCAACCTGGGCCAGCAAGGAAAGCGCCCGGTCCCGTTCGGACTGGAAAGCCGCGTGCTCGATCGAACGGTCGGCGAGCGCCCAGGCACCGATGCCGGCCATCAGGCCGACCCAGCTGTGCGAGATAACCGCGATCGACACGCCGAACGCGACCGAGACCGTGCCGATCGCGGCCGTGCGCACCCGGCCCGCTGGCACGTAGCGCGGCAGGCTCGCGACGCCGGCCAGCACAGGGACCTCACCGAGGCCGTTCGGCGCGAGCACCGTGGCCGCCAGGCCGGCGACGATGGTCAGCCCGATCGCGCTGGCGGCCACCCGGTCCGAGAGGGACTTCCTGGCCGCGATCAGGCCGGCTTCGGCGGCGAGCATCAGCACGCCGACCACGATCTTGCTGACCGTGCCGTGGGCGCCCAGGACGGACCCGACCCCGCAGCCCACCATCACCGCGGCGCCCGCCAGGCTCCGGCGGTCGAAAACCCCGCGCCGCGCCCCCGTCGTCTGCCCGGCAACTGTAGCCAGCATCGCCGCTTTCCTCCTCGCCGGCCGGCTGCCCGGCCGGAATTCTCGCTGGTAGCGTACCGCCGCCGGACGCAGAAGACCCGGGAGGCCGTGGCCGCCCCGGGTGCTCTGTGCCATCCCGCTCAGAAGCGGGTCCCGACCCGGGCCGCCCGCGCCGGGGGAACCGTGCCAGAGTCACGCCCGGAGTCGCGGCCGGACACGATCTGCCCCCTGATGAAGATCACGCCCAGGCGGACCACGACCTCACCGAACGCCATCAGAACCAGGGCCGTCACCCACGCCTGGGCGCTGGTGATGTCGTGCGCGGCCGAGAAGCTGGCGACGTGGGCGGCGCCGAAGGAGTAGCTCGACCACACCGCGAACGCCATCCGGAAGCCCATGCTGAGCACCCACAGGGCCGCCGCGCCCCAGGTCGCCTTGATGAACACGCCGCCGTCGCGTGAGCGGACCCGGGTGAGCAGGCCGCCGAAGAGCCCGAAAACGGCGCCGACAGCGGTCAGCAGGGCGATGAGCAGCATGTCGTTGCCGGCGGTGGGGACGCCGTGCAGGTAGTGGCTCCCTGCCCAGATGATCAGCGCCAGCGGAAGCAGGAACGTGCGGACGGTGAGCCGCCCCTCCCGCAGCTGCCGCAAGACGACGAGGACGAGGGCGATGTCGATGATCCAGTCAGTAAGCGTCATGTCTTCGACTATCCGCTCAGCGGCCGCGGGTCTCGTCAACCCACAGGTGGGACCCGGGTGGAACCGTCCGTCCTCCGCAGGGTGGAGGCGGCGGCGCCTTGGTGCCCGGGTCCGGTGTCGCCGTGCTGGCAGGGCTGCTGGCCGGACGCTGGCTGGCCGACCGGGTGGGGCGCTGCCCGAGACCCGCGGGCGCGAACCGGAAGACCTCTGGCCCGATCAGTAAGGGGCCGGGACTCGTCGCTGTGTCGCGTGTTGCGCCAGCCGGTTACCCGGCCGCGGCGAAGACGTCGGTGCAGACCTTGCCCATCTTCTGCGCGTAGGCGACGCCGTCGGCGATGCTGATCTTCGTGAACGGCGGCGCTCCGGTGTACGTCACGTCGTCGTTGCTCACGTCGCTGTCCGGCTGGACGAGGCAGCTGACGCTCCCTTTCCAGGCTCCGAGGCTCGGCACGATCGCGCCGCCGCCGTCTTCCCAGACCGCGTGGTCGCCGATGCCGCTGATCGCGGTCACGTCGCTGCCCATCACGTCGATCACGCCGGAGTGCTTGGGATCGTTCACGTCGAAGCTGACCGTCGTGGCGCCGCCGCCGAACGCGCACTGGCCGGGAAACGTCTTCGGGTCCGACACGTTCTTGGTGATCGCCGCGACGTCGCCCTGGATCGCGGCGCACACCTTGGCATCGACGCTGCCGTTGTTGCCCTCGCCAGCGGTGCTTGTCGGCAGCCCGGCCGCACTTGCCAGGGAAGCCGCCGCGCTAGCCGGCTGAGCGGCCGACGCGCTGCTGCTCTTGCTCGAGTTGCACCCGGAAAGGGCGGCGACGGCGACGGCGAGCAAGACGCCGGCTGACGCGGTCATGCGGATGGTTGATGCCGACACGGCGAGATCCTGTCTGGTCGGGGTTACGTAACTGACAGATCACCGTGACCCGGTAACGTCTGCGTAATTCCGCTGACCGGGCGCCGGGCGGGGAATGCGGCGCGGCCGGCTCGACCCCGGTGGTGACCCACGGCCTGGCCACCCGGGCGATGTCGGCGTCCGCGGCGCCGGTGAACGCCTCCAGTTTCAGGAAATGCCGGGCGATGGTGAGCCCGAGGATGCTGCTGACGATGAGCGCGGCCCGCAGGCCGGCGTCGTCGCCGCCCATCGCGCGGCTGAGGTTGGCGACCCGCTCGTTCAGGAACGCGCTCATCTGGTCGGCGGCCTCCGGTGTGGTGAGCATGGACCTGACGAGCGCTCTGGTCTCCGGCGGCAGGTCCGCGAGCCGCACGTCAAGAACGTCGTGCAGGTGCGTCTCAACATCGCCGGCCTCCGCGTCGCGGAGCTCGATGGCGACGGCGAAAAGGGCGGCCTTCGATCCGTAATGCTGCATGACCAGCGACGGGTCGACGTCCGCGCGCTGGGCGACGCGGCGGATGGTGGCGGCCTCGAAACCGCGCTCGCCGAATTCGGCCCGCGCCGCGTCAAGAATGCGCTGCGCGGTTGCCGCCCGCTTGGCCGCCCTGTTTCTCGGCTCGCTCACACCCCCACTCTACCGTTGTTGAGCGAATGGGATACAGTTGGCTCAACACATGATGAGCGAGGTCGGGGCTGAATCCGGAGGACATTGACGTGAAGATCGTCGCGATCGAAGAGCACTGGAACAGCGCCGCCATCCGTAAAGCACTCGACGACTTGCCGGACCAGGCGCGTGACCAAAGTGTCGCCTTCAACGCCATGGGCGATAACCAGGCCCGGCTTGAGGACATCGGCCAGGGCCGGATCGAGGCGATGGACGCCGCCGGGATCGACGTCTCGATCCTGTCTGTTGTCACGCCCGCCACCCAGGCCCTCCCCGCCACCCAGGCTGTCGCGCTGGCCAGGGATGCCAACGACGAGGCGGCCAGCGCTGTCCGCGCATATCCCGAGCGCCTGCGCGCGTTCGCCACGCTGCCTACCAGCGACCCGCAGGCCGCTGCGGCAGAACTTGAACGCTGCGCCACCCAGCTGGGGTTTGTCGGCGCCATGGTTCACGGCCGTACCGGTCACCGCCCGCTGGACGACCCCGCCTACGACGACCTGTTCGCCGTCGCGGCGCGCTGGCGCCAGCCCGTCTTCATCCACCCGCAAATACCGTCGAACGAGCTGCGCGATGCCGCCTACCGGGGCCTGGGCCCGCTGGTCGACCTGGGGCTGGCGACGTTCGGCTGGGGCTGGCACATGGAGGCAGGCCTGTCGGCGCTGCGGCTGATCCTGCGGGGGACGTTTGACCGCCATCCCGGCCTTCAGCTCGTGCTCGGCCACTGGGGCGAGATGCTGCTGTTCTGGATGGACCGGGCCGACAGTCTTTCCGGCGTCGCGAAGCACCTGGAACGCCGGGTCTCCGATTACATCGAAACCAACATTCACATCACCAGCAGCGGGATGCTGCAGGAGCGCCTGCTGCGGCACACCCTCGACTTCACTACGGCCGACCGGGTGCTGTTCTCCACCGACTATCCCTTCCACCAGCCCGACGCGGCGGCGGCCGGGCGGTTTTTCGACGCCATCCCTGGTCCCGTGGAACGCGCCAAGATCGCCTCGGGGAACGCCGAGGCGCTGTTCCGCCTCGCCTGATCCTGGTTCCTCAGTCCTCGAAGGTGTCGAACGCGTCGCTCACCAGCTGGTCGAAGCGGAGCTTGCCGCCGCTGGCGACCCAGAGCTCGTTCGCGATGTTGATGCAGTCCAGCGCCGCTGAGGCCAGCATCGACGCCTGCACCTCCGACAGCCGGGGCCGGCCACGGGCGATCAGGACGGGCACCAGCTGGTGGCGGACGACCCGCTGGCGCTGCATGAGGCCGGCACGCAGGCTTGGTGTCTCGTTGATCAGGCGGGCCACCTCGTACGCGCCGGCCGGGTCGGTGCGCGACCGGCCGATCAGCGGGCCGAGCGTGCGGCGCAGCGCGGTCCAGGGGAGCTCGTCCGCCGGGCGCGCCTCGAGCGCGGCCGCCAGCTCCTGGCCCTGGACCTCGACGAGGCCGAGGACCGCGTCTTCCTTGCTGCCCACGTAGCGCAGGAAGGTGCTCCTCGACACGCCGGCCATCTCCGCGAGGTCCGTGACGGTGACCTCGTCGAAGCCCGATTTGAGGAACTGCTCCACCGCGACCTGCACCAGCTCAGCGCGGAGCGCGGACCTGGCCACGTCGCGCGTGCTCTGGATTCGCGGGGAACTCACGGGCTCAGGATACCCGTCTGGCGCCCAGTTGCACCTGTGGTACTTAGACCCTATGCTGACACTGAGTTTCAAAATGGAGCTGACGTTCCAAATCGAGCGCGCGGGCGCCTGGATCGTCGGCCAGGCCGACTTCACAGACGGGCAGGAACGCGTGACCGCACTATCCGAGACCCAGGCGAACGCGACGTCGAAAGCGCCGCGACTGGGCCTCTGGCTGGGCTTCGTGGGCCTGGCGGCGCTGGCGGTTTCCATGGCGCAGACGATTCTCATCCCGGTGCTCGGCCAGCTGCCGCAGACACTGCACACGTCCGCCGACAACGTGCAGTGGCTGCTCACCTCGACCTTGCTGGTGGCCGCGGTGGCGGTGCCGGTAATGGGCCGTCTCGGCGACATGTTCGGCAAGCGGCGGCTACTGCTGGTCGCCGTCGCGATGCTGGTCGTCGGGTCATTGGTGACGGCGTTGACGAGCAACCTGGCGCTGCTGATCGCCGGCCGCGCGGTGCAGGGGCTGTCGGCCGCCGCCATTCCGCTCGGCATCAGCCTGCTCAGCTCCCTGGTGCCGCGGGAGAAGGCGGGCTCGGCGATTGCGACCGTCAGCGCGATGCTCGGCGTCGGCGGCGCCCTCGGGCTGCCGCTGGCTGGCTTCATCGCCGAGCACTTCGACTATCACGCACTGTTCTGGGTGACCGCGGCAGCCGGCGCCGTCGCCCTCCTCGGCCTGCTCCTCTTCGTGCCCGAGGCGCCGTCGAGCACGGGCGGCCGGATCGACTACGCCGGTGCGCTGCTGCTCGGCGCCGCGCTCATCGCCCTGCTGCTTCCGCTGTCCGAGACCTCCGTGTGGGGCTGGGGATCGGCCGCGGTGATCGGGCTGCTTGTCGCGTCGGTCGTGCTGCTGGTCGTCTTCGGCCTGGTCGAGCGGCGTATCGCGGCGCCGCTCGTCGACCTGGCGACATTGCGGCGGCGGCCGATCCTGCTGACGAACCTGGCGTCGCTCTTGTTCGGCTTCGCGCTGTTCGCGTCGCTGATCGCGACGGCCTCCTATGTGGAGGCCCCGAAGCAGACCGGCTACGGATTCGGGGAGTCGATCCTGGTCGGCGGGCTGGCCATGCTGCCAAGCGGTCTCGCCATGCTGGTCCTGGCCCCCGTCTCGGCCCGGCTGGCAGCACGGATCGGCGGTCCGCGGACGCTGGCGACCGGCGCGGTGATCGTCGCGGCCGGCTGGCTGCTGCGGATGGTCGCGACCGGCAGCCTGTGGGAGATCCTGGTCGGTGTCACGATCGTCGGCGCTGGCACCGGGATCGGCTACGCGGCCATGCCCGCCATCGTCAACAGCCACACCCCGGCCACCGAGCTGGCGTCCGCCAACGGGCTCAACACGCTCGTCAGGTCCGCCGGCAGCTCGCTCGCCAGCGCGATCGGCGGCAGTATCTTCGCGGCCAGCACGGTCGCGGTCGGCGCGTTCATGCTGCCGTCGCTGCACGCCTACCGGCTGCTGTTCCTGCTCTGCGCGGCCGCCGCGCTTGCGGCGGCCGTCATCGCGTTCGCCATCCCTCGCGCTCCCGGGGACTAGGCCGCGGCGCTGTCAGCGAAGCCCGCCCACGATCGCGTAACGGCCAGGTAATCGCTTGCGGTCGCGGCCGGCCGCGTCCGCTACTACCGTTTTGTCTATGGGGGCGGGCTGGCCGGTTATCGGCCGCGGTGACGAGCTGGCGGCGATCACCGCCGCGGCGGCGCAAGGGACGGGCTGCCTGCTGGTCGGCGAGCCCGGGGTCGGCAAGACAATGGTGCTCCGCGAGCTGCGGCGGCGGCTGGCGGCCGCGGGCCGCGGCGCGCACCTGATGCTGGTGACGGCCGCCGCCCAGTTCCCGATGCAGGGGTTCGAGGCGCTGCGCGCGGACGAGCCGGCGGTGCTGCTGATCGATGACGCTCACCTGCTCGACGCCGCTTCCGCGGCCCAGGTCTGGCACCGGGCCGAGGCCGGCGCCGCGGTGGTGGCGGCGGTGCGCTCCGCTGCGCCGGTCCCGGCCGACATCGAGCGGCTGTGGCGCTCCGACCGCTGCATCAGGCTCGAGCTCGCGCCGTTTGACCAGGCCGGAGTCCAGTCTCTGCTTGAAGCCGTGCTCGGCGGCGACGTGGAGGACCGGGTGGCCCGGCTCCTGTACCGCCGCACGGGCGGGAACGCCTTGCTGCTGCGCGAGCTGGTGCGCTCAGGGGTCGACTCCGGCGCGCTGGTGCGGCGCCATGAGGTGTGGTCACTGGCGGGCGAACTGCCGCTCGGCTCAGGGGTGCGCGAACTGATCCGCGGCGGGCTGGCCGAGCTTGACCAGGCCGAACTGCGGGTCGCGCAGCTGCTCGCGGTGGGGGAGCCGGTCACGCTCGCGGTGGCGGACCTGCTCGTCGGCCGGCCGGTGCTCGAGGCGCTTGAAGACCGGCGCGTCGTCGCCCTGCAGGAAACCGTCGACGGTCCGGTCGTGACCCTCGGCCACCCGCTCTACGGTGAGGTGCTGCGGGCCGAGATCCCGGCGCTGCGGCTGCGCAGGCTGCGCCTGGAACTGGCCGGGGCCATCGGGCGGGCGCCCGCGGCCGGGCCGCGCGATGCTGTCCGGGCCGCGCTCTGGCGTGTCGAGGCGGGCGAGTGCGGCGACGCCGCCGCCCTGCTGTCGGCGGCCGGGCTTGCGCGGCCGTTCAGCCCGGCCTCGGCCGAGCGGCTGGCCGAAGCCGCGGTCCAGGCGGGCGCGGTGATCGACGGGCCGATTCTCCTGGCGTCGCTGCTGACGATGCTCGGACGGGTGTCCGAGGCCAAACGGTGGCTCGACCTCGTGCCGCCGGACGGCCTGTCGGCGCGGCAGCGCGGGGAGGTGGCCTCGGCCCGCGCGTTCGCCCAGACCCAGGACGGTCAGCTGTCTGAGGCGTCGGCGATGATCTCCCGGCTGGCGGCTGAGTCGGCCGAGAGCGTCGCCCACCTGCTCGGGATCCACGCGCAGGCACTGGTGTTCGACGGCAGGCTCGAAGACGGAACCGCCCTGGCGGCCGGCCTGTTCGACGACACCGCCAACGACGCCGTGGCCCGGGCGCTCGCGGCGATGACGGCCGTCGCCGGCTCGGCCTTCCGCGGCGACCTGAGCACGGCCGACAGGGTGGCCAGACAGGTGCGGCCAGTCATCGAGGCCGTCCGCGACCGAATCCCCTACGCCATCGGAAGCGTGTCCATCGCACACGTCATCGCGCTCGTCTACGCAGGCGAACTGGTCGAGGCGGGCCAGCTGGCCACCGCGGTTTACGATCGGGGCCTGGCCGAGGACGACCCGTGGCTGGCGCCCCGTGGCGCGTCCGCGCTCGGAGTCGTCGCGCTGCACCGCGGGCAGGTGCGCACGGCGGCCAGGTACTTCCGCATCACGGTCGCCTCGCTGAACGAGTTCGACCAGTTGTTCCTCCGTTACAACCTGGCCTTTCTTGTGCGCGGAGTCGCGCTCTGCGGGGCGGTCGAGGAGGCCGAGCGGGCGTTGCGGAGCGGGGCGGGCGCGCTCGTTTTCCAGGCCTTTGAGTACGACTGGGATCAAGGCCGGGCGGCCGTGCTGGCCGCGCGGGGCCAGTTCGGCGAGGCCGTCACGACCGCACTGCGAGCCGCCGAGGCCGCGGCCGGCGGCGGTGCGTGGTCAATAGCGGCGTACGCCGCTCACGACGCGCTGCGCTACGGTGGCGGGCAGCCCGCCGCCGACCTCGTCGCGCGGGCGGCGCAGCGAGCCGAAGGGCCGATGTACCTGCTGCTGGCAGAGCATGCATCGGCCTGCACAGAAAATGACGCCGGCCGTCTCGACAGGGTGGCAGCCGCCTTCGAGGAAATTGGCGCCCTGCTGCTGGCCGCGGAGGCCGCCTATGCCGCCGGCGCCGCCCACCGGGCCGCCGGCCAGGGCCGGCCGGCGGCGGCCAGCCTGGCGCGCGCCATCGCACTGCACGCCCGCTGCGAAGGCGCCCGCATCCCCTGGATCCCGCAAGGCGGCGGCGTGCTCACCGCGCGGGAACAGCAGATCGCCGTGCTCGCGGCGGCCGGCCGCACCGACGCGCAGATCGCGGCCGAGCTCGCCATCTCCTCCCGCACCGTGTCCACTCACCTGACCAGCGTCTACGCCAAGCTGGGGGTAGGCACCCGCCGCGATCTGCCCGACGCGCTCTGACTCGCAGTCGAGCGGTAGCGCGTCAGCATATGTTGACGCTGAGATGCCGTCAGCATATGCTGACAGCATGGAATCCGCACTCGAGATCACCGAGGGCGCCGCCAGCACCGACCCCGACGTCGGACTGCGCGCGGTGGCAGCCCTGCGGGCGCTCACCGAACGGCTGGAGATCCTCCAGGTGGACAACGCACGGGCACGGGGCTGGTCGTGGCAGGACATCGCCGTCCGGCTCGGCGTCACCAAGCAGACCGTGCACCGCAAGCACGGCAAGCGGACGGGGCAGCGCTGATGGGCGGGAACCTGACCCGCGACGCCGGCGCCGTCTGCGTCCGCGCGTACGACCACGCTGTCCGCCTCGGCCACCGCTACCTCGGCGGTGAGCACTACCTGCTGGCTCTGGCCGGCGAGGACCAGCCGGCCGGGGCTGTGCTGCGCGAGTACGGTGTCACGCCGGACCGCGTCGAGGAGCAGATGCTCCGGCTGGCGGGGGCCGGGCTCTTCCGCGACCTCGACCGGGACGCGCTGGCCGCCATCGGAATCGATGCCGATGCCGTGCGGGCCAGCATCGAGGCATCGTTCGGTCCAGGTGCCATCAGCCGCGCCGCTCAGCCTGTTTTCCGCGGGGTCCGCCACCCCCGGCTGAACCCGCGCCGGGCGAGGGGCGCCTGGCGCGCCGGGGACTTCCTGCCGCACGGGCCCGGCGTCGGCACGGCCCTCGGGAACGCCCGCCATGCGGCACGGTCCCGCGGCGGCGAGAAGGCCGGCGTCGATGACATCGCCCTCGCCTTCCTGGCCGCGGGCGACGGTCCTGTACCGCCGCTCCTGTCGGCCCTCGGCGTGTCAGCGCCAGCGCTGAGCGCCGCCATCAGAGACCGCTACCAGCAGGCGAGCTGACCGCGCTTGCCCAGCCGAAGCAACCGCGGCGTCATCGGCTGTTCCGCCGCCAGCTGTCAGAACGCCGGGCCGGCCTTGGCGCTGAAGGTCTGACGGTAACCGCTGGCGCTGGTGCCGGTCACCGCGCGGAAGCGGCGCCGCAGTGACTCCGTCGAACCGAATCCCGCCGCGTACGCGATCTGCGAGATTGTCATGCCGGAATCCTCGAGCAGCCCGCGGGCCAGCTCAACCCGGCGCAGCGCGATCCAGTCCTGCACGCTGTCCCCGGTCTCCGCCCGGAAGCGGCGCGCCAGCGTCCGGCTGCTCATATGCGCCTCGGCGGCGACGGACTCCAGCGTCAGCGGTTCACTCAGATGATCGATCATCCAGGCCATGACAGGTGCCAGCGATCCGTTCAGCGGCATGGCCGGGCTCTTGGTGTACTGCGACTGCCCGCCTGAGCGGTGCGGCGGGCTCACCAGCAGGCGGGACATGTCGTTCGCGTACGCCTGCCCGAAGTCCCGCCGGAGCACATGCAGGCACAGGTCCGTCGCCGCCAGCATCCCGCCGGACGTGAGCACCTGGCCGTCGTCGATATACAGGGCCTGTTCCACCAGCGTGACCCGCGGAAAGGACGCGCGGAACTCCTCGGCGAGCGCCCAGTGCGTGGTGACCTGATGACCGTCAAGCACGCCCGCTTGCCCGAGGACGAACGCGCCCGCGCACAGCGAGACGAGCCGCGCCCCGTTACTGGCGGCCTCGGCTATTACGGCTAGGGCCCGCGGGTCCTGCGGCTCGAGGGCCGTATCCAAACCCGGGACCAGCACTGTGTCCGCCGTCGCGACCCGGGCCAGCGGGTGCAGTTCCCCGAGGGAGAACCCGAGTGTCGGGCAGTTGACCGGCGGTGTCCCGCACAGCTCGAGCTGGTAAGGCGAGTCGTGCTCCGCCCGGATCTTCTGGAAGACCGCGGGCCGCTGGCCGAAGGCCTGGACAGCCACCGCGAGGTCCAGTGCCAGCGTCCCGTCGAGCACGACAACGGCGACGCGATGCCGCTCATCGGCCGGTGCCAACCCCTGGCTCATCCTCGCCATGGCTGTTTGACGCTCCGTCTCGGACCGGGGATTCTGCCCCGAGCGAGACGCGGCTCCCACGGGCCGCCGGCGAGACCTGCGCTGCCGTGCTGGCAGGTTAACCGGCGGCCCGGCGGAAGGGAACACCGCCCCCGTTGAACGTGGCGCGTCAGCTCACCGCTCTAAGCGCCGCCAGGATGACGTCGGTGACCGCGTCGGGCTGGCTGATCATGATGACGTGCGAGCCGTCGATCTCGGTGATCTGCGCCCCGGCGCGCTGCGCCATCGACCGCGTCACGTCACTGCCCGCGGCCAGGTCGGCCGTCCCGACCGCGGCCCAGGCGGGCAGGCTCTTCCACGCGGCGGGCCCGTTCTTCTCACTGAACGCGGCCTCCGCGATCGGGCGCTGGGACAGCGCGTACACGTCCGACTGCAGCTGGGGCAAGTCGGCGGTGAAGACCGCGCGGAACTTCGACGGGTCGATGATCACCTCCGTTGCGGTCTCGCCCGCGGGCCCCGCCGGGTACTGATATTCCTGCAGCGCGGTGGTGAGGAGGCTGTCCTTCGACGCGGCCACGCGGTCGATGAGGAGTTCGCCCTCATCAGGCGCGAATGCGGCCACGTAGACCAGTCCCACGACGTTGTCGGTCTGCGGGACGGCGTTGGTGATGATCGCACCGCCGTAGGAATGCCCGACCGCGAGCACCCGCCCGGGCGTCTGCCTGATGACACCCGCGACATAGGCGGCGTCGGCGGCGATGCCGCGCAGCGGGTTGACGACGGCCTTCACCGGGACGCCGGCCGCGACGAGGCGCTCGGTCACCGCCGCCCAGCTGCCGGCGTCGGCGAATGCGCCGTGGACAAGAACAACAGTCGGGCCTGATGCATATGACGTGCCGCTCATCGCGTTCTCCTTCAGATGGCCGGGCGTTCAGGAAGCGAACGTCCCGCCACGAGTGTCGTCCGAGCGGTAAGCCGTCCGCGCGGCAGATCACGCCACCTTCAGCACAGATCGGGCCAACGTCACCCGCAAGCACCCTGTGTCGATCAGCGGCCTGCACCTGCTGGACCGAACGGGCCAGAGCTGGCGCTACACGCCTGTGGCGCCGTCGACGCGTTCCCGCGGAACCAGTTCCGCTCCACCTCCGCCATGTGCTGGACGAGGCCGGTCAGCGTGAAGCCCGACGGCGGCACGGACGCGAAGCGGCCCGCTTGTCGTCTAGTCCTTCGCACTTCAAAGCCAGCGTCGCGCGGTGAAAGTCGAGCCAGCCTTCGAGCGTGCTGCGCTCGTCGGCGTTCAGCGGCGGCAGGGGTCGTTGGGCGGCGTTCACCAGTCGATTATCTCGGAACACCCTGACAAGGCGGTGTCGCTGCTCATCTGCGGCACCTACCGCACAGTGGCCGCCATCCATGTCGTGCACCCTCGCCGGCCCCACCTCAGGGACTGGCCCCGAAGTCACCCGCCGAGGGGGATGGCGGCTGTCAGCGGTGATGCTGAACTTAGGGCCTCGCCAGCCGCGGGATGGCGGTCTGCCGTTCTGCACAAACAGCGGAGGATCCATGAGTACCGACACGCCCGTCCTCGACACAATTGCGGACATCACGACCGCCTCGATTGACCACTGCTCCGTTCCGCCGCGCGACTTCATGCTGGCGCGGCTGGCGGCCCTGATCGCAGTCGACGCCCCGCCTGCCTCCTACATGGCCAACGCCGCAGCCGCCGAGCAGGCCGGGCTGACCGCAGAGGACATCGAAGGCGTGATGATCGCGATCGCGCCAGTCGTAGGAACGCCGCGCGTGATGTCGGCCGCTGGCCACATTTTCCGCGCTCTCGGCTTCGCGATCGCCGTGGGCGACGCCGAGCAAGCCGACGTTTAACCCCAGCAGGGACTAGGCCCACTTCGGGAAGTCGCTCGGCTTGGCCCGGCAATTCCGCGCGGGAATTGCCGGGTCAAAGACTCATCTAGCGGGACGCGACCAGTCGTCGCATGACCCGGTCTTGCAGTCCGGTCGGCAGATCGCCCAGGATTGAGATGGCCCGCGCCCCGCCGCCGGCCTGGTAGCGCGCTTTCGGGTGAGGTGCCTGCAGTCCGTGCGCGACGAGCTCGGAGAAACGCCGTGGCGCGCACTTCGGGTCGTTCCGATGCGGGACCGCCCGTGCGGTGGCCCATTCGTGGAATCCGAGTTGTTCGGGACAGGGGTTGTCGGCCGAGACCGCACCGTGGTTGTCGGTGAGCGAGGTGGAGATGGCAGCTGCCTCGATCAGCACGACGCGGACGCCGTGCCGCGCTACCTCTCTGCGGAGGCTGTCGCACCAGACGGCGGCTGGCTGTGGCACGACTTCGAGGACACCGGTTCGGGCCCGGTCGCCTGGGATCTCGCGGCGACCACCGCGAGCCCCCGGTTGGACCGCTCCCGCATCATGGTGCCGTGGGTCCACTGCCGGTCGCTTACACGGTCGCCGTGACGCGGCTAATCTCCGCCAGGACCGGGAATCTCTGCTCCCACACCCTGCGGAGCTGGGCCGGAAGCCACAGCAGCGCCCACAGCCGCCGCAGAACCTTCTCATCCAGGTAGGCATGCGGGCCGTCCGGGCTGAACGCCCGGTGGTGCAGGTCGGACAGCACGGCGTCATCGACCGGGAACCTGACCTTCAGCTCGACCGCCATCGCGTCAATCTACCGGTGTTCGCCGGGACGAGCCTGCCGCGAGCCGGGCTACGTAGACGGCCGCGCGACGCTACGTATTCTCCCGGTGACCTGCGCTGACTTAGCATCCCAGTCCATGAACGTGGACGTGCTCGGCGACGTGGCGGTGAGCGACGGAACGACGGTGGTACGCGGCCGCGCGCTCGGCGGCAGGCGGGCCCGGGTGGCGCTGGCGGCCCTGGCGCTGTCCGGCGGGCATGTCCCGGCGGACCGTCTGGCCGCGATGATCTGGGGCGACGACCTCCCGCCGACCTGGCAGGCGGCGGTGCGGGGGGTGATACGCGGCCTCCGTTCTGTATGCGCGGTTGTCGGCGGCGGCGACCAGCAGGTCATCGCCACCGCATCAGCCGGCTACCGGCTCGCCGACGGCGTGACGGTGGACGCGCGGCGCGCGGCCGAGCAGGTGGGCCAGGCGGCCGCCCTGCTCGCCCAGGGACGGCTGCGGTCCGCGGCCGACCTGGCCGAGCCGCTGTCCGGGCTCTCCGGCGACCAGCTCCTGCCCGGTGAGGACGGCGGCTGGCTCGGCCCGCACCGCCGCGCCGTCGACGTGACCGCGCTGCGGGCGGTGCAGCTGGTGGTGGAAGCCGCCAGCCGGCTCGGCGACCACCATCGCGCGGTCAGCGCCGCTCGGCAGGCGGTCGCCGCGTACCCGCTCGACGAAAGCATCCACCGGGCGCTGATCGCGGCCCTCGACCGGTCGGGGGACCGGGCCGGGGCGGTGCGGGCCTACGAGCACTGCCGTACGCTGCTCGGCGAGCAGCTGGGGATCGACCCGAGCGGCGAAACCGTTCAGGTCTACCTGGCCGCGCTGCGCGACCAGAGTGGCGCCGTCCGCGCCCGGCTGCCGGCCGAGACGTCCTCGTTCGTCGGACGCGAGGCCGAGCTGTCGGAGCTGGCCGCGGCCGTCGCCGGCCCCGGGCTCGTCACCGTGACAGGAACGGGCGGCGTCGGTAAGTCCCGGCTTGCCGTGCACGCCGCGGCGGCGCGCGGCGGGTTCGCGGGCGGGCGGCTGTGGGTGCCCCTGGCCTCAGTCGCCGACGACGTGCTTGTCGCGTCCAGCGTGGCCCTGGAAATCGGGGTGCCGCTCGGCACCGACGACGCCGCGCTAGCGCTGGCCGACTACCTCGCGCCGCTCGGCCGGGTGCTCCTGGTGCTCGACGGCTGCGAGGGCGTCGTCGACGGCGTGGCCTCCCTGGTGGTGACGCTCCTGGCGCGGGCGCCGATGCTGACGATCGTGGCGACAAGCAGGCGGCCGCTGTCGGCCGACGGTGAACGGCTGCTCTCGCTCGTGCCGCTGCCACCGCCGGACGTCGCGGGCGGCCTGCTCGGCAACGGCCAGGTCCGCCTGCTCGTCGACCGGGTGCGTGAGGCAGGCGGCGACCTCACGGTCGACGACGCGGTGGCGCCGCACCTGATCGCGCTGTGCCGCCGCTGCGGCGGCCTGCCGCTCGCGCTTGAGCTGATCGCGGCGCAGCTGGCCGCGATGCCCGCCGGGGACCTGCTCGACCACCTCAGCGAGTTCAGCGACGAGGCGGACGGGCTGCGCTCGATCGCGCGCAGCAGCTACGAGCTGCTCGACGAGGACGAAGCGGCCGTCTTCAGGCGGCTGGCCGTCCTCGACGGGCCGTCAGGCCTGCCACTGGTACGTCAGGTGGTGGCCGGCGGCCGGATCGCGCCGCTGCGGGTGGTGCGGATCTTGCGCGAGCTGACCGCCAGGGGAATGCTGTCGGTCGACCGAACCGGGCCGCGCTGGCGCTACGACCAGGACGACGACCTGCACCGTTTCGCCCGCGAGCTGCTCGTCGCCCGTGGTGAGGACCAGGCCGCCTACGAGCGGCTGGCCGACGCGATCCGCGGCAGGCTGCCGGACGACGCCCGGGCTGCCCCCGGGCCCTTCCTGACCGAGATCACCGAGCTGGCCGGCTCGGTCCGCTCGCTGTTCGGGGCCGGGCTCAGCGGCCGCGCGGACCTGGACCGCTGCCAGGAGCTGGCGTTCCGGCTGCACCGCTTCTTCGCCGCCACCAACGTCGACGAAGGCCGCTTCTGGCTGTCCCGGCTGACCGCCGAACGGCCGGCGGGACCGTGGACACCGTACGCGACCTACGCGCTCGGCTACCTGAGCTACTGGTCAGGTGACACCGCCGAGGCGCTGCGCGACCTGCAGAGCGCGGTGCGGATGCTCGACGGCGCTCGCGACTCCTACCGCGCCCGGGCGCTGATCTTCCTGGCCGGCCTGCTCGACGACATGGACCGCGGCGCCGAAGCGGTCGAGCACGTCCGGTTGTCCATCGAGGCGGCCGCGCCGTTCGACGTCGACGTGCAGGTATCGGCGGCGATGGGGCTGGGCAGCGTGCTGGCCGAGCGCGCCGACCCGGCGGCCGCCCGCTACGCGGGCGACGCGATCGAACTGTGCCGCCGCGGCGCCTCGGCTGAGCAGCTGGCGATCGCCCTGCCGACTGCGGCCATGGTGTGCTGGCAGGTCGGGGCGCTTGACGAGGCGCGCGCCTACATCGCCGAGGCGCTGCCGCTGCACGCCGGCCCTCAGCGCATCGCCCGGGTCGTGCTGCTGTCGGCCGCCGCGGGCGTCGCCCTGGCCGACGGCGAGATCCCGGCCGCGGTGGAGTTCGGCACGACGGCCGACCGCGAGGCCAGCGAGCTAGGCGTCGAACGGGAAGTGCCGCTGATCCGCGCGGTTCTCGCGCGAGCGCTGCTCGCGCACGACGACCTCGCAGGAGCCGCCCGGTGCAGCGCCGCCGCCATCGAGGCCACCAGGTCCATGTCCCTCGGCTTCCCGTTCGCCATCGCCCTGGAGACCGCCGTCCTCGTGCTGCACGCCGCCGGCCTCGGCGGCGGGTCCGCACTCGGCCCGATCCTGGCCACCGCCGCGCTCATCAGAAGCAATGGCGACCGGCCCGCGCCCGCGACACTGGGCCGGGCGGTCGCCGACCTGCGGGCCGTCCTCGGGCCCGAGGCAGCCGCTGTCAGCGCGCTCAGCCTCGACGCCGCGGTCGCGGCCGCGCTCGGCCTGCTCGCCGGAGCCAGCGCCGTCCCCGCGTCCTCGTGACATACCCGCCAGTCGACGCCGGCCAGGTAACGCCGCCGTAACCGGCCGGCGGCCGTCGCTTCCGCGTACTGCTCGGCGGCGCGGGCGCGCAGCAGCAGCGCGACCCAGCTCCGGTACGGCCGCCAGCCCGCGGCGACGGCCGCCAGCTGCTCGGGGCCGGCGTGCGCGGGGTCGAGGCGGTACTCGGCGGCGGTCGCCCGGTGCACCCGTGGTTCGTGACGCGGGAACACATCGGGATGCCCGGCGCCGCGGATGAGGATGAGCTCGGCCGAGAACGGCCCGATCCCTGGCAGCTCGCGCAGCGCGGCCAGGGCCGCGTCGACGGGCTGTGACCGCAGCGCGGCGGCGTCAAGCCGCCCCTCAAGCGCGGCGTCAGCGAGGGCACGCAGCCGCGCTGCCTTGACGTCGTTGAGGCCAGGAAGGTCGTCGAGGCCGCTCAGCACGGCCGGGGCGGGAAAGGCGTGCACGACCTGCCCGTCGACTTCGGCCGGCGTGCCGTGTTCGCTGGCGATGCGGGCCTTGACAGCGGCGGCCTGCGTCATCCGGATACGGTTGCCGATGATGGTCCAGGCCGCGGCCTCGTAGGGGGAGAAGAAGCAGACCGGGCGAAGACCCGGGTAGTCGGCCTGCAGGCCCGCGACCACCGGGTCCGCGGCGCCCACGGCGGGGAAGCCGGTGCCGTCGATGTCCAGCGACAGGATGCGGGCGACCTGGGCCCTGACCGCCGCGGGCGGCAGCGGTTCCGCGCCAGGGCCGCTAGGGCCGCCTGGGCCGGCGCCCCGTCCGCGCTGGACGGTGCAGTCAGCGTGCACTACGGCGGGGCTGCCGTCAGTGCTCTCCCGCTGGCGGACGGCGGCGCCGATGACGGAGCTGCCGTCATCGGCGGGGAAAGCCAGCCGCAGCACCCGGTCGCCCGCGTCTTCGTAGGCGGCGGGCGTGAAGCCGTCAAGGAAGCGGATGCTCGCGGCGAGCGAGAACGGCCCTTGCGGCGTGAAGGAGAAGCTCGGCACGGTCACTGCCTCCGCGATGTTCCGCTGGCCGCCGGCCGGCCGCGGCACCACCGTACCCTGGCGGCGGCTGTCTCCTCCCGCACAACCGAAACCCTTCATCAGGAGGAACGGAGGGAGCTTCCTCCGTCACGTCAGCCGTCTGCCCGGCGCCGGCTGGCCGACCGTCCGGCCTCAGCCGAGGGTGAAGGGGTCGCGGGTCCCGCGAGGTCAGCGTCAGCGAAGACGACCTGAGGCGACTTGCCGCCAAGCTCAAGCGTCACCTTGTTGATGTTCTCCGCCGCGGCATGAGCCACCGCCCGGCCGGTCGCGGTCGAGCCGGTGAACGCGACCTTGTTCACGCCGGGGTGCGCGGCCAGCGCCGCGCCGGTATCCCGGGACAGGCCGGTGACGACGTTGACCACCCCCGGAAGTGCTCGAGTTCGGTTGCCATGGCGCGTCCTCCTCGGCGTTGTGCTACCGCGACGATAAAACGCGGCGGCCGGCCGCGCGATATCAGTCTGAGCCGCGGTCCGCGCGCGTGTTCGTGATGGCCCGCCACCAGGCGGACAAGCGCGAGGGCGCAGCCTGGGGACCGATCTCGCGGCGCGCCTGCGGCGGAACCGGCGGCAAGATCATCGTCTCGGCACTGGCTTGCCTGCCTTGCTGCTGTATCGCCGCGAGTGCCCGCAGCGCCGCGAGGCCGGCTAGTTGCTCCAGGGTGTCCGGTTCGGCCGAGCTGCCGCGACTTCCCTGACAGGCCGGGCCGTTCCCGCTGGCAGCGGGATCGGGCGTGGCCATGCCGCCGGTCATATTTCCCCCCGTACATCGTCGCCTTGATTTCGGCGTGCATTCTGGTGCGCGGGCGTGATGATGACATTAAGCGCTCACATTGCAATTACATGCGAGGATAAGGCTTAAATGCGACGCGCACCGCCCCCGTGGCGTCCCGCTACTTTATACAGGAAGACGCTGCAAGCCCGCCCCGGTCACCGTGCATCTAAATGACAATGTGACGTCGGGCATTTCGCCCGGCTTGTCGTCAATAGGGAAAGCGTGCCCGGCATTTCCCGCTAGGGCCGCGCCTGCGGCGTGGGCGCCATCGGCGTCAACGCCGTGCAGGGGGCGGCGGCGGGTTCACCAGTGGCGGATCCTGAGCCACACGAACCCGACGATCCCCAGCACGAAGTGCACCGCGCAGACCGCCAGCACGAGTCCCGTCAGCCCCATGTGATCCACCTCTCATATCGTTAGCGCTCGAATGAATA
>DASYAD010000006.1:0-11637 GCA_036501515.1 Trebonia sp. | reverse complement strand
CCGCCCACGACACCCCGGCCCGCGACCAGGCGACGGTCCAGCCCGCGACCTGGGTCGCGGGCTAACGTCGTCGCTCCGCCTGGCGGCGGAACTCGTCCGCCAGGGCCTCGCCGCCCGCCGGGTCGCGCGAGATGACCAGGACCGTGTCGTCGCCCGCGACCGTGCCGAGTATGGACGGCCAGGCGGCGTGGTCGATGGCCGAGGCCAGGAACTGGGCGGCGCCCGCCGGGGTGCGCAGCACGACCAGGTTGGCGCTCGCCTCGGCCGAGGTGAGCAGCTCCTTGAGGTACCTGACCAGGCGGGAGGGCGTACCCGACCCCGAGTTGCCGGGCCCTGGGTTTCCTGTCCCGGTGTTCCCGTACCCGGAGTCCCTGGCACGGGCGTCAGCCGCGCCGGGGTTCCCGGTCGGCGGGGAAACATTGGGGGACGGTGTCAGCTGCTCCCGTTCTGGATAGTCGAAGGCGGTACCGGGGGGTGACCCGTGCCCGCCTGGGTCTCCTGGCAGCGCGTAGACGAGGGTGCCGTCGGCCGCGCGGAGCCGCACCACGCCGAGCTCGTCGAGGTCGCGGGACAGGGTCGCCTGGGTGACGTGCAGTCCGCCGTGCTGGCTGAGCAGGCCGGCCAGCTGCTCCTGGGAGTGCACCTGCTCCCTGGCCAGGATCGCGCTGATCCGCGCTTGCCTGGCCGCCTTGGTGGCGGGCGCGACCGGGGTGGCCATCAGGCCCGCTCCAGGAGCCAGGCGAGCAGCGCCTTCTGCGCGTGCAGCCGGTTTTCCGCCTGGTCCCATACGAGGCTGGCGGGGTCGTCGATCAGCTCCGCGGTGATCTCCTCGCCACGGTGCGCGGGCAGGCAGTGCAGCACGATCGCGTCCGGCGCCGCCAGCGCGAGCAGTTCGCCGTTGAGCTGGAACGGTGCGAGGGCGGCGGTCCGCTGGGGCGCGTCCGTCATCCCCATCGACACCCACACGTCGGTCGCCAGCACGTCGGCGCCCTTGGCGGCGACGGCCGGGTCGTCGAGGACGGTCGCGGAGCCGCCGGTCGCGGCGCCGATCTCCTGCGCCCGGGCGACGACGGCCGGATCTGGCTGGTAGCCGGCCGGGGCGCCGATCCTGACGTGCATGCCGGCGGTCGCGCCGCCGAGCAGATAGGAGTTCGCCATGTTGTTCGCGCCGTCGCCCACGTAAGTCAGCGTGCGGCCCGCGGGCGAGCCGAACCGCTCTGCCACCGTCTGCAGGTCGGCCAGGATCTGGCACGGGTGGAACTCGTCGGTCAGCGTGTTGATCACCGGGACGGTGCTCGCGGCGGCCAGTTCCTCGATCCGCTTCTGGCCGGCGGTGCGCCAGCTGATCGCGGCGACCTGGCGGGTGAGCACCCGGGCGATGTCCGCGATCGTCTCGCCCCGGCCGATGTGCGTCTTGGTCGTGTCGATCTCGAGCGGCATGCCGCCGAGCTCGGCGACGCCCACGGTGAACGAGACCCGGGTGCGCAGGCTCGGCTTGTCGAACAGCAGCGCGACCGTCTTCGGTCCCGCCAGGGGGCGGAAGCCGAGCCGGTCGGCCTTCATCGCCCTGGCCAGGTCGAGCACTTCGGTTTGCTCGGCCGGGCTGAGGTCGTCGTCGCGGAGAAAATGCCTGGGCATGCCTAACCTTCCTGCTCGCTGGCCGCGGTCAAGATGGCGGGCAGCGCGGTGACGAACTCGGCCGCTTCCGCGGCGGTGAGGATCAGCGGCGGCGCCACCCGCACCACGTCCGGCTGCACCGCGTTGACCAGGAAGCCGGCCTCGCGGGCGGCGGCGTTGACGGCGGGGGCGGCGGGCTGGTTGAGCACCACGCCGAGCCACAGGCCGGTGCCGCGGACACCGCCGAGCAGCGGGTGCGTTATCCCGGTGATTCCGCTGGCGAGCGTCTCGCCGACCGCTTTGACGTTCGCGAGCAGGTCGTCGCGCTCGATCGTGTCGATGACCGCGAGGGCGGCGGCGCAGGCGACCGGGTTGCCGCCGAAGGTGGAGCCGTGGTCGCCCGGCGTGAGGGCGCTGCCGCTGTCGCCGAAGCCGACGCAAGCACCGATCGGCAGGCCGCCGCCGAGTCCCTTGGCCAGCGTCATGACGTCCGGCACGATGCCCTCGGCCTGGTGCGCGAACCACGCGCCGGTGCGGCCGATGCCCGACTGGATCTCATCGAGCACCAGCAGCGCGCCCGCGTTGTCGCAGGCCGCGCGGGCGGCGGCGAGGTAGCCGGCGGGCGCCGGCACGATACCGCCCTCACCCTGGGCGGGCTCGAGGAAGACGGCCGCGACCTGGTCGTCGACGGCGGCCGCGAGCGCGGCCTGGTCGCCGTAGGGCACCCAGCGGACGTCGAAGCCGAACGGGCCGAAGGGCTCCCTGATCGAGTCCTTGCCGGTGATGGCGAGCGCGCCCATGCTGCGGCCGTGGAAGCTGTGGTCGGCCGCGACGATGACCGGCCGGGAGCGGCCCTGCCTGCGGCGGACGACCTTGAGCGCCGCTTCGTTGGCCTCGGTGCCCGAGTTGCAGAAGAACACCCGGGCGTCGGCGTGCAGCAGGCTGAGCAGCTTCTCGGCCAGCAGCACGCCGGGCTCGTGCAGGAACAGGTTGCTGGTGTGCGCGATCTTGCCGACCTGTTCGGTCACCGCGCTGACGATGGCCGGGTGCGCGTGACCGAGGGCGGACACCGCGATGCCGGCGATCAGGTCGAGGTAGCGGTTGCCGTCGGCGTCCCACACCCGGCTGCCCTCGCCGCGGGCGAGCGCGAGCGGCGGGGTGCCGTAGTTGGCCATCATCACGGCCGCGAACCGCTGCCGGAGGGCCTCGCCTTCGGTCAGCAGAGGGCTCTCGCTCATGCCTGGTCTTCTCCAATCACCATGGTGCCGATCCCCGAGTCGGTGAAGATCTCCAGCAGGATCGCGTGGCTGAGGCGGCCGTCGAGGACGTGCGCGTGCGGCACGCCGCCCCTGACCGCGGTCAGGCAGGCCTCCATCTTGGGGATCATGCCGGCCGACAGCGACGGCAGCAGCTTCTCGAGGTCGCCGTCGTCGAGCTGGCTGATGACCTCGTCGGAGTTCGGCCAGTCGCGGTAGAGGCCCTCCACGTCGGTGAGCACGACCAGCTTGGCCGCGCCGAGGGCGACGGCGAGGGCGGCGGCGGCGGTGTCCGCGTTCACGTTGTAGACGGTGTTGACGCCTTCTGGTCCGTCGGCGCCGCGGGCGACGCTTGAGATGACCGGCGTCCGCCCGTTGTCGAGCAGCGCGCGCACCATCGAAGCGTCGACGCTGGTGATCTCGCCGACCAGGCCGATGTCCACCGGCTCGCCGTCCACCGTCGCGTACTTGCGCTCGGCGGTGAACAAGTTGGCGTCCTCGCCCGACAGCCCGACCGCGTACGGGCCGTAGCGGTTGATGAGGCCCACGATGTCCTTGTTGACCTTGCCGTTGAGCACCATACGGACCACGTCGATGGTTTCCTCGGTGGTTACGCGGAGCCCCGCGGTGAACACCGAGTCGATCCCGAGCCGGTCCAGGTGGCTGGTGACCTGCGGGCCGCCGCCGTGCACGACGACCGGGCGCAGGCCAGCGTGGCGCAGGAACACCAGGTCCTGGGCGAAGCCGGCCCGTAGCTCGTCGGCGGTCATCGCGTGCCCGCCGTACTTGATCACCACCGTCTCGCCGTGGAACCGGCTGAGCCACGGCAGCGCCTCGATCAGCGTGCCCGCCTTGGCCGTCGCCGCCGCCCGGCGGGCGGCGTCCCTGCCCTCGGAGATCACGATCGTCATGTCGAGTAGGCCGAGTTCTCGTGCACGTAGGCCTCGGTCAGGTCGGTGGTGAGGATGACGGCGCTGTGCGGGCCCGCCGACAGGTCGACGGTGATCGTGACCTCTTTGCCGCTGAGGTCGACCTTGGAGCGGTCGTCGCCCGGCGTGCCCCCGCGGCAGACCCAGATGCCGTTCATCGCCACGTTGAGCCGGTCGGGGTCGAAGGCCGCGTCGGTGGTGCCGACCGCGGTCAGCACCCGGCCCCAGTTGGGGTCGGACCCGGCCCGTGCGCACTTGAGCATGTTGTTCCTGGCCACGCTGCGGCCGACGGTGACCGCGTCGTGCTCGCTGGCCGCGCCGACGACCTCGATTGTCACGTACTTGGAGGCGCCTTCGGCGTTGCGCTGCAGCTGGCGGGCCAGGTCGGCGCAGACTTCGGTCAGCGCCCTGGTGAAGTCGCGCTTGTCCGGCTTGACACCGGACGCGCCGCTCGCCATCAGCAGCACGGTGTCGTTGGTGGACATGCAGCCGTCGGAGTCGAGCCGGTCGAAGGTGACGGCGGTGGCGGAACGGAGGCTCGCGTCGAGTTCTTCCGCCGTCAGATCGGCGTCGGTGGTGAGCACGACCAGCATGGTGGCCAGCGACGGCGCGAGCATGCCGGCGCCCTTGGCCATGCCGCCGACGGTGAAACCGTCCTCGCGCCTGAAAGCGATCTTGATGATCGTGTCGGTGGTACGGATCGCGTCGGCCGCGTGGACGCCGCCGCCGCGGTCGGCCTCGGCCACGGCCGCGTCCACGCCGGGCAGGAGCAGGTCCATCGGCAGCCGCTCGCCGATCAGCCCGGTCGAGCAGACCGCGATCTCGCCCGGCGAGTCGTCGAGGTCGGCCGCCAGCCGTTCGGCCGTGGCGTGGGTGTCCTGGAAGCCGCCGGGACCCGTGCAGGCGTTGGCGCCGCCCGAGTTGAGCACCACCGCGCGGACCCGGCCGCCGCTGACGACCTGGCGGGTCCACTTCACCGGGGCGGCCTGCACCCGGTTGCTGGTGAAGACCGCGGCGGCGGCGCGGGACGGCCCGTCGTTGATCACGACCGCGACGTCCCGGTCGCCGGATGTCTTGAGGCCCGCGACCACGCCGGCCGCCCGGAACCCTTGTGCTGCAGTAACGCTCATACGAAAGCCTCGCTAGCGCTCGGCGTCCGCATTCGCGGACGCACAGTGCTTACTGGTTCGCTCGCACGCTCGCTCATACGAAAGCCTCGCTAGCGCTCGGCGTCCGCATTCGCGGACACACAGTGCTTACTGGTTCGCTCGCACGCTCGCTCATACGGAAGCCTCGCTAGCGCTCGGCGTCCGCATTCGCGGACACACAGTGCTTACTGGTTCGCTCGCACGCTCGCTCACGGCGCTACTCCATGGGTGGTGAGGCCGGCCGTCTCGGGCAGGCCGAGCATGAGGTTGGCGATCTGCACGGCCTGGCCGGCCGCGCCCTTGCCGAGGTTGTCGGTGGCGGAGATGACGACGGCGCGGCCCGCGTGCGGGTCGGCCGCGACCTGAAGGTGGGCGCCGTTCGAGCCGTAGACCGAGCTGGTGGCCGGCCACTGCCCGGCGGGCAGGAGGTGGACGAACGGGCTGTCACCGTAGGCGTCGTTGAGTGCTGACCGCAGCGCGGCCGTCAGGTCGCCGGGCTCGCTGGCGGCGGCCGGCGTGAGCCGGGCCGTGCTGGTGGCGAGGATGCCGCGGGGCATCGGCGCCATCGTCGGGGTAAACGACAGGGTCACCGGGGTTTGACCCGGCACGACCTCGGACAGAGCCTGCTCGATCTCCGGGGTGTGCCGGTGGGTGCCGCCGGCCTTGTAGGCGTACATCGACCCGATGATCTCGCTGGCGAGCAGGTCGACGCGGGGCGAGCGGCCCGCGCCCGAAGTGCCGGAGGCGGCCACGATCACGATGTCGGACGGCTCGGCCAGGCCGGCCGCGAGCAGCGGAGCCAGCCCGAGGATGGCGGTGGTGGCGTAGCAGCCAGGGGCCGCGACGGTGCGCGCGGCCTTGATCTTCTCCGTCGCGCCGGGAAGCTCGGGCAGCCCGTAGGCCCAGCGGCCGGCGTAGGCGACCTCGCCGTAGAACTGGTGCCAGGCGTCTTCGTCGCCCAGCCGGAAGTCGGCCGACAGGTCGACGATCCGCGCGTCAGGCAGCTGCTGCGCCAAGGTGGCCGACTCGCCGTGCGGCAGGGCCATGAAGATCAGCTCGGCGTCGCCCAGGACGGAAGCGCTGGTCGGCTGGAAGTCCTTGCCGTCGAACGCGGGGTGTCCGATGAGGTTCTGATGGACCGAGGTGACCGGCTTGCCCGCGCTGCTGCCCGCCGACACCGCCGCGATCTCCAGGTCGGGATGCCCGGCCAGCAGGCGGAGCAATTCCCCGCCCGCGTAGCCGCTAGCGCCGGCGACAGCGACTCTGATGCCCATGCTGGTACCTCCCTCTCCCTGAGAGAGTATGCAACACATTGCATGAATATGCAAGATGTTCAGGGGCGCCGGCCGCCTGGCCTCACGTGAGGTGCCTCGCGAAGAACCGCGCCCCGGCGTCGATCTCGAACGACGGGACCCCGGTGTGCCCGCCGAGGTTGGCGTGCAGCGTCTTCTCCTTCGAGCCGAAGGCGTCGAACAGGTCGAGCGACGCCTGCCGGTCGTTCCCTTCGTCATCCCACTGCAGCAGGACCTGCAGCGGAATGGTGACCTGCCGCGCCTCCGCGAACGAGGCGGCGGGCACGAAACTCCCGGCGAACAAGTTGGCGGCCGCGATGCGCGGCTCGGCCACCGCCAGCCGGATGCCGATGGCGATCACTCCCCCCTCGTACCCGGCCGGACCGCCGAGCCCTGGCAGGGCGAGCAGGGCGTCCAGGGTGGCCTGCCATTCCGGTACCGCTTGCTCGGCCAGCGGGAGGATGAGGGCGTCGACGATCTCGCCGACTGGTTCGCCCGCCTTCATCGCCCGCCGCAGGTCGGCGCGGGCCTGTTCGGCGGCCGGCGACCGGGGCCGGTCACCGCTCCCCGGCAGCTCGATCGCGGCCGCGGCGAAACCGTACTGCGCCGCGTAGTGCCTGGCCCGGGCCGCCAGCCGGGGGCGCATCATGGGCAGTCCGCCGGGGTGGCCGCTCAGGATGAGCGGGGCGGGCGGTGATCCGGACGGTGATCCGGGCGTCCACAGGACGCCGGGGACCTCGCCGAGGGTGAATTCGCGTTCGAGTACGCCGTCGTCGAGGCGCTGTTCAGAGGTGAATCGCATGGTCGTGCCTTTCGGGAATGCGCGTGAACGGCGCTCCCGGCGACCTACCGCCCGGCCGTGACCCCAGAGGGGAGCACCCATGTCGATCGTTTCACGGGTACCACCTCCTCGTTCTCTAGCACGGCTTACCGAAGACTAGCGGCGGCCGTTCTTACGGCCAACCGGTTTTCCCTGGGAACGACGCGGCCGGATCCGGCGGACCCGCCTCGTGCGGGATCAGGTGGCCGGCGGGGCGCCGCCGGCTCGGTAGCGGCCCGGTGTGGTACCGATGATGCTGGTGAAGGCCGCGATGAAGCCGCTGGGGTTCGCCCAGCCGCAGGCGTAGGCGACCCGGGTGGTGTCCTGGCCGTCGGCGAGCAGGACGAGCGCGTGACAGACCCGCAGCTGCGTCCGCCACTCGTAGAAGGTCAGGCCGAGTTCGTCGTGAAGCAGCCGGCTGAGCGTGCGGGCGCTCGCTCCGGCTGCCCGTCCGAGCTCGGCGAGCGAGCGGTTGTCCGCGGGCTGGTCGTACAGCAGCCGCGCGACGGCCCGCAGCCGGTCGTCGCGCGGCTCCGGCAGATGCAGCGGCTGCTCGGGTGCCTCGCGGAGCTCGTCGACGAGGACCCGGTGGAGCCGGGCGCGGGCGCCGCGGTCCAAGCCGGGCTTGGGTCCTGCGTAGTTGCGCGGGCCGGTGAGAGTGAGCAGGACCTCGCGGGCGAGGCCGGAGACCGTGAACACGGCTGGACGCCCGGGCACGAGGCGGGCCAGGGAGGCGGGCAGGAAGACGATCCGCATATCGGTGTCGCTGTAGGCCCGGTGGTAATGCGTGAACCCGGCCGGAGTCCAGGCGACTCGGTTGGCGGGAACGACCGACGTGCCCCGTTCGGTGTGCACCGACAGGACGCCGCGGGCGGCGTACACCAGCTGGCCGCGCTCATGAACGTGCACTGAGCTGGTCCCGCCCGACGGCCACCGGTGGGCTCCGCCTGACGGCCACAGCTGTGACGCAGGACCGGGCGGGGAGAGCTGGCGGCCAACGGGCATAGGTTGGCACTCTATCGGTGGCCAGCCGCGGCGTCCGCTGGCGACAGTAGAGGCATGCACAGTGATCTTGATGAAACCAGCGATGTCCGCCGGACCAGCGACCCGCGCCAGGTACCCGCGACGATGCGGGCGGCGGTCTGCGTCCGGGCAGGCGGCCCCGAGGTGCTCGAGCTCCGCGAGCTGCCAGTGCCTGCAGTGCGCGAAGGCTGGAGCCTCGTCGAGGTCAAGGGCGCGGGCCTGAACCGGTCGGAGCTGCGGACCCGGCAGGGCCACTCCCCGAGCGTGCGGTTCCCGCGGGTGCTCGGCATCGAGTGCGCGGGCACCGTGGCGGTCTCGACCAGTACCGCGCTGCCGGCGGGGACGACCGTCGCGGCGGTGATGGGCGAGATGGGCCGGGCCTTCGACGGCGGCTACGCGCAGTACGCGCTGCTGCCCAACTCGCTGCTGATGCCCGTCACCACCACGCTGCCCTGGGACGTGCTGGCCGCGCTGCCGGAGACGTACCTGACCGCGCAGGGCGCGCTCGGCGCGCTCGGGGTCGCTCCCGGCGGCGGGGGACGGCTGCTGATCCGGGGCGGCACCTCGTCGGTGGGCATGGCCGCGCTGTCGATCGCGTCCGGCTACGGCGCCGACACCGCGGCCACGACGCGGCGACAGGCCAAGGCAGGCGCGCTGGCCGCCGCGGGCGCCGGCCACGTGCTGATCGACGACGGCGGGCCGCTGGCGGCGGGCGTGCACGCCATCTGGCCCGAGGGACCGGACTACGTGCTGGATCTCGTCGGGGCGAGCACGGTCACCGAGTCGCTGCGCCTGGTCTGCCGGGGCGGCACCGTGTGCATGGCCGGATCGCTGAGCGGATGGCTGATCCCTGACTTCCAGCCGGTCGCGATGATCCCGTCAGGAACCAGGCTCACGGCGTTCCACAGCGACGACATGAAGGGCAGCGCAGGAGCGGCCGCGCTGCGGCGCGTTGTCCGCGAGGTGGAGGCCGGCGTCTGCCGGCCCAACATCGACCGGGTATTCGGCCTTGACGAGATCGTCGCCGCCCACCAGTACATGGAGAACAACCGGGCCGCAGGCAAGGTCGTCGTCCTGCCTTGGCCGAGATGAGATGTTCGGTGACAACGGGTGGCGGGCACTAGGGTGGTCAGGGGCTAGGCGGGACGGATGGCGGGCGGCGGCGTCCGCTGGCTAGGCGGGATGCGGCACGTGAGGACGGGACGGCAGATCGGCGCGGTGCTGGCCGGCGCCGGGATATTCGGGCTGGGGATCTCAGGGCTGGCCGGGTGCGCGTCGGGGACGTCACCGGGGGCTTCGGGGACGTCTTGCGGCGCCGCCCGCACCGCGGTGAACGTGCCGGTGACGATCACCGTGGCCAAAGGCCCGGTGGACTGCGGGACCGCGCTGCGGGTCGAGCGCGGCTACGCGAAGGCGATCAAAGACGGCGACCTGCGGGGCAACGGCGGCGGGGCGCCGGTCGCGGTGAACGGGTGGACCTGCCAGACGTACCCGACCAGCATGGTGCTGCGGACGGGGGACGCGTCAGAGTGTCACACCGCCAGCGCGGAAGTGGTCGCGGTGCTCGCGCTGCCGTCCGCGTCACCGGGAAGCTGACGCCCGCCCGCTCCGCCGCGGGCCCGCACCGGGTTACCGCAGAAGCCGCCGCCCGCCGACAACCCGGTGTGCGCGGACAGCCCGAGCCCCGGCAGCCCGGTGTGCTCGGGAAGCGCCGTCGCGGGCAGCCCAGCGTGCCCGGGCAGCCCCGCCGGCAGCCCCGCACCGGGCACCCCGTCGGCTTGCGGCCGCAGGCCGCCGCGCCAGATCGCCCCGGAGTTGCCGTCGTGGTCGCCGCCCGGGCGGACCGCGCTCAGCCCGCGGCTGGTGCTGATCATCTGCACCTGGTCGCGGCCCGACGCCTTGGCCCGGTACAGCGCCGCGTCCGCCGCTGCGAGCAGCTCAGGCAGCTCGCGGCTCGAGCCGGCGTCAAGCGCCGCGACCCCGATGGAGACCGTGACGGGAATCCGCTCGCCGGTCGGCGAGCAGATCTGCTGCCGCGCGATGTGCGCCCGCACCCGTTCGGCGATCCGCAGCGCGTCCGGCGCGCGGGTCTGCGGCAGCAGCATGACGAACTCCTCGCCGCCGAACCGGCCGGCCACGTCGTACTCGCGCAGCACGCTGGTCAGCAGACGGGCGATGGCGCGCAGCACCTCGTCGCCCACCAGGTGGCCGTGGGTGTCGTTGACCTGCTTGAACCGGTCCAGGTCGAGCAGGGCGACCGCGAGCGGCGAGTGGGTGCGGACGGCCCTGGCGACCTCCGCCGCCGCCTCGCGCTCCCAGGTCGCCGCGTTGAGCAGCCCGGTCTTCGCGTCGGCCCGTGCCTCGCTGAGCAGCTGCGCGTGCCGGAAGGAGCGCTGCAGCAGCGTGGCGAGCGGGAGCGCGACGATCAGCGTGAGGTCGCTGATCGTCATGCCCACCGCGACGAGCAGCGCGGCGCACAGCTCGGTCGCGTCGTTGTGCAGCGTCTCCCTGGCGAGCAGCTCGTCCATGATCCTGGCCGCCGGGTTCTCCAGCTTGACGGCCCCGAGGATGAGGGCCTGGTTGACCGCCCACTGGGTAAGCGCGCCGGCGCCCGCGGCGACCAGCCACATGGCGGTGTGGCTCCACAGGTAGGCGCGCGGCTGGCAGCCGACCGGGAGCACGGCCAGGAAGGCAAGGCGCGCGCAGCCGTAGGCGATGCCGATCGCCGCCGCCGTGTACACCCGCCGGTACGCGGGCGCCCGCCTGACCCGCCACTGGGTGAGGATGACCCGCACGGCCGGGACGACCAGCGCGTACAGGCCCGGGAGCAGGAAGACGATCGGCAGCTCCCAGACCGCGTACACGTCCTTCACCACGCCGGTCGGCTCGCTGGCCCGGCGGGCCATCTCCACCGAGAAGGCGCCGCAGCCGAGCAGGGCGGCAAACAGCGCGAGGTTCGGCAGCTCGACGTGAAAATCGGCCGCGCGCGCGACGATCCAGGCCAGGTACCCGCAGGTCACGACGGTCCACAGGGCGAGCAGCGGCCGGGGCAGCGACCAGAGGGCCCATTCTCGGACGCGAGGCATTCCGTGCCTGAACACGGCGCGGCCCGCGTGAACCATCCGACCTCCCCGACTTGCACGGTGCTTTTCCGCCGCCATCCAGGCTGACCACGCCGGATAGCGCAACGTACGGTGCTAACCCCACATTGTCACAGATTTCACGTGCGCACAGTCAAAACATGGCTACCTACCGACAACGCGGCGATGGCCGTGATTGCGGATGGACACGACGAAATCCCCGCGCTGCAAGCGATTGCAGCCACGGGAGCGCTCCCAGTTCCTCGCTGCCCGTGATCAAAATGTTACTTTCTTCGATACCCGCCGCCGACCGGCGCGGATGCTGGCATGCTCTGGGGCACGTGACAGCAATCACCAGAAATCAGGCATAAGGCGGTTAGCCGCGGGCGCATGGGGCAGACACCGGCAAAGTCCTCTTCGGGTCGAAGGGAGGACGACATGGGAACGACCGGCTGGGCATGAGCAGACAGCG
>DASYAD010000005.1:0-8259 GCA_036501515.1 Trebonia sp. | reverse complement strand
CGAGCATCAGGGAACCCTGCGCTACCTCGACCGGGTGGTCTCGGCCGAGCAGGTGCTCACCGCCGAGGTGGCCGGCCTCGCCCGCGCCGTCGCCGACCGCTACGCCGGGACGCTGGCCGACGTGCTGCGGCTCGCGGTGCCCCAGCGGCACGCCGCCACCGAAGCGCTAGGCGCCCGCGGGCAGGCAGGCGACAGCGCGACCAGTGATACCGGGCAGGCCGATCCCGCCGGGCCGCCCGCCCGCCCCGGCCCCGGGCCCTGGTCCAGGTACCCGGCCGGGCCCTCGTTCCTGGACGCGGTCGCGGCAGGCCGCCCCGCTCGCGCGGCCTGGACGGCACTTCCCGGCCCGTCGTGGCCGGAGGAGATCGCCCGCGCCGCCGTCACCGCCGCCAGCGCCGGCCGCGGCGTGGTCATCGTGGTGCCCGACGCACGTGACCTGGCCCGGGTGGACGAGGCGCTGGCCGCGCTGCTACCGGGGCAGGCCGGCTATGTCACGCTCACCGCTGACCTTGGCCCCGCCGAGCGGTACCGCCGGTGGCTGGCGGTCCTGCGGGGCGAGGCCAGGATCGCGGCGGGTACCCGCGCCGCGATGTTCGCCCCGGTCAGGAACCTCGGCCTGGTCGTGCTCTGGGACGACGGAGACGACCTGCACGCGGAGCCGCGGGCGCCGTATCCGCACGCGCGCGAGGTCCTCGCGCTGCGCGCCCACCGGGCCGGGGCGGCCGCCCTCATCGGCGGGTTCGCGCGCACGACGGAGCTGGCCCAGCTGGTGAAGGGCGGCTGGGCACGCCACCTGGGCCCTGACCGCCAGACGCTGCGGGCGGTCGCGCCCCGGGTGCGGCCGGCCGTCGACGACAGCGAACTGCGCAGGGACGAGGCCGCCGTCACCGCGCGGCTGCCTTCCCTGGCGCTGCGCACCGCCAGGGAAGCCCTCGCCGCGGGACCCGTCCTGATCCAGGTGCCGCGGCGCGGTTACCTGGCCAGCATCGCCTGCGCCCGGTGCCGGATCCCGGCCAGGTGCACCCAGCCGGTCGGTGACTCTCAGTGCAACGGGCCGCTGCGGCTGTCCGGGCCGAACGCCACCCCCGACTGCCGCTGGTGCGGTGCGCTGGCGACCACGCCGGCCGCTCCTGGTTCGGGAAGCACAGGTTCGGGAGGCACCGGGGCGGGGAGCGCGCGGCAGGAAAGCACGGCGCCGGGGGGCTGGCGCTGCGCCCGCTGCGGCCACGACCGGCTCCGGGCGACGGTGACCGGTGCGACGCGCACCGCCGAAGAGCTCGGCCGGGCCTTCCCCGGCGTTAAGGTCCGCACGTCAGGCGGTGACCTGGTGCTGCCGACGGTGCCGGCTCAGCCGGCCCTCGTGATCGCTACCCCCGGCGCGGAGCCGCTGGCCGACTACGCCGCCGCCCTGCTGCTCGACGGGTGGGCGCTGCTGTCCCGCCCGAGCCTGCGGGCGGGCGAGGAAGCCCTGCGGCGCTGGCTGGCCGCCGCCGCCCTGGTCAGACCCGACGGCACGGTGCTCGTGCACGCCGACGCGGCCCTCCCGGTGACCCAGGCACTGGTCCGTTTCGATCCGGTCACGTTCGCCGAGCGCGACCTGGCCGAGCGGGCGGAACTCGGCTTCCCGCCCGCGGTCCGGATGGCCGCGGTGAGCGGCGAGCCGGCCGCCGTCGCCAGCGTCATCGCCGGCCTCGGCCACGCGTTCGAGGTGCTCGGTCCCGTTCCGCTCGAGGAGACGGGAGGACCGCGCCCCGCTTCGGCCGCCACCTCCGACGAGCATGTCCAGGCGCTGGTCCGCGCCCCCCGCAACGCGGGCGCGGCGCTGGCCCGGGCGCTGCAGGCGGCGCAGGCGGGCCGCAGCGCGCGCAAAGAGGGCGGCGGCGCGCGAGTGCAGCTTGACCCGCCTGAGCTGATCTAAGACCGGGCCGATCGAGAGCGTCGATAGAATCGTTTTGGTAAACACGCGCTTGCCGGGCGGGGATAGAGCTGTCGGGGGACAGCGGCCCGGACACGGCACGCGCTGACGTGAAGGGAACGCGCGTTGCTCAGGGATATCAGGTTGTTCGGTGACCCCGTGCTGCGCACGCCGGCGGAACCGGTGACGGACTTCGACCTTGAGCTGCGCAATCTGGTCAAGGACCTGACCGAGACCATGCTCGACGCGCCGGGAGTCGGGCTCGCGGCGCCGCAGATCGGGGTGAGCCTGCGCGTGTTCACCTACCACGTCGACGAGGAGCCCGGCCATCTCGTCAACCCGGTACTGAAGCTGGAAGGCGAGACCGAGGAGGACGACGAGGGCTGCCTGTCGCTGCCCGGCTTGCAGTTCCCGACCCCGCGGGCGCCCCGGGTGATCGCGGCCGGCTTCACCATGTACGGCGACCCGGTCACGGTCGAGGGCACCGAGTTGCTCGCCCGTTGCGTGCAGCACGAGACGGATCACCTGGACGGGATCTTGTTCATCGACCGGCTCGACAAGAAGCAGCGCAAGATCGCGATGAAGGCCATCCGCGAGGCCGAGTGGTCGGGCATGTCCGTCCCCGAGGTCAAGGCCTCACCCCATCCCACCCAGCGGATTTCCTGAAGGAGCGATCAGTGCGGCTCGTCTTCGCAGGCACACCGGCGGCCGCCCTGCCGGCGCTGCGCGCGCTCGCTGACTCCCGGCACGAGCTGGCGGCGGTCGTCACCCGGCCAGACGCGCCCGCCGGCCGCGGCCGGAAAATCGACCGCTCCCCGGTGGCTGAGCTCGCAGAAGAACTCGGGATCGAGACTCTGAAACCAGTCCGCCCGAACGAAGGCTGGTTCCTCGACCGCCTGCGCGCCATTGCGCCCGACTGCTGCCCGGTGACGGCCTACGGTGCGCTGCTCCCGCAGGCCGCGCTCGACATTCCCGTCCACGGCTGGGTGAACCTGCACTTCTCGGTGCTGCCCGCCTGGCGCGGCGCCGCCCCGGTGCAGCACGCGATCCTGCGGGGCGACGACATCACCGGCGCGACCACGTTCCTGATCGTGAAGGAGCTGGACGCGGGCCCCGTGTTCGGCACGCTGACCGAGCCCGTGCGGCCCGCCGACACCAGCGGCGACCTGCTCGGCCGCCTCGCCGTCAGCGGAGCTGAGCTGCTGGTACGGACCATGGACGCGATCGAGGACGGCACGGTCCGCGCGGTCCCGCAGCCAGCCGACGGGGTGAGCCTCGCACCGAAGCTGACCCCGGCCGACGCGCGGGTCGACTGGAAGCTCCCGGCCCACCTCATCGACCGGCAGATCCGCGCCTGCACTCCCGACCCCGGAGCGTGGACCGAGTTCGCGCTCGGGCAGGCGGACAAGGCGCGGCTCAAGCTCTGGCCCGTCACCCTGGCGGCGGGCGCCGACCGGGTGTCAGGCGGTCCTGGCCTGGCCGCCGGCGAGCTGCGGGTCGGCAGGAACGCGGTCTACGTCGGCACCGGCACCGTCCCGGTCCGGCTGGCGGACGTGCAGCCGCAGGGCAAACGCCAGATGCCGGCGGCCGACTGGGCCCGCGGCCTGCGCCTGTCCGCCGCACCCGCGACCAGCATCGGTTTCAACTGAGATGAGTAACGACTCCCGGGGTGGACGGCCCTCCGTACCTGGCGGTGACCGGCCGCGTCGCCGTCACGGCGGCCAGGCCGACGGCAACGGGGCAAGCCCCCGCGGTGCTGGTGCCAACCCGCCTGGCAACCCGTCTGGCAGCGCGGCGGGTCCACGCGGTTCCGGTGCGGACGCGTCTGGCAACGCGGCGGGGTCGCGCGGTGCTAGCGCGGCGGGTTCGCGCGGGGTCCGTGGCAATGCGACCGGCTCCCGGGGTCCTGGTGCGAAAGCGTCTGGCAACGCGGCAGGCCCGCGCGGTGCTAGCGCACGGGAGCGCGACCCGGCGCGCGGGGCCCGGTCGCCGCGCCCCGCTGACCCGCGGCGCACCGCCTACGACCTGCTCGCGGCGGTCCGCGAACGCGAGGCCTACGCCAACCTGCTCCTGCCAAGGCTGCTGGCGGACCGCCGGCTGGCGGGCCGCGACGCCGCCTTCGCCACCGAGCTCGCATACGGCACCCTGCGCGGCCAGGGCAGCTACGACGCGGTGCTCGCGGCGTGCAGCGACCGTCCGCTCGACAAGCTCGACCCGCCGGTCCTCGACGTCCTCCGTCTCGGTGCCCACCAGCTGCTGAGCACCCGGGTCGGCGCCCACGCAGCCGTCGCCACCTCGGTCGACCTGGCCAAAGCGGTAGCCGGGCCCCGCGTCTCCGGCTACGTCAACGCGGTGCTGCGCCGCGTCTCGACCAGGGACCTGGACGCCTGGTTCGACATCGTCGCCCCTAACCGGGCCGCGGACCCCGGCGGCTACCTCTCGGTCCGCTACAGCCACCCCCGGTGGATCGTCGCCGCCTACCGCGACGCCCTCGGCAATAGCGTCGGCGACAGCGTCGGCGCGGACGCGGGACACAGCGCGGCGGCCGCGCCCGCTGACAGTCCCGCTGACAGTCCCGCTGACCAGGAGCTCGCGCGGGCACTCGAGGCGGGAAACGCCCGGCCGCGGGTAACGCTGGCGACACTCCCCGGTGGCGCGCCCCGCGACGAGGTCATGCCGGCCGACGCAGAGCCTGGCCGCTGGTCCCCGTATGCCTTCGTGCTCGCGTCAGGCGACCCGGCCCCGCTGATCGAGGCGGGCACGGCCGCCGCCCAGGACGAGGGCAGCCAGCTGGCCGCGATCGCTCTTTCGCGTGCACCGCTGACCGGAGAGACCGGCCGCGGCGGCGGTGAACCCGAGCGCTGGCTTGACATGTGCGCCGGACCCGGAGGCAAGGCCAGGCTGCTCTACGGGCTCGCCGGGGCCGGCGCACGGCTGACCGCCGCGGAACTGCACCCGCGCCGGGCCGCCTTGGTGTCTGCCACCCTGGCCGCCGCCAGCCGGCAGCTGGCGGAGCGCGATCCGGCTGGTCAGCCGCCCGCGTTCGAAGTACTGACCGCCGACGCGACCAGGCCGCCGTGGCCCGACGGCACCTTCGACCGGGTACTGGTCGACGCCCCGTGCTCCGGCCTCGGCGCCCTGCGGCGGCGCCCCGAGGCCCGCTGGCGCAAAGCCGAGGCCGACCTCAAAGAGCTGACCGCGCTCCAGCGCGACCTGCTCCGTGCGGCCTTGACGGCTGTCCGCCCGGGCGGCGTGGTCGCCTACGTGACCTGCTCGCCCGTCCCGGCGGAAACCCGCGACGTGGTGACCGACGTGGCCGGCTCGCGGCCCGACGTCGAGATCCTCGACGCGTCCGCCGTGCTCGCGCAGGTGCCAGGCACCCGCTCTGCGGGCCCGCTGTTCGTTCAGCTATGGCCGCACCGGCACGGAACCGACGCGATCTTCGTCGCGCTGCTGCGCCGCTCCACGTAGGCCACCGGCCCGGACAACACACGACCTGAGGTGACTGCCGCTCAGTCCTCTGACGCCGCCGGGATGCCGATCGCCTCGGCGTCGATGCGGTACACGGCCAGCGTTCGGGCGGGAACAGGGTGCCGGCGCTTAGCTGCTTCCCGCTCTCAAACAGGATCTCGTACACCACCTTCCTCGGGCCGAATGCATCGCGCTCCGGGAGAGCCGGCAACGGCGGCAGCGAACTGCTTACGGGCCTCAAGGTCAACACGGCGCCCGCCAGCGCTCCTGGCGAGTGCCGCCCTCCGGATACACCATCAAACTCAGGATTCTCTCAAATAAATCGATCACCAGATCGGCTTCAGTGAAAGGAATGTCGCTACTGGTCGCTATGATGTTCGCATAAATGGGCTCTAGTACTGATCATCCGGTCTCGGAATAACGAACAGTGAGGAGGACCGACCTGTGCACGAACGTGAACGTTCCCTGCCCGACCCTCTGTCAGCTGCCGATCTGGACTCCGATCCGGAGTGGGCCGAGTACTCGGCCTGGCTGGACAGAGAGGCAGCCGCAGGCCGTGACCAGGCACCGTATTCCGCTGATCCCGGTGACGAGTGGTACTGCGACGATGCGGAGTGCTGCGGCGATGGGCAGTACTCCGGCTGTGCGCAGCGCGGCGACGACGCGTGGTACCCGGGTGCGGTGGCAGATTCCGGCACCGCCCTCCGTGCGGGAGCCCTGGGCATCGCCCCGCGGGTGGGACGCCCCGGCACTGCGCCGCGTTTCGGCCAGGGCGATGAGGCGGACGTGCTGCCGCCGGGTCCGCTGCTTGTCGGGCTCACCGACGAAGCGGTTCGTGACTTCGGTGCGCTGTCGGACGACGAGCTGACCGGAGTCATTCTGGCGGCCCGCCGTCAGCAGGTCCGGGAGGAGTACAAGCAGGTCGTGGCTGTCGCGGAATTCGGCCGCCGCCGTCTGGCCGCGTTCGAGGACGCGAAGAACCGGGGTGTCCCGGTGGGGTGGCGTCCTGGCGGGTTCCCGGGCGAGGAACTGGCGGTAGAGCTGGTCACCAGCCGGGTCGCCGCCGCGCACCGGATCGAGAACGCGCTGGACCTCACCAGCCGGCTGCCCGCCACGCTGGCCGGGATGGCGGCCGGGCTGATCGACGAGGACCGCGCGGCCTATATCGCCTACTACACTCACAGCCTTGCCCCGGCTGACGCATTGCACGCAGATGAGATCCTCGCCGCTGGGGCCCCGGACCTGCGGGCCGACCAGCTGGCACGGAAGGCCGCCGCGCTGGAGATGAAGCTGGCCCCCGAGGCGGCCCGGGCCCGCAAGGAGCACGAGAAGCAGACGGGGCAGCGTGTGGAGGCGCGCCGCGAGTCCTCAGGTAACGCGTCCCTGTCAGCCCGCGAGATGGACACCGCCGACGCGATCGCGTCCAAGTCCTACATCGACGCGATAGCGGCCAGGCTCCGCGGCGGCGGCCTGAACGCGCCGCTCGGCGTCCTGCGCGTGCTGGCCATGACCGACCTCACCCAGGGCCGCAACCCACTCGACCGCCTCGGCTCCGCTGCCGCCTCGGCCGCCACGCCCGCGCCCCCTGACCTTCCCCCGCCCGCGCCTCCTGCCACGCCCCCTGACGGGCCATCTGACCCGCCCCCAGCCCCGGACGCGCCCACGGAACCGGACTTCACCCCGAATAGCGAGTCCGATGAAGCCGAGCCCGGCCATGCCCTAAGGCGGACGGACCCCGCGCCGCTGCCGGCTCTCATCACCCTGCTCGTCCCGGCCGGCACCATCCTCGGCACTTCGACCGCGCCCGCCCAGGCCGGAGCCTGGGGCCTGCTCGACCACGAAGAGACCCGCGCGACCGTGGCGGCAGCATCCCGCCACCCGAAGACCCGCTGGTGTGTCACGCTAACCAACGGCAAAGGCGAAGCGATCGCGCACGCCTGCAGCCGCGGCCAGCACCCCCGCCTGCTCAATGACCTGGGCCCGCAGCCCCCGCCGGCCCGGCTGGCCGAACTCCTGCGCCGCCTGAACCTCACCTTCGAACCGATCGCCAGGGGCTCGTGCGAGCACGCGCACGCCGAAGAGCACTACACCCCCAGCCGCACCCTGCGCCACCTGGTCCGTGCGCGCACCGCCACCTGCGACGCCCCCGGCTGCGACTCCCAGGCCGTCCACGGCGACCTGGACCACACGGTGCCGCACCCCGAAGGCCCGAGCTGCCAGTGCAACCTCGGCCCCAAATGCAGAACCCACCATCGTTGCAAACAAGCCCCCGACTGGAAGGTCGAGCAGCCTGAGCCGGGCGTCATCCGCTGGACCGTCCCGTCCGGCCGCACGCACACCACCAAACCCACGCGTTACGATCTGTAACGAGTCGTCGCACAGGGATTCTGGCGGGAGCTGCGGTAACTCCACTCGAGCTAGCTGAGCACCAGAGCCCGGGCACCACAGCGGGAACCCCAGCGGTGCCGCACCGGCGGGCGGACCTTCGCCACCCCCGCGCGCCACACCGGGACAGTACCGTCCTTTCCGAATCTTTCAACTGCCGTCACCACTGACCAGGGGCGCGTCCGCTCACTTGACCACCCGCACCTTGGCCTAGACGAAGGCGACTCACGCCGTAGCGGGACGCCGCCTCGCTGAGGCGGGTCGGCGTCGCCGACTACTGGTTCCGCCGCGGCGCAACCGATAGGCCGCGACGACGCGTCCTCCGCTCCGGACGCGAGACGCTACCTGGCCGCGTCGCCCAGGCGGTAGTCGTAGGTGAGGTCGTCAAGCCGCTGCTTGAGGTCGGGGTCGAGCACATAGGACGCGGCGGCGAGCGACGCGTCCAGCTGCTCGGGACGGCTGGCGCCGATGATCGGCGCGGTGACCGC
>DASYAD010000004.1:0-39604 GCA_036501515.1 Trebonia sp. | reverse complement strand
CTTACTCGGCGCCGGCCGGCGACTTGAGCCGGTCGACTAGGTCGGCCGCTTCGCTGTGGGCCAGGTCTTTGGTGGCGGTCAGCAGCGTGAGGGGACCGGCCGCGGCGAGCTCGCGCAGGTGCTTGAGTGCCGCGGCAGGCTCGGGCTCCTCGAGTTCACGGCCGTAGCGGTGGCGGAACTCGTCGAACTTGGCCGGGTCGTGTCCGTACCAGCGTCTCAGTTCAGTCGACGGAGCGACCGTTTTGAGCCACTCGTCGAGGTGCGCGCTGGCTTTGGCCAGCCCGCGCGGCCACAGGCGGTCGACAAGCACGCGCTTGCCGTCGGCTGTCTCAGGCTCCTCGTAGACTCGCCGAGCCCGTATCTGCGGCATCTGCCCTCCATGCCCTGGGACCAAGCCCCGATCATCGGCCCGGCCCGGGCGTGTCTTGCCCGCCGGGCCCCGGCCTCGCACGCACCGGAAGCCAGGTACGTGACCGACCATAACCCGCAGCTGCCGACGGGTCACCGCCGGATGCGGGTCCGCTGGCGGTGCTTCCCCGTGTCGCCCGTCAGGTCAGCGCAACGGGACCGGGATCGTCGTCCCGCGACCGGATCCGCAGCCCCGGGCGGCGCTGGTGGACGGTCAGGTAGGACATGCCGCCGGCTCCGGCGGCGAGGCTGCGGCTTGAGCCGCGGGGCAGCCAGAGGATGGTGCCGCTGGTGAGGGCGAGTGTCCCGCCGTCGAAGCCGAGGGTGCCGTCGCCGTCCTGGACGAACAGGAGAACGTCCAGGTCGGGCTCCACGTGGGTGGCCACGTGCTGCCCGCCGGGCAGGTGGATGAGGTTGGCATCGAGCTGGCGTCCGGGTTCTGCGAGCTTCCACTGAGCGCCGCCAGACGACTGGAGGTTCGCGGTCACGGCACGGGCATCGCAGAGGATGCGCGGGACGGCGGCCTGGCGGCCGGCCTCGGGCGTTGAGGTCACGCGTTGACTCCTCGGGAAGGCGGGACTCACGATTCTCCTATTATTACATGTAGTATCCGTATTAATTCCGAGTCGCCGCGACGAGATGAGGACGGTCATGCCCGTCGGTGAGCACCCGCGCCGCGCACAGATCGCGAGCGCACTCAGGAACGCCGGCACGCCGCTTGGCGTGACCGACGTCGCCGAGCGGCTGGGCATCCATGCCAACACCGCCCGCTTCCACCTCGACGCGCTCGTCGCCGACGACGCAGCGGTCAAGACGCTGGAACCGCCGTCTGGAGCGGGCCGCCCGCGCGCCGTGTACAGCCCGCGGCCCGGCATGAACCGGGGCGGCGGCCGCGACTACCAGCTGCTCGCCCAGATCCTGCTCAGTCAGCTGTCCGCGCTGGGCGACGCGGCGGCCGAGACCGCCGCGCGAGCCGGACGGGCGTGGGGCGGCTTCCTTATCGGCCAGGTGCCTCCGTTTCAGCACCTCAGCGCCGAGGCGGCCGTCGCCAGGCTGGCCGGGCTGCTTGACGAGCTTGGCTTCGAGCCCGAACCCGGGCCCGGGCCAGGCGATGCCGACACGGCGGTGATCCGGCTGCGGCACTGCCCGTTCCTTGAGCTGGCCGAAGGCTACGACCAGCTTGTCTGCCGTATCCACCTGGGCCTGATGCAAGGAGCGCTCGCGGAGCTCGGGGCGCCGGTGACGGCCGCCCGGCTTGAGCCGTTCGCCGAACCCGGTGCCTGCCTGACCCGTCTGGAGCACGCTGCCCGATGAACGCGTCCGCCGCGGTCGCGGTCGCCGTGACCTTTACCTGGCTGGGGATGATCCTGGCGATCTCCTTCCTCGAGACACCGCTCAAGTTCCGTGCGCCCGGGGTGACGGTCCCCATCGGGCTGGGCATCGGCCGCCTCGTCTTCCGCGCCTTGAACAGCGCCGAAGCCGTCCTGGCAGTGACCGTGACCGTGGCCGCCGTGCTCAGCAGTGCCCCGGTTAGCGTGCTGGCCTTCACCGCCGCCGCCGACGCGCTGCTGGCGGCGCAGACCGGAGTCATCCGCCCCCGCCTCAGCCGCCGCACGAGCCAGGTGCTGGCGGGCGCGGACCAGTCCCGGTCCAGCGCGCACTGGCACTACGTCGCGGCGGAGGTCGCGAAGGTCGTCACGCTGATCGGCCTCGGCGCCAGCATCCTGGCCTGGTAACCGCCCGCCCGGCCGGCAACCGTCCGTCGCCGGCCGGCCGGCGACCACCCGTCACTCGCTCAGGCGCCGGGTAGCAGATCGGCGGCGAGCATCCGGGCAAGCCAGCGGCGGTATGCCGCAGCTTCCCAGCCGCGGGAGCGGCGGAGCCGGTCGAAAACCTGGGGCGAGGTCAGCGCCCAGCACGAGTCCGCCGCCTCGGTTTCCGGCAAGCCGGGCCTGAGCCAGCCGGCGCCCGCCAGGTGCCCGACGAACATCGTCACGCCGCGCAGGCGCTCCGCGTCGGTTTCCGCGGCCACCGCGGCAAGCTCGGGATCTGCTCCTGCCAGCACCTCGAGCAGGCCCGCCAGCCGCTCGTGCACCCCGCAGACGAACGCCGCGTACCCGCGCAGCGCCGTGCGCGCGTCGCCCGCCGCGAGCACGGCCTGAAGTTCGGCACGCTGCCCCATGGGCACCGGCTCGTCGTCCCCGGCGAGCGTGACGTCATAGACCGCCTTCAGCAGCTGCGGCTTCCCGCCGAACGACTTGTAGACCAGCTCAGCGGACACGCCCGCGCGCTCCGCGACCGCACGGATAGTGGTGGCCTTGTAGCCGTCCCGCAGCACTAGTTCGCGGCAGGCGTCCAAGACGGCCAGCCGGCTCCGCTGAGCGGCCTCACGCCGCCGGGTCGCGTCGTAACCGCGCGCGGCCCGAGGCTCCCCCATGACGGCTCCCTTCACGAAAGACGGGTACGGTAAATTTAGATATAGTCCATTGTAACTAATTAGGAGGCCTGGATGAGCGCTCGGCCTGACGGCACGCCCGTCTCCCAGCCGGTACCCGGTGTCTACCGGCTCGGCGACGCCACCGTGAACTTCTACGCCATCGACCACGGCGGCCAGCTCGTGCTCATCGATGCCGGACTGCCCGCTCACTACAGCCAGCTGGCCAGCCTGCTGACCTGGCTCGGCCGGACGCCGGCCGACGTCAGCGCCGTGCTGCTCACCCACGCTCATCCCGATCACCTCGGCCTCGCCGCCCGCTTGCAGGCCAGCGGAACCGAGATCTGGGTGCACCAGGCGGACCAGGCCGCGCTTGCCGACCCGCGGCACGCCACCAGGTACGCCAAACCCGAGCGCGCCCTGCTTCCCTACCTGCTACGACGGCCGGCCGCGCTCGCGCTGCCGCTCCACCTGGCGCGGGCCGGCGCCTTCACAACGGATCCGGTCGCCCGGCCGCGCGTGTTCACCGGGCGCGGCGTCCTGACCGATGTTCCCGGCCGCCCTGAAGCGATCCCGGTGCCGGGCCATACCCCGGGAAGCACCGCCTTCGCGTGGCCCGCTTACGGTGCCGTATTCAGCGGTGATGCCCTGGTCACGGCCGACGGCCTGAGCGGCGGCAACGGCCCGCGCCTGGTCAGCCGCGGCTTCACGCACGACAGCGGGACGGCCAGGGAATCACTGACGGTCCTGGCCGGCCTCGCCGGCTACCAGGTACTGCTGCCCGGTCACGGAGAACCCGTCATGACCGGAGTAGCCGTCGCCGCCAGCGAGGCCCGGCTCGTGCCCCTCAGCTGACCGGGCCGCCGTCCGTCGCCGGCCGCATCCGCGGCGGGCGGGTGTGCGAGGCTTGCGGCATGGACCATGCGGATGACGTGCACGGGGAGTGGGCCGCGCCCGGGAACGTGTTCTACTTCGTGGCTGACCTGGCCGCCGCGACAGCCTGGTACTCGGCCCGGCTCGGGCTCGAGCCGGTTACCCGGGCCACCCAGCTGGCGATGTTCCAGCTGCCGGGAGCCCGGCTGACGCTGCACGAGGCTGACCAGTTCAACCAGCCGGGGCCGTCGGGGACGGTCCCCTACTGGACCGTGGGCGATGTCGACGCGACGGTCGCCGCGTGGACAGAGCACGGGGCGAGCGCGCACCGCGGACCCAAGACGATCATGACCGGCGAGCGGCTATGCCAGCTGCTTGACCCGTTCGGCAACCTGTTCGGCGTCCGGCAGCCGCCGGCCTGACCCGCACGTTTGACCCGCCGGGCCGCCGGCTTGACCTGCCGACCCGGCCGCCGGCGGCGTCCGCTTGCCCCCGGCCCAGCCGCACGCGCCGTCGGCTAGGTCTGCCCGACCCGGCTGCACGCCCCGCCGGCCTGACGTGTCCGCCAGCGAGGCCGACCAGTGAAGCATGAATCCCCGACCCGAGGACGAAGGCCCAGATCCGGGACGATCCCGGACTGGGCCCTCAGATTTCGTGGCGGGCGCTCATCCCTTGGCCGCCGGCCAGCCCTTGGCGGCGGTGGTGCAAGTCCAGAGACCGAACCACGCCACGCCGACGGCGGCGAGGAACAGGAGCCAGGCCCAGTCCCGGCCCGCCCACAGCAGCGCTCCGCCGAGGAAGACCAGCCATGCGGCGACCAGCAGCCGGATGGCCAGGACGGTGACGCGGAAGGGCTTGATGTGCTCCCAGTACCTGATGAGCGCGCGCTGGACCGTCGGGCGGTTGCGCAGGGCCGCGCGGCTGACGGTCGGACGGGACGGAGCGGTGCTGGTGATCGGCGCGTACTGATGGGAAGTGGGGCCGCGGCACGCGGTGAGTGGACCGGCCTGGCACACGCCCGCAGGGGCACCAGTCGCGGGCGTTATCTAGCCCGGCCGCGTCGTTATTCCGCCAGGTCGGTCGTTATCTGGCTAGGTCGCGGCGGGCGGCCGGGACGGCTTTGCCTGGTTTCCTTGCCAGCACCGCGTAGACGGGAGCGGGGCGGTCAAGGCCGGGCGCACCGAACGACGGGCGCCATTCGTTCGCCGGCACCAGGCCGGGTTCGACTACGTCCAGGCCGGCGACCAGGGCGGCCACTTCGGCCCGCGAGCGGAGCGTGAAGTGCTGCGACGACACGCGGTTCCAGTAGCCGACGCCTGTCGCCAGGTCCGGGTCGAGGTCGCTCGCCACGTGGCAGAGCGCGATGTAACTGCCCGGCGCGAAGGCTGCCATCAGCCCCGCCACGATGGCGGACGCCCGCGCGGTGTCCTGGATGAACGGCAGCGTGGACGGCAGCAGCACCGCGACCGGGCGGCGGAGGTCCAGGGTGTCCGCTGCCCCGGCGAGGAGTGCGGCCGGGTCGGTGAGTTTGGCGTCGAGCACGGCGAAGGCGCCGCAGGAGTCCGGCCGCGGCAGCGCCCGGATATGCGACAGCACCATCGGGTCGTTGTCCACGTGCACCACTCGACAGGCCGGGTCGACCGACTGGATCAAGTCGTGACTGGCCTGTCCGCCGGGCAGGCCGGTACCGACGTCGAGGAACTGCCTGATGCCAGTCTCGAAGGCGAGGAAGCGGACCGCGCGCTGATGAAAGGCGAGGACGACGGGCACGATCGCCGCGATGCCCGGCGCCGTCACGAGCATGGCGCGTGCCATGCGGCGGTCGGCGGCGAAGTTGTTCCGTCCGCCGTTCAGGAAATCAGCGACGCGGGCCGGATTCGGCACCGCGGTATCGATCCGTTCTGCCTGCGCCCGCCTACTTGCATCGAGTTGTCCGTCGTCAATCATGTTGTCCCCCGTACGCAGCTTCTCAGCGGTGCCGCGGCGGCGTCAACCGCAGGGGGAAATCCGCTTAACCCGGCCGCAAAACGGCGGTAACCCGGGCGGCGGAAACGCCGGGCGAAATGGTCGCGTGCACTTGCTTCATATGACACACCGAAGCCGTCTCGCCAGACGCAGGCCATCCGCGGTTCCGCTGCTTGGCTCAGGTATGCGGCCTCCGCGTCTGGACGGTGAGCAGCGCGTTGTACGATGCTGGTTCGACTAATGGGGCTCTAAGCGTCCTGTGACTGAGCCTGGGAAAGAGGACGTCATTGACCGCCGGTACATCCGCAACCCTGAGGAACCTGTCTACGACGTGATGGAACGTAGGCACATCGACGTCTCGGGCCTGACCGACGGTGCCGATCTCAACACCGTTTTCACGACGATATACCGGACCAACCGATGGGGCTCCGCGGAGACCCGCTCGGGGACCGGGTCTGAGCGAGCCAGGACCAGGCAGGTCGCACTTGAACTCAGCCGCCTTATCGCCGAGTTGCGGATCCGGTCGGTCCTTGACATCCCGTGCGGGGATTTCAACTGGATGCAGGACGTCAGCCTGGACGGCATCAGGTACTCGGGTTATGACATCGTCGCGGAGCTGATCAGTGCCAATTGCGTCCGCCACGGCGGGCCCGGGCGTTCCTTTGACGTGCTGGACTTCACCGTCGACCCGGTACCCTCCAGCGACCTGAACGCCGACCTGATCTTGTGCAGGGACGCCCTTGTTCACCTGTCGTACCAGCACATATTCGCGGCGCTTAAACACTTCCACGACAGCGGCTCGAAGTACCTGCTCACCACGACGTTCCTGGACACAAAGGCCAACGTCGATATCGGCCCTGGCTGGTGGCGCCCGGTCAATATGCAGCTTTCCCCTTTTAGCCTGCCCGCGCCGCTGCGGATTCTGTCGGATAAAGAGTCCGACGACTTCTATGCCGACAAGGTGCTCGCCCTGTGGGACCTCCAGGCCCTTACCCTGTAACCCGCGTCAGGCCAGCCGCCACAGGCCAGCCGCGTTAGATCAGCCACAGGCCAGCCGCCCGGTCAGCCGCGCTAGTCCTCGGCTTGCTGCCGCCGGGCGCTGTCCAGCGCCGCTTGCGCCGTGAGCGTGTCGGGATGCCCCTCGCCGAGCACCACGCGCCGGGCCAGGCAGACCTCACGGAACTCAGCCTCCGCCTCCGCCAGCACTCCCCCCTCCATCAGCAAGTCCGCCAGACCGTGCCGCACCGCCAGCGTCCCCGGATGACGCGGACCAAGCACCTCCACACAGTCACCGAGCACACTGCGGTACTCCGCCTCCGCCTGCTCAGGCATCCCCCGCAACCGAAGCACCCGCGCCGCCCCGTGCCGAACCGACAACGTCAGCAGATGCTGCTCACCAAGCACCGCCCGCCGCGCCTGGTACACCTCACGGAACTCAGCCTCCGCCTCTTCGAGCAGCCCTCGTTCCATCAGCAGGTCGGCGAGGCCGTGCCGCACCGCCAGCGTGCTCGGGTGCCCGTCGCCGAGGAGCTCGCGCCGGATTTCGAGTACCTCGCGGAACTCGTGCTCGGCGTCGCCCGGCCAGCCGCGGTCGCGAAGCACGGTCGCCAGGCCGTACCTGGCCGCCACCGTGTCGGGATGGTCCTCGCCGTTGGCCGCGCGGCGCCGGCCGAGGACGGCGCGGAACTCGGCCTCGGCCTCGGCGAGCAGCCCCCGTTCGCGGAGCAGGTCGGCCAGCTCGTGCCTGACGGCCAGAGTGGTCGGGTGCTCAGGGCCGAGCACCTGGTCGCACGTCCGCAGTGCCTGGCGCAGTTCCTCGTCCGCCTGCCGGTACAGGCCCAGCTCATGCAGCACCTGGGCGAGGTCGAGTCGCGTGGCCAGCGTGTCGGGATGACCGTCGCCCAGGCAGGCCCGGTAGGCCTCGAGCACCAGCCGGTACTCTTCCTCGGCCTCGCGCAGCAAGCCGCGCTGATGGGACATCCGGGCGACGCCCTTGCGGGCGGCGAGGGTCTGCGGGTGATCGTGTCCCAGTGCGGAACCGCGCGCGGCGAACACCGCCCGGTACTCCTCGTCAGCTTCCGCCATCCGGCCGCGGTAGTCGAGCAGTTCCGCCAGCGCGTAGCGGGCGTCCACCGATTCCGCGCTGTCCTCGCGGAACACGGCCCGGGTGTCGGCCACGACGGCGCGCAGCAGCGTCTCGGCCTCCGCGAGCCGTCCCCGTAGCTGAAGCAGGTACGCGGTGCAGGAGCGGACCGCGAGCACGCCGGGATCGGGCGGGCCGGGGACCGCGACGGCCTTCTGGCAGGTGTCAAGGATGGCCTCGGCGCGGTCGAGCCACCCGACACGGAAAAGGTGCCGCACCCCGGCGACCGCCGCCCGCAGCGCCTGCGCCAGCAGACCCGGCTCAGTGCTGCCCGAGTCGGTCATCAGCTCAAGGGCGCTGTCGCAGTGCGGCAGCAGCAGGCGCCAGCGGGGCCAGTTCACCGGGTCGTCCGCGCCCAGGCCGGCCGTGGCGGCGACGAGCAGGTCGGCCACCAGCGCCGCGTAAGCAAGCCCGTGCTCGGCCAGGTCATGCTGGCGCCGGTTCGCGTCCCGTACCAGCGGGTGCACCGCCAGCGTCCTGGCCGTTACCTCGTCGGGCGCCTCGGGCAGCGTGTGGAATTCGATCAGGCCCAGGTCCCCGAGGGCCAGCAGGGCGGCCGACAGTCCTTCGCCTGTCACCCCGGCGAAAAGCTCCGATGCGGCGAGCAGGTCCGGCCGCAGCAGCCGGAGGAACGGCACCGGCGCCTCTCCGAAACACGACAGCAGCCGCATCAGCCGTCTGGCTTGGCCGATCCCCTGACGCTCAAGCAGGTCAAGCGACAACTCCCAGGTCTGGCCGATCGGCGCACCCTGGCCGGTGACGCCGCGGCCGCCGGGCGGGTTCTCGTTGAGCAGCTCGGTGAAGCGGTCGTCCAGGGCGGCCAGGTAATCCGCGTACGTACGGACGGAGCGGGTCCCTGGCCAGTCAATGTAGGCGACGGTGGCGCTGAGGTAAGCGCCCACGATCCGCAGCGCGAGCGGCAGCCCGCCCAGCCGGCGGGCGAGCAATACGGCGTCGGAGCGCGGACCTGCCCGGTCCCCGGTCAGGTCGACAAGCACCTGGGCGGCGTCGGCTTCGCCCAGGGCGTCCACATGATGCAGGACCGACCAGGAGCCCCACCGCGCGCGGTTGCCGTCGCGGCTGGTGACCAGGACCATCCCCGGCAGGCCCGCACAGGGCCTGATCCAGCCGGTCCCCTCCGCCAGGTACCCGCCGCCTGGGGCCAGGTTCTCCGACTCGTCGGCGTTGTCGACCACCAGCAGCCACGGCCTCGTCGTGCCCGCCAGCAGCCGCCACAGCAGGTCGGTCGCGCTGGTCCGGCCCGACCAGGCGCGTTCGATCAGGTCGGCGGGAGCACCGAGACGCGCGGCGACCTCGCGCATGCCCACGCTCAGCATGGCGGTGTCGGCCGCGCTCACCCACCAGACATCGATGCCCTCCGCCCGCGCGTGCGCGGCGATCTCGAGCGCGATCGTCGTCTTGCCGCAGCCGCCCATGCCGTGCAGCACGTGGACACCAGAGCGCGGGTCGCCCGCCAGCTGCCTGAGCTCAGCGAGGAGCTTTTCCCTCCCGCGGACCGGGCGGTCGAGCCTGCCGACCGGCGGGGCGACGGTCAGGCTACCGGGCAGGCCGGCGCCGCCCGCGGAATCCAAGCCCGCGGAATCCAAGCCCGCGGAATCGCTGCCCGCGGAATCCCCGCCCGCTGACCTCCCGCCCGCGGAATCCCCGGCCGCGACGCCGCCAGCGGAGGCGCGCCCGACCGCGGCGGTCTCCCCGGGCGGGTAGGGGTCGTCAGGACGCCAGATCCACGCGGTGCCCTGCGTTTCCTTGACCGAGATCCGCACCTGCCGGTACGTCGCCGGGTCGCTGGCCCGGTCGTGCCTGATGACTTCCTCGAAAAACCACTGGGTCGCGATCACCGCCAGGACACCGGAGGAACCGGCCAGCGCCCGCCTGAGCGGCTCCGCCTCCAGGTGCCTGAACGCCACGTTGATGGCGGTGCCGACGACGCCGTGGTCATCGTGCTGTACCTCGCCCGCGTGCACGGCCAGCCGCAGCCGGATCCAGGCCGCGCGCTCGTGAGCCCGGTTGTGCTCGGCCAGCGCCGCCGCCAGCTGCCGGGGAACACTGACCGCCAGGACGTTCTTCGGCACCTCGGGCGGCACCAGGATCAGCGCTCCGTCGCCGCGGTCCTCGTGGTAGCAGTCCTGCCAGGACACACCGGAACGGTCGAACGCGGACCGCAGGGCCGCGTACAGGCCGTCGCGTACCGTCACCTGGTCCGGGTGAGTCCGCCGGCGGTCGCCGAAGCGCTCAACGTCCACGCAAAGGATCGCCCGGTGCACCGCGGCCGGCAACTTGCTCATTCACCCGGGTCTTTCCTTGACGGGGAGAGCGCTCTGGCTGAAATGGTTTCAGTAAAAGGGCCGTTCGTGAAGAGGAACGGCGGCGCGATCTCCGTCCGGGCACCGCGCGCCAAGCCCCGGCGGCCCGGCTTATCGCCCCGCGGTACTTGCACTGCGCGGACGTGGAAGTGCGCCAGGACCGGCATTCTGACCCGTCGGCGAAGGTCAGCCGAAGCTCAATCGCAGCTCAGTCGAGCCATTCTACTGAACTGGTTTACCAAAATCAACCGACGTAAGTCAGAATACCCAGCAAAGAGTCTCTGAGCAGGGAAAACGATAGGCATCGGCGGACGGGGCGCGCAGCGCGAACCGGCTGGGCACGCATTCTTCCGCTTTACATGATTTACATGCGGAAACTACTTGAACAAAGTGGTTTTGCTACGGAATGCTGTGCTCGTGATCAGCCCCCGCGGTCCGCTGGCGGTGCGCCGGATGACCGCGCACTGGGCGGTGATCGGCGCCGCCGCGCTGACGACCCTGGTCGCGGCGACCGTGGCGGCCGCGCTGGCGGTCTTCACCGGCCTGGCGCTGCCGCAGGTGGTCAGCCACGACCTGGCGATCGCGCCGGGCACCGCGCTGTCGGTCACCACGCTGGCGAGCAGCCCCGGCCAGGCGGCGGCGGGTGGCACGGCGCTGCGGTCGCGGGTCGCCGCCGCGATGCCGGGGATCCCGTTCAGCTTCCAGCGGGCACTGTGGTCAGATCCGCTTGAGCTCGTCCCCGGGGCGTTTCCGGCGTCACCGCCCAGTGCCGGGCGGGGCGATACCCCGCTGCTCGAGGCGGCGTCGATGAGCGCGGTCGCCAGCCACGCGACGCTCGTCGCCGGCCACTGGCCAGCCGCTCCGGCGCCTGGCCAGGCGCAGGCGATCCCGGCCGCGCTGCCCGCCGCGGCCGCGGTGCTGCTGCACGTCACCGCCGGCCAGGTGCTGCGGCTGCGCGACCAGATCACCGGCGCGCTGGTGAGCTTCGACATCACCGGCGTGTTCGAGCCGCGGCCGCCGGCAGGCGCCGGCGACTCGTACTGGGAGCTCAGTTACATCCCCGCCAGCGGCCGCTCAGCGAGCTACGGGTCGACCACCTACGGCCCCCTCGTCGTCAGCCAGGCCGCCTTCGGGCCGGCGCTGACGACGCTCAGCGCGTCGTGGGTCGCGCAGCCCGGGATGACGGCGTTCAGGGAAGGCGACCTCAGTCCGGTGTCGGCCAGCGTCGGCGACCTCGCGCGGTCGCTGCCGAACTCGGCCTTCCTCAACGGCGCGCAGCTGGTCACCAGCCTTCCGACGGTGCTCGACGAGGCGGCGGGCAACCTCACCGTGGCCAGGTCAATCCTGGCCATCAGCGGGCTTGAACTGCTGGTGCTCGCCGTCGCGGCACTGCTCGCGGTGGCGCGGCTGCTGGCGACCCAGCGGGAAAGCGAGACCGCACTGCTCGTCGCCAGGGGCGCGACCAGGTCCCAGCTCAGCTGGCTCACCGCGGTCGAGGTGATCCCGTTGTCCGTGCTGGTGTCCGCCGCCGGCGCGTTCCCGGGCGCCTGGCTCGCCCGCGTGCTGGTGACCAGGGGGCCGCTGAGCGGCGACGGTATCCAGCTGGCGGGCCAGGCGGGACTGTGGCCGTACGCGTTCGCGGCGGCGGCCGCCGTGGCGGTCGTGGCGGCGGCCGCGCTGCTCGCCCCGGGGCTCAGCGCCACTCCGGGTGCGGCCAGGACCAGGCGCGGCAGGCAGGCCGTGGTCGCGGGGGTGGCGCGGGCCGGCTTCGACCTCGCACTCGTCGTGCTCGCGGTGCTGGCCGGCTGGCAGCTGCGGCATTACTCCGCGGCGAGCGACGGCGGGACGGCCGGGATCGACCCGGTGCTCGCCCTGGCGCCGGCGCTCGCGCTGGCCGCCGGCAGCGTCCTCACGCTGCGCCTGCTCCCGCTGGCGGCCAGGACCGCGGACCGGCTGGCGGCCCGGGGCAGGCGGCTCACGGCGCCGCTGGCCTCCTGGCGGCTCGGCCGGATGCCGGTCCGTCAGGCGAGCGCGGCCCTGCTGCTCACGATGGCGGTCGCCACCGGGACGCTGGCGCTGGCCCAGCACGCGAGCTGGACCAGGTCGGCGTCGGACCAGGCGGCCTTCGCCACCGGAGGCGACGTCCAGGTCGACCTGGCGGCACCGCTTCCGCCCGGCGGAACCGGGGCGGTGACCGCCGCGGCCGGGGTGACGCAGCCGATGGCGGTGGCAACCGGCAGCGAGGCCGGGACCGAGGTGATCGCGCTGGACGCGGCCCAGGCGGCCCGGGTCGTCCGGCTGCGGCCCGATGAGTCGGCCCTGCCGCCAGCCAGCCTGTTCGGTGACATCACCCCCGTCGCCGGCTCGCCGGGAGCCGTGCTGACTAAACCTGAGCCCGGCGCGGAAGCGGGCACGGTGACCTTCACCGCCACCCTCAGCCCGGTCACGACGGCGGCGAAAGAACCGGCGGCGATGGAACCGGCGGCAGGAGCGGCCGACCAGCCCAGTGCCGCCCGGCTCGGCCCCGTCACGCTCACCCTGACCCTGCTCGACGCGGCCGGGGCCGCGTACCAGGTCACCGCCGGCACGCTGACCGCCGACGGCCGTCCGCGGCGGCTGGCCGTGCCGCTCGGCGGCGACCAGGCCAGCTACCCGCTGCGGGTCACCGCGATCACGGCCGCGTTCCAGATGCCGGTCCGCAGCGGCGGCCCCGCGCTCGCGCTCACGCTGAGGGGCCTCCCGCTGGCCGGCTGGACCCAGGCGGCCAGCGTGCCCGTCCCGGTGGACTTCCCGCAAGGTCTGTCGGTCGCGCTGCCGGCGGACGGGTCGACGCACAGCACGACGTCGGCCGCGGTGTTCACCTTCGACCCTGGCTACTCGCCCGAGCTCTGGCTCGGCGTCATCGGGGCTCCCCCGTCGCCGATCCCCGGGCAGCTGGTGCTGGTCCCCCGGGTGACGAAAGCGACGCCGGCGGCGATCCCCGCCATCGCCACGAAGGCATTCATGGACGCGAACAACGTGAAGGCCGGCGCCGTCGTGCCCGTCTCGGTGGGCGGCGCGCAGGTCCCGCTGCGCATCGTGGCGGAGGTGAGCCTGTTCCCGACCGTGACGGCACCGGGCGGCGCGCTCATCGCCGATCTCGGTGCCCTGCAGGACTACCTGGCCAGGAAATCCGTGCCCCCGCTGCCGGTCAGCGAGTGGTGGCTGGCCACGGCAGGCGGCGGCGTCCCGCCGGCGCTGACCGCCGGCCTGCCGGCCGGCACGGTTATCACCGACGCGGCCGCGCAGGCGACCGCCGCCGCGGGCGACTCGCTGTCGGCCGCCCCGCAGCAGGCGCTGCTCGCGATGGCCGCGGCCGCGGCCCTGCTCGCGATCACCGGATTCTGGGTGTCGATCGCGGCCGACGTGCGCCACCGCCGCGGCGAGACGGCGCTGCTGGCGGCGCTCGGCGTGACCAGGCGCGCGGCCGCGGTGCAGCTGTGCCTGGAGAAACTGCTGCTCAGCCTCCCGTCCGCGGTGCTCGGGGTACTGATCGGCACGCTCGTCGCCCGGCTGCTGGTGCCGGCGGTCACGCTCACCCCGGCCGCCCAGCTGCCGGTGCCGCCCGTGCTCACGGTGGACGACCTGCACCTAGCCGTCGTGTTCGCGCTGGCGGTGACCGTGCTGCCCGCGGTGTGCGCCGCGCTCGCGGCCGCCCGCCGGCCTGACCCCGCGGCCGAACTCCGCGCCGCCGAAGCGGGGTGAGGCCTGCGATGAGTGCCCTCCTGCGCCGGGTGACCGGCATGACCGGCGCCGGCAGTCTCGCGCTGGCGCTGCTGGCCGGCGGCTGCGTGCTCGCGGCCACCGCCGGTCCCAGGCAGGCGCAGGCCACCGGCATGAAAGCGGTGGAACAGACGGTGGACGAGCTGACGCCGGCCGACAAGACGATCGTCGTATCGACCAGCTGGACGCAGCTCAGCTCGGCCCTCTCGCTGAGCACCGGCCTCTACGCCCCTGACTTGTCGCTGGCCAGCGCGGAAGAGGCCGGCACCCAGCTGCACCGTGACTTCAGCGACGGCCCGCTGCCGCTGGCACCGCAGTCAGCCGACTGGGTGGGCCTCAATCCCGGGCTGAACAACGTCCTCACGACCGTCCCCTCGCTCGACGGAATCCCTGCCCAGCTGGAGATCACCTACCGCTACCCGGTGGCCGGCCACGTGCGGCTGGTCGCCGGAAGCATGCCCGGGAGCGCCCCGCCGCCGACGGTGACCAGCAGCCGCGAGATTTACAACTTCCAGGTCGTGGTCACACCGCAGACGGCCAGCCGGTTCGGGCTCCGGCCGGGCTCCAGGCTGTCCGTCAACACCCCGCTGAACGTGTCGGCGCCGGGCAAGCTGACCGGGGCCCTGCTCGACGTCACCGGGATCGTTGAGCCGGCCGACCCCGATTCGTCGTTCTGGACCGCCGACCCGCTGCTGCCGAAGCCCGCCCTGAGCCGCGCGGGCGGCGGCGAGACGTGGGAAGCGGCCGTCATCGCCGACCCCGGCGAGTTCGCCATGGTCGAGCAGGTCTTCGGCCAGACCGGGCTGAACTTCCAGTGGGAGCTGCCCACCGGCACCACGGGACTGCACAGCCAGGCCCCGGCGCTGTACGACCAGGCGAACCAGATCGCGAACCAGACGCCGGTGATCACCGGGAAGCTGGCACCGATGGCGACCGCGCTGAGCGTCGCCTTCGGGCTGGTCCCGCCGCTGTCCGCCTTTGTCCAGGCCGAGAACGACGCGAACGCCCTGCTGATGATCGTCTACGCGGGCCTGGCGCTGGCCGGCCTGGTGACGCTGTTCCTTACGGCCCGGATGACCGCGGCCCGCCGGCAGGCGGAGCTGACACTGCGCCGGGCCCGGGGCGCGTCCTTGCGGCAGCTGTTCTGGCTGGGAACCCGCGGGGCCGCCGTCGCCTGCCTGCCCGCCGCGGCGCTCGGCTGGGCGGCGGCCGTGCTGCTGCTTCCCGGCGACGCCCCGGCCGGAGCGGGCGCCTGGTGGCCCGGCATCGCGACGCTGGCCGTGGCCGTCGCCGGCCCGGGGGCGGTGGCCGCCTGGCAGCACCGCCTGCCCCGCCGCCAGGGCGGACGGCGGCGCTGGCGCTGGCTGCCCCGGGTGGTGTTCGAGGTCACGGCCTGCGCCGCCGCCGTCGGCGGCATCACCGTGTTCCGTTCGCAGACTGGCGGGACCGACCTCTACGTGAGCCTGGCCCCCGTGCTCGTCGCGGTTCCGGCCGTGATCGTGACGCTGCGGCTGTACCAGGTCGTGCTGCACTGGCTCGCGCGGGCGTCGGCCCGCCGGCGGGGCGTCATCGGGTTCCTCGGCCTCACCCGGGCGGCGCAGGCGCCGCTCACGCTGGCACTCCCGGCGGTGACGCTGGTGCTCGCGCTCACCGTGGCGGCGTTCACCGGCATGGTCAGGGCCGCCGTGTCCAGCGCTGAGACGGTCGCGTCGTGGCAGGCGACGGGGGCCGATGCGGTCGTCGCCGCCAGCACCGGGGCCGGCCTCAGCCCCGCGACCGTCACCGCCGTCGCGGCGGTCCCCGGCGTCACGCACGCCGCGGCGGTCCGCGTGGTACCGCTGACGGTCGACGGCAACGCGGAGCTGCTGACGGCCGTCATCGTCGACCCGGCCAGCTACGCGGCGCTGGCCGCCGCGACGGAGGGGTTCTCCCCGGTCCGCGCCGCGCTGCTCAGCCAGGCCCCTGGCCAGGACGAGACCCCGGTGCTCGCGTCCCCGCAGGCGGCGGCGTACCTGGGCGGCGGGGCAGGCACCGCCATCCAGGCGCAAGGGGGCGTACCGACGCTGCGGGTGCGCGTCGCCGGCCAGCTGCGGTCCACCCAGGCGGTGCCGGAGGGCGGAGCGTTCGTCGTGCTGCCGCAGTCGGCGCTCACGGGCGGCGTCGCGCCGCCGCCGCCGGTGAACCTGATGCTCGTCACCGGACCGTCGATGGACATGACCAGGCTCAGCGCGGTGGTCCAGGGCACCGGGGCCGGCGCCTACCCGGCGACGGTCACCACCAGGCCGGCCGCACTGGCGGCGCTGACCGGGGCGCCGCTGCAGCAGGGCACGTTCCTGGTGTTCGCGCTGGCGGTCGCCTTCGCCGCCGCCCTGGCGCTGGCCGTGATGCTGCTCGAGCTGGCCCTCGGCGCGGCCGACCGCGAGGTGACGACCGCCCGGCTGGCCACCATGGGACTCGGCGAAGGGCAGCGGGTGCGGCTGGTCGCGCTTGAGGTCGTCCCCTCGGTCGCCGCCGCGGCGGTGGCGGCGGCCGCGTGCGCCGCCGCCCTGCCGCGGCTGCTGGCCTCCGCCGTCGACCTGTCGGTGTTCACCCAGTCCACGGCGCCGGTGACGCTGCGGCCCGACTTGGCGGCGTTCCTGCTCCCGCTGGCCGCGCTGCTGGTGATCACCGTCGTCGCGCTGGCCTGCGAGGTCAGGTCCGGGCGCGGGCGCGGCGTCGTGGTAACGATGCGGACCTGAGGGTGCTAAGCGGTCACGTCGCTGCGGAGGAAGACCGTCAGCGCCGCCGCGATCGCGATGACCAGGTACACCGCGCCGAGGATCAGCCCGCGCGAGTAGCTGACGCCCTCGACGCCGCCAGAAGCCACCGCCATGATCGACGCGCCAGGCAGCCACTGCTGCGTACTCGGCACGATGCGGGTGATGATGTTCTCCACCGCGATCAGCCAGGCGAAGCCGACGATGACCGCGAACACGGCCGACCGCACGAACTGGCCGAGCGCCAGGCCGAGCACGCTGTAGCCGATCACGCCGAGGATGAGGTCGCCGAGCTCGCGGAACAGGTCGCCGAGTCCCGTTCCCGTGAACCAGGCGCTCGTCGGCACGCTCCGGCTGTGCGCGGCCGCGACGGCCACCACCAGGGCGACAACCGCGGCGAAGCAGAGCGCGAGGACCAGGAAGCTGACGGTGGCGAGCATCTTGCCCGCGAGCAGCACGGCCCGGCGCGGCTGGCGGACCAGCAGCTGGCGCAGCGTGCCGAGGCTGTACTCGCTCGCCACCTGCGAGGCGGCGATCCCGAAGGCCACCACGCCGAGCAGCATCGAGGCCCGCGCGACGCCGATCACCAGGCCGTTGGGCCTGGCCAGCTGGTGCAGCGAGACGATCCCGCCGTTCGCCGTCGCCTGCGAGAACAGCAGGACCACGAACACCGAGGCCGCCGCCGCCAGCCCGAGAAACGTCGAAAGAAGCAGCGTGCGGCGCCGCAGCTTGGTCCACTCGCTGGTAAACGCGGCCCGGATCATCTGATCGCTCCCATTTCCTGGCCGGCCGGCACGTCGGCCGAGGCGGTCCCTGTCAGCGCGAAAAACGCCCGCTCGAGGCTGCGGGTCTGCTCGGTGAGCTGCCGCAGCGTGATCCCGCCGGCCGCGGCCAGCCGGTTCAGCTCCGCGGCGCCGAGCCCTGGCGTCTCGACCAGCACCGCGGCATCGGACGCAGCCGGCGCCACCGTGCACCCGGCCGCCTCCAGCACCTTGACCAGCAGGTCGCGGTCCGCGTCGTGCTCCGGCGCGATGACGAAGCCAGGCTGCTGCGTCGCCCGCAGTTCGCTGACCGGGCCCTGGTGCACCAGCCGCCCCGCCCGGATCATCACCACGTAATCGCAGATCTGCTCGATCTCCGAAATCAGGTGGCTGGAGACGAGCACGGTGATGCCGTCGCCGGCGAACGACCTGATCAGGCTGCGCATCTCGACGATGCCCGCCGGGTCGAGTCCGTTCGTCGGCTCGTCGAGGATCAGCAGCTCCGGGCCGGCCAGCATGGCGGCGGCGATGCCGAGCCGCTGCTTCATCCCGAGCGAGTACGAGCGGTACTTGTCGCCCGCCCGGGCGAGCAGGCCGGAACGCTCGAGCACCGGGTCGACCGCGCTCAGCGGGATCCGGCCGAGCCTGGCGAGCGCCTTGAGGTTGTCGCGGCCGCTCAGCTGGGGGTAGAAGGCGGGCGACTCGATGAGCGCTCCGACCTTGTCCAGGTAGCTGGCGGGGTCGGTGAGGTCGCCGCCGAGGATGACGCCGGTGCCCGCGGTCGGGCGGACGAGGCCGAGCAGCATCCGGATCGTGGTGGTCTTGCCCGCGCCGTTCGGACCGACGAAACCGCAGACGGAGCCGGACGGGATCGCCAGCGCTACGTCGTCGACGACGGTGCGGTTACCGAAACGTTTGCTGAGCCCGGACGTCGCGACGGCGAGCGAGCCGCCCGGGCGCTCGACGGGCCGGTGCGCCGCCTGTTCTGTGACCATGGCCGGAACCCTACGGGCGCGGCCGCGCGCGTCCGGCCCGTGGCGCTGAATTTCGTCCCTGGGGATGACCCGGAAAAGCAAAGATCATCCTGAGGTGCCTACCGAACGGAAGCGGCTGTCACTCCCCAGGCCAGCCAGCCGCGACGGCCCGGTGACGGCGGGTGCGGCTGGCGTGACCGGACGGAGCAAGCTCCCGTTCTGGCTAATTCACGGGGTGAAGCAAGGCGCGCTCGAGGACCACCGGCACGTACAGCTCACGGTAGCCGTGCTCGTCGAACAGCACGGTGAGCTGGTCACCGTCGTAGCGCTGCACGGTGCCCTCGCCCCACTGCTCGCTGACCACCCGGGTGCCGAGTCCGAACGGAAGATCGCGCGGCTCCGGCTGCGGCCTGCCGTCGGCGAGGTCGTTGTCACAGTTGCCGCAAGGGCCCGGGTAGTCCTGGCCGAAGTAGGTCAGCAGGAACGAGCGCCGGCAACCGGGGTACTCGGCGTAGTTGCGCATCATCGTCAGCCGGGAACGCTCGACCTCGCCTTCCTGTCCGAGCTTCTCCTCCGACGCCTTCAGCACCGCCGCGACGGTCATCGTGCCCGTCCAGCGCGCGCCGCCGTCAGGCTCCCAGCTCACCGCGCCGAGATCAGCCAGGTGGGCCAGCGCGGCGGTGTGCTGCCGTCCGGCGGCCGGGTTCCGGCCGGCCGCCAGCGCGGCCGCCGCCTCCGCGACCGCCGCGCCGGACAACCCGCGCGCGGTCAGGTGCCTGGCCGTCTCGAAGTCCTCGTAGCGGTAGAGCAGCCGCGCCTGCGACGGCGCCCCGTCCCTGCCTGCCCGGCCGAACTCCTGGTAGTAGGAGTCGGGCGAGGGCGGCGGGTCGAAGTGCACGACCCAGCGCACGTCCGCCTTGTCGATGCCCATGCCGAACGCGACCGTCGCGGTGATCACCCGGGCCGTCCCGTCGATGAAGGCCGCCATCGCCTCCTGCCTGGCGCCGCCGGACAGGCCCGCGTGGTAGAGCGTCACCCGCTCCCCCGCCTGCGCCAGGGTGTCCCTGGCCGCCTCGGCGCTGGCGTGCGTGGCCGCGTAGACGATCCCGGGGCCGTCAAGTCCGGCGACGGCGTCCGCGAGGTGCGCCCGCTTTTCCCTGACGGTCATCGCCCGCGTCACCGACAGGCTGATGTTGGGCCGGTCGAAGTCGCCGATGACGACGCGGGCGTCGCGCAGCTCAAGGCGCTTGACGATCTCCTGGCGCACCGGGGGCGCGGCGGTGGCGGTGAGCGCGAGCCTGACCGGCGCACCGAGGGCGTCGGCCTGCACGCCGAGCATCATGTAGTCGGGCCGGAAGTCGCGGCCCCACTGGCTGATCAGGTGCGCCTCGTCCACTACGAACAGGCCGGGCGCGGCCCGCCTGAGCGTCTGGCGGGTCTCCTCGTTCGCCAGCTGCTCGGGCGACACGAACACGAACGAGTCGGGCTGGCAGGAGGCCAGCAGCGCCGCCGCGCGCTTGCCTGCCGACTGGCGCGAGTTGAGCACGATCGCGTGCAGCCCGGCCGCGGCCAGGTGCGCCAGCTGGTCGTCCTCCAGCGCGATCAGCGGCGAGACGACGACCGTCGGCCCCGTCCGCAGCAGCCCCGCCAGCTCGTAGATGGCTGACTTCCCGGCTCCTGTCGGCAGCACGGCGAGCACGTCGCGCCCGGCGGCCAGGGCCTCGACTGCCGGCAGCTGCCCGGGGCGCAGCCGGTCGAAGCCCAGGCGCTCCCGGGCGAGCCGCTCAATCGCGCCGGCTGTCATAAGCACGCTCCGTTCGCTCCCGCGGGTCGTCATCGTGACCGTCAACCACGCTACGTGGCGCTCGTCAGCGGCCGTCCAGCAGGTCCGCGACCTCGCCGACGGAGGAGACAACGTGCGGCGGGACCGGGCCGCCGGCTGGCATCACGTGTCCGGGCCGTACCAGGCGGATGACGTCGGAGCCCGCCGCCACGCTTCCGGCTACGTCGCGGGCCGAGGTGGCGACGTGCACGTGCCGGCCGTCGCGGGCCGCTGCCCGTGCGCGCTGGTAGATCGCGGGCGACGGCTTGTAGGCGCGCAGGCGCTCGGAGGTGAGCACGAACTGACCGTCGACCAGCGGGGCGACCTGGCTGCGGGCGAAGATGTCGTCGTCGACGTTGGACAAGATGCCGGCGTCGTGCGCGCGGGCCACCGCCGGCAGGCCTTCGGCCACGTCCGGCCACAGCGGCCAGCGGCCGACGGACGCGAGCAGCGCGGCCGCGTCCTGGTCCGGGTCGCCCGCCAGTGTTAGGGCAGCGTACGTGCGGGTGAGGGCCTCGGTGCTGAGCTGCCGGAACGTCCGCCACCCGGTCACGTCCCGTTGCAGTCCCTTGTTGCGCCGGTCCCAGTCGTCGTACACCTCGGCGCCCGGCACTGGCCAGCCGCGCTCGGCCGCCAGCGCGCCGAGGAACGCGCTGGCGCCGGCGCGCGAGTCGAGCAGCGCGCTGAACAGGTCGAAGGTGACGAGCACGGCCAGTCCTCTCGATGGTTACCCGGAACGGAAGCTCACCTGATCATCGCAGTCCGGGCGCTGCGCTGGCCACGGCCGGGCGAAGGCGCTGACCTGCTGATCCAGTACCGCCTTGACAATCGCGCGCGGCCCGTGACACGCCGGAAACCTTGTTACATTCCGGTCAAGGGACGGTCTGACCCCTTGACGCGAATATGTAAGTACGGTCAACTAACAAAACCTTCCCCTGGGCGGTCACTGTCAGGCCGCCTGGTTTTGTACACAGAGAAGAGTCTTGATGAACAAGAAGCTCACGGGTCGCATCGCCGGCGGCGTCGCGCTCGCTTCTGCTGCCGCGCTGGCTCTCGCAGCGTGCAGCAGCGGCGGTTCGTCAGCCGGTGGCGGTGGCAGCACCACCACACTCAAGCTCGTCGTGGCCGACTACGGCACAGGGCCGAGCAACGCAAGTGCCAAGTACTGGGACACCATCGTCACCGCCTTCGAGAAGACCCACGCGGACATCAAGGTGAACGTCACCTCGATCCCGTGGACCAACTTCGACCAGCAGGTCCAGACGATGGTCCAGAACAAGCAGTACCCGGACATCACCGAGGGCGACTACTTCTCCAACTACGCCCAGGACGGCCTGCTCTACTCCGCCTCCGACGTGCTGTCTGACCCGGGCAACCTGCTGCCGGCGTTCAAGGCGCAGGGCACCTACAACGGCGTCCAGTACGGCATGCCGTTCACCACCTCAAGCCGCACCCTCTTCTACAACAAGAAGCTGTTCGCGACGGCTGGCATCACCTCCGCCCCGCAGACCTGGGCTGACGTCGAGGCCGACGCCGCCAAGATCAAGGCGTCCGGCAGCATCGGCTTCGGGCTTCCGCTCGGCGCCGAGGAGGCCCAGGCCGAGTCGCTGCTGTGGATGCTCGGTGACGGCGGCGGTTACCAGACCGCCGGCAAGTACACCATCAACTCCGCGGCCAACGTCACCGCCTTCACCTTCCTCAAGGGCCTGGTCAGCGCCGGCGACACCGAGCCCAACCCGGGCACCGTCAACCGCACCGACCTGTGGCAGGAGTTCGCCCAGGGCAAGGTCGGCATGATCAACGGCTCGCCGGCGCTCATCCCGATCATCCAGTCCGCGAAGGTGCTGACTGACGCCGACTGGACGTCGGTGCCGATCGCGGGCAAGACCGGTCCGCTCAGCGTCACCCTGGGCGTGTGCGACAACGTCGCCGCGTTCAAGGCGAACGGCCACCAGGCGCAGATCAAGGAATTCCTCGACTTCGCCTACCAGGACAAGTACCAGCTGGCCTTCGACAAGGAGTACGACCTGCTCCCGGCGACGACCACCGCCTCCAAGGCGCTGTCCACCGACGCGGTCTTCTCGCCGTTCCTCACCGCACTGCCGAACTCGGTACAGTACCCGAGCGACACTGCCTGGGCGAACGTGAAGACCAAGATCCAGCAGACGATCGGCACCGCCGTCACCGGCAGCCCGCAGACGGTGCTGACCCAGCTCGAGCAGACTGCCACCTCGGGCAGCTGACCGGCTAGATAGCGTCAGCTATCGATTCCGCGCGGGGCCCGGGCCCCTCCCCCCGGGCCCCGCGCACCCCCCGAAACATATGAGGATGAACCCGATGCCCGCCCTCCGCCGGCTTTCGCCACTGATGTGGCTTGGTCCCGCCGTCGTACTCATCGGCCTGGTCGTGCTGTGGCCGGTCGTGGTCATGGTGCAGTCGTCGTTCCAGCAAATCGGCGGCGAGGGTTTCGTCGCCGGCTACAACGGCACCGCCAACTACCGTCAGCTGTTCGACGAGCCCGACTTCGTCTCGGTCCTGCTGCGCACCGTGCTGTGGGTGGTCGGCGTCGTGGTCGTCACCATGGTGATCTCGCTGGGCCTGGCTCAGCTCTTCAACCAGCAGTTCCCCGGCCGCCGGATAACCCGGTGGGCGCTGATCATCCCGTGGGCCGCCTCGGTGATGATGACCGCGCTGATCTTCAAGTGGGCCCTTGACCCGAACGTCGGCGTCATCAACGTGATCCTGCACCACCTCGGGGTGGTCAAAACGCTCGGCTCGAACCAGGCCGACTGGCTCGGCAACCCGACCAGCGCGCTGCTGTGGATGATGGGCGTCGCGGTCTTCGTCTCGCTCCCGTTCACCACCTACGCGATCCTGTCGGGCCTGCAGGGGATCCCGAAGGACGTCTACGAGGCGTCCTCCATCGACGGCGCGACCTCGTGGAAGGCCTACCTGCGGGTGACGCTGCCGCTGCTGCGGCCCGCGATCCTGGTGGCGACGCTGATCAACGTCATCAACGTGTTCAACTCCTTCCCGATCATCTGGGAGATGACCCGCGGCGGGCCGGGGTACCAAACCGCCACAAGCACCATCTACATGATCGAGCTCAAGCAGGGCAACGTGGGCGAGTCGGCCTCTATGTCGGCCATCAACTTCCTGCTCGTGATCGTCATCGTTCTCGTCTACCTCGCCACCACCGGCTGGAAGGAGCAGGTCGACCGATGAGCACCACGACTCAGGCCGCGCCGCCACTGAGCCCCGCGGCGACCAGAACCGCGCGCCGGCCGCGCCCGCAGCTGCGCCGGTGGATCATCGCCGGCTCGGCGTACGTCATCGCGATCATCTTCCTGCTGCCCTACCTCGAGATGATCATCATGGCCGGGCGGCCCAACAACGAGCTCGGCCTGGCGACGATCCTCCCCAAGCACTTCACGTTCTCGAACTTCACCACGCTGTGGTCAGGGAGCGGCCTGGGCGGCAGCATCGGCACCAGCCTCGAGATCGCCGCTGGCGGCACGGCGATCGTGCTGCTTGTCGCCCTCCCGGCCGCCTACTACACCGCGCGCCACCGGTTCCGCGGCCGCACCGCCTTCCTGCTGCTGGTGCTCGCGACCCAGATGTTCCAGCCCGCGGCCATGCTCGTCGGACTGCAGCGCGAGTTCACCGACTTCGGCTGGCCCTCCACGCTGTCGCTGGTCATCATCAACGCCGGCTTCAACATGGCCTTCGCCGTGTGGATTCTCAACGCCTTCTTCTCCTCGATCCCGGTCGAGCTTGAGGAAGCCGCCATGGTCGACGGGCTCGGCAAGGTCGGCGCGCTGCTGCGGATCACCCTGCCGCTGGCCGCCCCCGGCATCGTGACCGCGCTGATCTTCACCTTCATCTCCGCCTGGAACGAGTTCCTGGTCGCGCTCACGCTCAGCCTCGGTGAGCAGACCTCGCAGCAGCCGCTGACGGTCGCCATCAACCAGTACATCGGCGAGTACTCCGTCGACTGGGGCCACCTGTTCGCGGCCGGCCTGGTCGCGACCATCCCGGTGGTCATCCTCTTCGCCTTCATCGAGCGGCGGGTCGTGGGCGGCCTGACGGCGGGAGCGGTCAAATGAGCGCTGGCGGGTCCCGCCGTCGCCCCCTCCGCCCGATCGCCAAGCTGCTCGCCGAAGACACCAAGCGCCACAACCGCGCGCTCATCCTGCAACAGCTGTTCGCCGACGGTCCCGCCTCGCGGGCCGACCTGGCCCGGGCCACCCGGCTGACGCGGGTTACCATCTCCGACCTGGTGGGCGGGCTCATCGACGAGGGCCTGCTCGGCGAGCTCGGCGCCCCGGTGGAGACCAAGGTCGGCAAGCCGCCGACGCTGGTCGGCCTGCTCGCCGACGCCGCCCACATCATCGCGCTCGACCTGTCACCGGACGACCGGATGACCGGGGCCGTGCTCGACCTGGCCGGCCAGGTCAAGGCCAGGGCCGAGCTGCGTCGTGAGGGCGCTTCCGGCGAGTCGGCGGTCCGGCTCGCCGTGCGCCTCGCGCACCAGCTGCGCGCGGCCACCGACCGGCCGCTGCTCGGTGTCGGCGTCGGCTCGCCCGGCGTCGTCGACGGCAAGGGCGTGGTGCTCAGCGCGCCCAACATCGGCTGGTCCGACGTCGACCTGACCGGCATCCTGGGCCGCGAGTTCAACGTCCCGGTCTACGTCGCCAACGACGCCAACGCCGTCGTGATGGGCGAGTACACCTTCGGCGAGACGGCGGCGGCCGACCTGATGCTGCTGCGGATCGGCACCGGCGTCGGCGCCGGCCTGGTCGTCGGGGGCGCGCTGGTCGAGGGGCACACCTCGGCCGCGGGCGAGATCGGCCACGTGGTGGTCGACCCGGCCGGCCTGCGCTGCGCCTGCGGGCGCACCGGCTGCCTGGAGACCGTGCTCGCGGTCCCGTCCCTGCGACGCGGCGACCGCACGCTGACCGCTGTCGGCACCATCCTCGGCGAGACGCTCGCGCCCGTGGTGGCCGCGCTCAACCTGAGCGAGATCGTGCTGGCCGGGCCCCTCGACCTGCTCGACGGCGAACTGCGCGAGGCGGTCGACGCGACCGTGCGCGGGCGGGTGCTCGCCGCCTTGTCGGCCGAGCTGGTCGTGCGCACGTCGCCGCTCGGCGACGACGTGGTGCTCCTCGGCGCCGCGGTCCTGGTGCTCTCCGGTGAACTGGGCGTGTCATGAGCACTGAGCGTTACCTGAGCGCTGAGCCACGGGTCGGCCTCGACATCGGGGCGACCAAGATACTCGGCGCGGTGGTGGCGGCCGACGGCACCGTCGTGGCCCAGACCCGGGCCGCCACCGTGCCAGGCGCGGACGGCGTGCTGGCCGCCGCGGCGGCCGTGCTCGACCGGCTCGCCGCCGCCCTCGACGGCGTGATGCCGTCGCAGATCGGCATCGGCATCCCCGGGATCGTCGACCAGGAACGCGGCACCGTGAGCCACGCGGTCAACCTCGGCATCGGCGGCGACGCGCTGCCGCTGGCCGAGCGGCTGGCAGAGCGCACCGGCGCCGTCGTCATGGTCGAGAACGACGTCAGGGCGGCGACCTGGGGCGCCCACGTGCTCACCGGCGCCGACGACCTCGGCTACCTCAGCATCGGCACCGGGCTGGCCGCGGGCTTCGTCCTCGGCGGCGCGCTGCGGCGCGGCGCGTACGGCATGGCGGGGGAAGTCGGGCACGTGCCCGTCGACCCGGCAGGCCCGCTGTGCTCCTGCGGTCAGCGCGGCTGCCTGGAACCGGGCGCGGCCGCCTCCGCGCTCACCGCGGCCTGGCCCGTGCCGGGGGATTTGTCGCCGGCGGCGGCTGTGTTCGCCGCCGCCGCGGCGGGGGATGCGGTCGCGGTCGCCGTCCGCGACCGCTACTCCGCCCGGGTGGCCGACGCGATCCGGGTGGTAGGACTCTCGGTCGACCCAGCCGTGATCATCATCGGCGGGGGTATCACTGACCTGGGGGCGCCGTTGCTGACCGCCGTCACTGACGCGCTGCGGGCGCAGGCGGTCACGTCGCCCTTCCTGGCCGCGCTCAACCTGGCCGGCCGGGTACAGCTGGTACCAGCCGGGGTCCCTGTCGGTGCCATCGGCGCCGCGATGATCGGGGACTCACGTGAGAGGAAGTTACTGATGGAAGTCGTGCCGCTCGGGTCGGCCGACGAGATCGCCGCGGTCGCGGCCGACGTCTACGAGGCGGTCGTGCGGCGCAAGCCGGCCGCGGTGCTCGGGCTCGCCACCGGATCGACCCCGCTGCCGGCCTACCGGGAGCTGATCCGCCGCCACGAGGCCGGCACCGGCCCCTCGTACGCGGCGGTGACCTGCTTCAACCTCGACGAGTACGTCGGCCTGCCCGCCGGTCACGAGCAGAGCTACCGCGCGACGATCGCCCGCGAGCTGACTGACGGCCTCGGCATCAGTCCCGAACGGGTCAACGGACCCGACCCGGATCCCGGGCGGCTGTCCACGGCCGGCGTGCGCTACGAGGCGCTGATCGAGGCGGCGGGCGGGGTCGACGTGCAGCTGCTCGGCATCGGCTCCGACGGGCACCTGGCCTTCAACGAGCCCGGCTCCTCACTCGCCAGCCGGACCCGGATCAAGACCCTGACGGCGCAGACGCAGAAGGACAACGCCCGCTTCTTCGGCTCGGCCGACGAGGTACCCACGCACGTGCTGACCCAGGGCCTCGGCACCATCCTGCAGGCCCGCCACCTGCTGCTCATCGCCACCGACGAAGGCAAGGCAGCCGCCGTCGCGGCCGCCGTCGAGGGGCCCGTCTCGGCGTCCTGCCCGGCCTCGGTGCTGCAAATGCACCCGCACGTGACCGTGCTGCTCGACCCGCCCGCGGCCAGCCGCCTCGAGCGCCTGGGCTACTACCGCGAGGTGTACGCGGCGAAGCCGGCCTGGCAGGGACTGTGAGCGGTAACCGCTCAGCAGCCTTGACTTACTAAGACCTCGTGAACGAGGCCGGCCGTCAGGCGGTGATTTCCAGCCCGGGAATCAGGCCGCTGAGCGGGGAACGGGGCGGCCGCTGGGCCGCGCGCCTGGCCGCCTGGCGCCGCGGTGCCGACAGGCACCAGTCGCGCCAGCGGTCCATCGTGCCAGCGTCAACCGCCCCCGTGGGTCCCGGCGTCACCACCGCCGGCCAGTGCCAGGCCTGAGCCTGCGCGGTTACCTTGGCACCGCCCGCCACCGGGTCCACCGCCAGCGCGGGCACGCCGTGCTTCAGCGCCAGGACGAGGCCGTGCATTCGCATGGTGATCACCAGGTCGAGCCGGCTGATCACCGACTCATGCCCGCTCGCTTTCCGTCGCCCGCCGCGCGTAGAGCGCGGCCTCCGCGGCCGCGCACACGGCGCCAACCGTGATCGCGCCGAGGGCCGGATCGGTCCGTGCTCCGTGCGGGTCGCCGCGGTAACCGGGTGTGCCTTCCCAGAGCACCTGGTGCCGCGGGTGCGGGCGCGGTCCCCATTCGGACGGCGGAACCGGGCCGAAGAGGGTCACCGACGGGCGCGCGTACGCGGAGGCCAGGTGCGCCATGCCGGTATCGCCCGCGATCACCAGCCTGGCCGAAGCCGCCAGCGCGGCCAGCTCGTCCAGCGTGGTCTGGCCGGCCAGCACGTGCCCGGCCGGCAGCCCGGCCAGCTGCGCCACCTGCGCGGCAAGCCCGCGTTCGGCGGCCGATCCGGTGACCCTGACGTCGTGGCCGCCCGCCGCCAGCAGACGCGCCACGGCCGCGAACCGGGCGGGCGGCCAGCGCCTGGCGGGGGCCGCCGCACCGGGGTGGAGCAGGGTGAACGACGGCGCGGCAGCCGGCGGTGCCAGCAGCAGGTCACCCGGGTCCGCGGGGATACCCGATTCCCGGCACAGGCGGCACCACCTGGCCACCTCATGCTCACCCGGCCGCCAGACCGGACCGGAAAACCCGCCCGCGTGCTCACCGCCGAACACGATCAGCCGCCGCGGACGCAGCGCGGCCACCAGCCGGTGGCTGGCCGGACCGCGTCCGTGCAAGTCGATGCCCGTATCGGGGGCATCACCAGTCCACGGGACCGGCTGCAGTTCGCCCGTAGGCAGGAGCTCGTCAACCGCGCGAGTCAGCGGCACCAGCGGTGCCAGCGCCGCGGGCGCCGCGAGGACGACCTGATGGCCGGGGAAGGCCCGGGCGACCGCACGGTAGGCCGGCACGCCGGTCAGGAAGTCGCCCAGGCCGAGCGCGCGCAGGAGCAGGATGCGCGGAGCCATGGCTAGTCCCGGTCCGTCCCGTCCAGGCTGGCCGCGCGCAGGCTGGCCGCGTGCAGCCGGGTAGTGGACCGGCCGTTCAGGTACGGGACGGTTACCGCGACACCGCCCCAGTTCCCGAGCACCGCCGCCTCGGGCAGTTCACGGCCGTCGTAGTCGCCGCCCTTCACCCAGATGTCCGGTCGTATCTGCTCGAGCACCGCGCACGGCGTGTCCTCCTCGAAGACCGTGACAGCGTCTACGCAGCCCAGGGCGGCGAGTATGTCGACGCGGTCGCTCGCCTGGTTCAGCGGGCGCCCGTCGCCCTTGAGCCGGCGGACCGAGGCATCGGAGTTGAGGCAGACGATCAGGCCGTCACCGAGCGACCGGGCCGCCTGCAGCAGGCTGACGTGACCGGCGTGCAGCAGGTCGAAGCAGCCGCCGGTCGCGACCACGGTCCCCCCTGCCGCCCGGATCCTGGCGGCCAGCTCGGTCGCGTCCCGGCTGGCCGGGACACGGCCCGTGTGCCCGGCGGCGTCTAGCGGCGACCGCAGGGTCACGGCACGGGTCCTGCTTGACGACGAGTAGCGCCGGGCTCCGCCCGCGGCCAGGTAGGCCGATGCGGCCGACGTCGCGGTGGTCACCGCTTCCGAGGTGAGGGCGCCCTCCCGGAGGGCCGCCGCCGCGGCGGCGGCGAAGCGGTCACCCGCCCCGCACGTGTCGGCGACCGTCAGCCGCGGCGCCGGCACCACCAGCGGGCTGGCGCCGCCCTGGACCAGCACCGCTCCGCGCTCGCCGACCGTGACCGCGGCCGCGTTCGCGCCCCATGACCGGCACAGCGCGCCAGCCGCGGTGGCGGCCGTCCGGAGCAGATGCGGGTCCCGGGCAGCGGGCAGGCGGGCCGCGGCGACCGCCTCGGCGTAGTTCGGGGTTACCAGCCACGCGTGCGGTACCGGGGCGGCGCCTTTCTGATGCGGGTCCCAGACCAGCGGAATCCGGTTAGCCTGGCGGGCCAGCGCGGCCCGTACGCGTTCGTCGCCGGTGACGCCGCGGCCGTAGTCGGCGACCAGCACGGCTCCCGCCGACGCGACGGCCTCTTCCGCCTCCTGGCCGGCCGGCCCGGCCGCCCCGGCCGGCCGGTCGGCCCGCAGCAGCGTCCGTCCGCCGGCCATGAACCTGGTCTTCTCCGCCAGCGGCCCGGTCAGCGGCAGGCCGACGACGGTCACGTGCGGCTCGAGCAGCGCCCGGACCGTCGCGCTGGCCTCGTCGTCGCCGAGCGGCGCGACCAGGACCACAGGAACGTCCTCCTCGGCGGCCAGCAGCGCCGCCAGCGCGGCACCGCCGGGGCGCCAGGCCGGCGCGGCGTCGTCGAGCACCGGGGCCGGCGCGTCCGGGCACAGCCGGCTGACCTGTCCGTCGACGTCGCAGTCCAGCAGTGCGTCGCCCACGACCACCAGGGGACCCTTCGTGCTCACGCCTCCGTCACCTCCATAATCCGCGCGTCAAGCGCGTCGCACAGCGCGTGAATGGCGACCAGGTGAACTTCCTGGACGACCGAGGTGTCTGCCCCCGCCACGCAGATGGCGTCGTCGGCCAGGTCTGCCAGGGGGTTCGGGCCCGGACCGGTCATCGCCCATACCGTCAGGCCGAGCGCGCGCGCCCGTTCGGCCGCCGCGAGCACGTTCGCGCTGCGGCCGCTCGCCGAAAGCAGCAGTACGGTGTCTCCGTCCCGCCCGTGCGCGGAGACCTGGCGGGCGAAAGCCTCCGCGGCGCCGTAGTCGTTGCCGATAGCGGTGAGGCTCGAGGTCTCCGCGTGCAGCGCGATGGCGGACAGCGGCGGCCGGTCGGCAACGTAACGCCCGACCAGCTCGGCCGTCAGGTGCTGGGCCTCGGCCGCACTGCCGCCGTTGCCTGCCACCAGCAGGCGGTGCCCCGCGAGCAGCGGCGCGGCCAGCTGGCGGCCCCAGTGCCGCGCGGTTTCCAGTTTGGTCACCGGGCTGCGCAGCGCCTCGATCAGGCAGTCGATGTGCTCGCTCAGCCCGGACCTGGCGACGTTGGCGAGGGCGGTCATGAGGCGCCTGCCGCGAGCGAGCGGCCGGCGAACGTCAGCACGTCCCGGCGCGCGTCTGCCGCCAGCCGCAGGTAGACCATCTCAGTCTGGGCCGCGACCCGCTGCCATGAATAGCGGCGCCGTGCTCTTTCCACCCCCGCGGCACCGAACGCGGCTCGCCTTTCCGGCTCGGCCAGCAACTGGGCCAGCGCGGCGGCCAGTGCCGCCGGATCGCGCGCGGGCACCAGACACCCCGTCTTCTGGTCCGCGACGGAATCGGCGAGGCCGCCGACCGCGCTCGCCACGACCGGGACACCGCAGGCCATCGCCTCAAGCGGGACGATGCCGAACGGCTCGTACCAGGGCACGCACACCACCGCGTCAGCGGACCTGATCAGGGCCGGCACGTCGGGACGGGCGACGCTGCCGGTGAAGATGACGCGGTCCGCTACGCCGCGGACCGTCGCGGCCAGGCGCAGCCTGCGGTAATCGTCACTGCTCGCGAGGTCCGGCTGGCCAGGGCCGCCTGCCACCACCAGTTCCACCCCGGGGAGGCTGGCCAGCGCGGCGATGACGGTCGCCACGCCCTTACGCTCGACCAGGCGGCCGAGGGCGAGCAGCCGGGGCCGGCCGTTCCGTCGGGCGACCGGGCCGTCCGGAGTGAACGCACTGGTGTCCACGCCGCACGGCACGATGGACACCTGGCTGGCGGGGACGCCGGCCAGGCGCAGCTCGCTGGCTTCGTCGCGGCAGGTGGCGATGACCTGGTGGCAGGAGTGGGCGAGGCTGAGTTCGAGTCTGACCCGCTCGGCCGGGCTGGTGTCCGCGGCCCCCTGGTGACGGGCTTTCACCGTACCGAGCGCGTGAAAGGTCTGGACGACGGGCACGGGCAGCCCGGCGGCGCCGGCCAGGGCGGCCAGGCCGGACATCCAGAAGTGCGCGTGCACGATGTCGGGCGGTTCCTGCTGCCAGAGCCTTGCCAGCTGGTCGCCGAATTCCGGCATGAACGGCAGCAGTTCGTCTTTGGGCAGCGGCGCGACCGGGCCGGCGGGCAGGCGCCGCACGGTGACGCCCGGGCTGAGCGGCGCCCTGCGCCTGGTTTCCCGGCCGGTGAGCCGCGTGTAGACGGTCACCGAATGACCGCGTTCCGCCAGGGCGGCGGACAGCGCGCCGACGTGCACGTTCTGCCCGCCGGCATCGGTGCCGCCCAGGACCGCGGCCGGATCGGCGTGCTCGGACACCATGGCGATTTTCATCCGCATACCTCCTCAAGAAGCTGGTCCCACTCACGCAGGAACCGGTCGAGTCCGTACCTGGCGCAAGCCGCCTCGCGGGCGGCTTGCCCGGCGGCGCGCGCGGCGTCCGGGTCGCGGGTGAAACGAGCGACGGCAGCGTGCAGCTCGGTCAGCTCGGTGGAGATGGCCCCGGCCGCTGGCGGCACCGCCCGCGGTGCCTCGGTGGCGGCCAGGACGACCACCGGCATGGCAAGGAACATGGCCTCGATCAGCGACAGGCCAAGCGACGTCCAGCGGAACGGGTGCACGTAGACCCGCCGCCGGGGAAGCTGATCGTGCAGGACCGCCTGGGGCAGGTCCTCGTACTCGTGGCACTGCCCTGGTGCCATGCCCAGTGCGCGGCCGGCACCGGTCACCCGCATGCCGAACACGTCGAGCGGCGCGTGCCCGGCGAAGCCCGCGAGCAGGTCAGCGCCTACCGTGCGGCCGCGGGTCAGCGGATCGTTCACCACCACCGCGGCCCTGGCCACCTCACCGGTCCACAGGGCTCCGGGATCGGGAATGCCGTGCTCGATGACCGCGACTGGCGAGCTGCCGCAGTCCCAGTACCTGGCATTGAAGTGCGTGACGTGCACGATCGGGATGTCCGGCGTCCCGGCCAGCGGGTGCGGCGTGCCCGCGGCCGGCCCGGTGGGCGTGTCGTGCTCGACGAAGACCGCGGGCAGGTCACGGCCGGGCCGGCGGCCGAGCCAGTCCGCGGCCAGCGGCAGTTCTTCCTGGCGCTGCAGGACGACGACGTCGACGGGCTCGTCGCGCAGCTGCCCGGGCGTCACTTCGGCCACGCGGGCGGGCCAGTCCCAGGTCCTGGCCCGGCCGAGGCCGAACGGCCCGCGGTCCGGTGTCACCGGCACCAGGTAGTCGTGCGGTCCCTGCACGAAACTGGTCATCCAGGATCCGTGCAGGTGCCAGATCAAGATCCTCATCGGCTCACCTCGGCGGCGGCCGTCCCGAAGACGGGCCTGCCGCCCAGTTCGGCCACCGCGGCGAGCACGTCGACGGGGTCGATCTGGTCGAGGCACGGATGGCCGGGGACCGGGCAGGCGCGCGCCCTGGAGCCGGCGCAGGGCGCGTCCTGACGGCCGAGTACCGTCGCGGGCACCCCGTACGGCGCCCACCGGGCGGCGGGCACCACCGGGGCGAACAGGCTCACCACGGGCGTGCCGACGGCCGCCGCGAGGTGGGCCGCGCCCGTGTTCGGCGCTACCACCACGTCGGCCCGCGCCAGCACGGCGGCCAGCATCGGCAGGCTGGTCCGGCCGCCCAGGTCGACCGGGCCGGCGCCCCGGTACCCGGCGGCGGCCTGGCAGACCGCCGCGGTAAGGGCCGACTCGGCGGCCGACCCGGTGACCGTCACCTGGTAGCCGGCCGCGGCCAGCGCGGCGGCGAACGCGCCCGTTCGCGCCGCGGACGGTGCGCGGGCCGGCACGGACGCGCAGGCGTGCAGCACGACGTAGGGTCCGTCGCCCGTCAGCGCACGGCTGTCGGGCAGGGCCGCGGTGACGGCCAGCCGGCCGTCGTCGCCCGGCGGCAGCTCGAAACCCGCCGCCCGGGTCAGGGCGAGGTTCCGCTCGGTCTCTGGTATGTCCGCGGTCGGCGGGTGCCGGACGTCGAGCAGCGAACCCGGGTAGTCCTCGCTGAACGCGGCGATCCGCGGGACGCCCGCCAGGCGCAGGGCCAGTGCCGTCGGCAGGGCCGACTGGTGAAAGGAGGTGAACACGACGGCGGCGTCCGGTTCAAGCGGGCGCACCTGCTCGATCAGCGACCGCACCTGGCCGGAGTCGAACGGACCCGGCTCGGGGTCGATCCAGGGCGCCCGCCAGCGCAGCACCCGGCTGACCCCCGGCAGCAGCGCGGCGGCGCCTGCCCCGTGCGGCCCGGCCAGGAAGGTCACGTCGGCGCCGCTGGACGCGATCGCGCGGACCGCGGGCCCGGTCAGCAGCACGTCGCCCATGCCGTCGGGACGGACCACGAGAACCCTCACGGCGCGGTCTCCGGCCGCCGCACCAGGAACGGGCCGAGTGCGAGCACGTCGACCGGGGCGGAGCCGAAGCACTCGAGCGCGTCGCGGGGGTCGTCGACCATCGGCCGTCCGGCGGTGTTGAGGCTGGTGTTCACGACCACCGGCAAGCCGGTCAGCGCGTCGAAGCGATCCAGCATCTCGGCCAGCAGCGGCTGCCCGGCCCTGTCCACGGTCTGCACCCTGGCGGTGCCGTCCACGTGCACCACCGCCGGGATCTTGTCCCGCCAGGCCGGGTCCACGGTGTGCACGAACAGCATGTACGGGCTGGGCAGCGGACCGCGGAAGATGACGGCCGCCCGGTCGGCCAGCACCATCGGTGCGACCGGCCGGAACTCTTCCCGGCCCTTTACCGCGTTCAGCCGGTCCAGGTTGGCCTTGCGGCCGGGATGGGCGAGCAGCGAGCGCCCGCCGAGCGCCCGCGGGCCGTATTCGCTGCGCCCTTGGAACCAGGCCACGATGCGGTCGGCGGCCAGTTCCGCCGCGACCGCGGCGGCCACGCTGGCCGGCCGCTCGTAAGGCCAGCGGGCCGTCTTCAGCCAGCCTTCCAGTTCGTCGTCCGTCCAGCCGCGGCCCAGGTAGGCGTCCGGCATCGGCGCGGTGGCCTCGCCGGCGGAGCTGGCCAGGGCCAGCGCGGCGCCCAGGGCGGTGCCGGCGTCGCCGGCGGCCGGCTGGACCCAGATACGGTCGAAGGGACCCTCGCGGTGCAGCCGGGAGTTGGCGACGCAGTTCAGCGCGACACCGCCGGCCATGGCCAGGTCGCGCCCGCCAGTCTGCCCGTGCAGCCAGCGGGCCAGTTCGAGCAGGAGGTCCTCGGTGACCCGCTGGACGCTGGCGGCCAGGTCCGCGTGCTCGGCGCTCAGCGCCTCGCCGGGCGCGCGGCGTTTCACCAGCCGGTCCCAGTCCACCCGCTCGGTGCGGAAGCCCCCCGCGCCGTCGGGGTACACCAGGCAGCCGAGTTCGGCCGCGAACCGCGGCGTCCCGTACGACGCCAGCGCCATCACCTTGTACTCGTCGCTGGAATGCAGGAACCCGAGGTGAGACGTCACCTGCTCGTAGAAGAGCCCCACCGAGTGCGGCAGGGACTGGCTGGCGAGAACCTCGAGCTTTCCGTCCGTGTAGTGCCCGGCCAGGTGGGAGGTGGCCTCACCGCGCCCGTCGAGTACGAGCACGCTGGTCTCCCCGTACGGCGCGGCCAGGCCTGCCGAGGCGGCGTGGGCTTCGTGGTGCCTGACGAAACGCACGGCCGACGGGTCAAGTCCTGGGAGCGCCTCCGCCAGGAACTGCGGCGCCTGCTCGGCATAGCCGATCCGCAGGTGATCCCAGGGGTCGTCGAGACCGAGAGCGCCGGCCTCCAGGCACAGCGCGGGATCGTAGGAGTAGGCGACGGCGTCCAGGTCGCCCGGCTTCAGCCCGGCCGACTCCAGGCACCAGGCGGCGGACTTCTCCGGCAGCTCCCAGGCGGAGAACGGGACCGGGCGCTTTCCGTGCTTCCGGCGAGAGAACCGCTCCTCCTCGGCCGCGGCGACAACCTTTCCGTCGACGATCAGGGCGGCCGCGGGGTCATGGAATATCGCGTTGACGCCAAGTACCCGCATCAGGCCGGCACCTTCCTGTACGAGCTCGCATCGAGCTGGGCGGAGAACCAGGCGAGGGTCTGCGACAGCCCCTCGCGCCAGGAGACGGCCGGCTGCCAGCCGAGCGCGGTCCTGGCCAGGGTGATGTCGGGGCATCTGGTCAGCGGGTCGTCTTCCGGCAGGGGGATGTACTCGATTCCTGAGCGGGACCCGCACAGCCCGATGATCCGCTGGGCGATCCGCAGGACGGTCGCCTCCTCCGGATTGCCGATATTGACCGGTCCGGCGATGTCGCCGCGGGCCACCGCGAGAATGCCGCGGACCGTGTCGTCCACGTGGCACAGGGACCGGGTCTGGCTGCCGTCCCCGGCCACGGTCAGCGGCAGGCCACGCAGCGCCTGGCAGGCGAACGTGGGGACGACCCGGCCGTCGTCAGGGCGCATGCCCGGCCCGTAGGTGTTGAAGATGCGGGCGATGCCGGTGCTGGCACGGCCCGTGCGGCGGTAGGCGGCTGTCATCGCCTCGGCGAACCGCTTGGCCTCGTCGTACACGCTGCGCCGCCCGACCGGGTTCACGTTGCCCCAGTAGCCCTCGGGCTGCGGACTCACGGCCGGGTCGCCGTACACCTCCGAGGTCGAGGCGAGGACGAACCTGGCGCCGGCCCGGGTCGCCAGCTCGAGGGCGTTCCTGGTGCCGCGGCTGCCCGCGTCGAGGGTGGCCAGCGGGTGGCGCTGATAGTCAAGGGGCGACGCGGGCGAGGCGAGGTGGATCACCAGGTCGACCCCGCCGTCGACGTCCAGCCGCTGCGCCACGTCGGCCTCGCGCAGTCTGAAGCCCGGCTCGTTCCGCAGCTCGCGCACACTGGCCGGCGAGCTGGTCAGGAAGTTATCGACGCACAGCACCTCCGTTCCGGCGGCGAGCAGACTTCGGCACAGATGAGCCCCGATGAAGCCCGCACCTCCGGTGACAACCGCCCGCGCCCATGCAGTACGTGTTTCAAGCACCCCGCTGCCCCCTCACGCATCCTTCCGATCCAATTGCAGAGCGCAGCGCTACCCGGCCACTTGTCGGGCAAACAGGGCGGCCGCCAGTCAAACGAGACTTCTAAAAAAGTCTGTCACGAGGATCCGGACAGTGACCGTACATAAGATCGATACGAGCCGTCTCAACTCAGTCAATTACAGGGAGTAATTGACTGAGGCATGCCGTGGACTGTGCCCGGACACCTCGGCGTCGCGAGCGGCGTCAGGTCCAGCAGCGCGGCGGCCGGCCGTCGAGCACGGCCGCGACCGCCTCCGCGAGCGAGGACGCGACTGGTACGCCCTCGGTCTCAGCCGGCCGGGTGGCGGGGGCGGGAACCAGGACTGCCCGCGCTCCCGCCGCGTAGGCCGCGGCGATATCGGCTCCGATGTCGCCGATCACCACGCAGTCGGCGGGGTCCGCACCGAGCTCGGCGGCGGCCTTCTCGACGAGATACGGCTGCGGTTTGCGGCAGGGGCAGCCGTCGGCCGCGTCATGGGGGCAGACGGCCCACGCGCCGAACGGCCCGACCAGCTCCTCCACCCGCCGGTTGACCGCCTCCATCTGGGCCGGGGTGATCAGCCCGCGCCCGACGCCCGACTGGTTGGTGACAACGCCGAGGCGGATGCCCGCCGCGCGCAGCCGGGCAACCGCGGCGGCGGCGCCTGGCACGGCCGCGACCAGTTCGGGACGCCCGTTGTAAGGCACGTCGTGGATCAGCGTTCCGTCCCGGTCGAACAGTACCGCGACAGGCGGCAACGGCCACGGCACCGTCCGGCGGTGCCGCAGCTGGCCGCGGACCCAGTGCCCGACGGCCAGCGGCGGGATAAGGGCGCTGGTGACGGCCATCGTGGCGATCTCCTGCGGGGACCGCGGTCCTGGCAGTACCCGGGCCGCGGTGAACTCAGCCGTGCTGGCCGCCCAGCCGGTGCCCGCCGCCAGGGCAGCCCGGCGCAGCCCGGCCCGGTACCGCGATGGCGTTACGGCGCTGGCGCCCCAGGCCAGCGCGGCCGCCGCCAGCAGCGCCGTGGTGACCAGATGGCCGCGGCGGCGGCCGGGCGCCGCTTCGGCCCGCCGGTACCAGCCTCGGCCGTGCAGCCGGCTCATCAGCACGTCGTCGGCGTTGCCCGCCTGAGTCTTCAGGCTGACCCAGCGGGACGCGGGCCGGACCGGGTGGGTGGTCTTACGTTGTCCAGGGCGCAGCTCCCACCCCTGGTCGAGCAGGCGAAGGGCGATGTCGGCGTCCTCACGGAAGGCGCGCGGGAACCGCTCGTCGAATCCGCCCGCCGCGAGCAGCGCGGCCCGCCGGTACGCCATGTCGGCGGTGATCCAGCGCGCGGTCGCCAGCCCCGCGGTGCCGCGTTCCCAGTCCGTCGCCGGGCGCTCCCGCGGCAGCGGCACGTCGATCGCGCCCTGGACTCCGGCCACGCGCGCGGGCTGCCCGCTCAGGTCCGCGATCAGCTCGGCCCGCCAGCGCGGCCCGACGCGCACGTCGTCGTCGAGGAAGGCCACCCACTCGGCGGATTTCGCCGCGCGCCAGCCCGCATTGCGCGCGGATGCGGGACCCCGGCCCTCGAGGGTTACCGTCACGGTACGGTCCGCGAGCGCACCCGGCACGCGGACCGGCAGCGGATCCGGCGTGTCGGGCCGGTCGTCGGCCAGCACAACCTGGCGCGGCAGCGGTCCGTCGGCATCCGCGAGCGCGTCGAGGCAGGCCTGCAGGCAAGGACGCCCGAGCGTGGGAATGACGACAACGTAGTCCGGCGAGGCGGCCGGCTCGGGCGGTGCGGCGGTCATCGGGTCCTTGTCTGGTCGGTCCGTCGGGGCCAACGGGGTACCCCTGGGCCGCCTGCTCAAACGCCGTGTTTGGGCCGGGAAAGGCCGGGCAGCGGTGGCCGCGTGCTGAGCCCGACGGTGACGGCGGTGATCGCCACCCGCAACCGGTGCGCCGAGCTGTGCACGACCCTGGAGCGCCTGAGTAGCCTGCCGGAACGCCCGGCGATCGTCGTGGTCGAAAACGGGTCAAGCGACGGCTCGGCGGCCTACGTCCGCTGGCGGCACCCGGGCGTCCAGCTGATCGCAGCCCGCCGCAACCTCGGCGCGGTTGGCCGGAACCTGGCGCTGCGCCAGGTCACCACCCCGTACGCAGCATTCTGCGACGACGACACCTGGTGGGAACCGGGTTCACTGGCCGTCGCCGCGGACGTCCTCGACGCGCACCCTGACGTCGCGGCGGTCACCGCCAGGATCGTCGTGGAACCGTCAGGCGAAGACGATCCCATCGTCAGCGAACTCGCCAACTCGCCCGTCGCCGCCCCGCCAGGACTGCCAGGACCCGCGCTTCTCAGCATCCTGGCGGGGGCGTCCGTGCTGCGCACCGACGCCTTCCGCAAGGTCCGCGGTTTCTCGCCCCGGCTCTGGCTGGGCGGGAAGGAGGAACTGCTCTCCACCGACCTGGTGACCGCCGGCTACTGGCTGTGCTATCTCCCAGGGGCGACCGTGCACCATCAGGCCTCGCAGGCCCGCGACGCCTCCCTGCGCCGTCGGCTCGGCATCAGGAACACGCTCTGGTTCACCTGGCTGCGCCGCCCGGCCTGGCCGGCTCTGCGGCGGACCGCCGAACTGGCCGCCACCGTGCCCCGTGACGCGGCGTCGGCGTCGGCGTTCTGGGCGGCGGTCCGTGGTCTGCCCTGGGTGCTGAGGGAACGCCGGCCGGTAGCGCCGGAAGTCGAAGCCCAGATCCAGTTGCTCGAGGGGCCGCGCCGGGCGTCATCGGCCCGGCGCTACGTCGGCTGAGGAAAAAAACCGGCCCGTCCGGCGCCTGAGCTCGTTTGGCCGGGCGCCGTCTGGTAACTCGGGCAGCCATACGCGGCGCGGCTGATGGCCGGCAAAAGCCAGGTTCTTGGCGGATCCGCAAGAACAAGGTGCAGGCGGCCGCCGCGAAATGATGCCCGGCCAGGCCGGGCAGCGGTACACGCCAAGATGACCAAGCCAGAGGGGACTGAACGAATGCGCGCACTGACCTGGCAGGGAAATGAGCACGTAGAGGTTACCGATGTGCCGGACCCGGCCATCCAGGAGCCGAACGACGTCATCATCCGGGTCACCTCCACCGCGATCTGCGGTTCTGACCTGCACCTGTACGGGGTGCTCGGCCCGTACCTCAAGCCCGGCGACGTGCTCGGG
>DASYAD010000003.1:0-2346 GCA_036501515.1 Trebonia sp. | reverse complement strand
GTGCCGGCCTGCACGGCGAGGTGCGTGCCGTCGGTCACCGCGTCCCACACGGCCTGGGCCATGACCGTCTGACCCGACCGCTCCGATCCGCCGATGGCACTGACAGCGGTGGCAAGGAGCGCCTGGACCGGTGACTCTGCTGCCGCGGATTCCGCTGCGGAGGAGTCCGAAGTCGAGGAAGGTGCCTGAGAAGTGCTGGCCACGAGACGAGACGCTACCCTATGGCGGTGTCAATTTATGCCCTGGATGACGACGTGCCGGAGATCGACGAGCTGGCCTATGTCGCCCCTGACGCCGTTGTTATCGGACGCGTCAAGATCGGCCCAGAGGCCTCGGTGTGGCCGGGCGCGGTGCTCCGCGGCGATCACGGCTACATCACCGTGGGCGCCCGCACGTCGGTGCAGGACGGCACGATCGTGCACTGCACCGCGGACTGGCCGACGGTCATAGGCGACGACTGCGTGGTCGGGCACAACGCGCACCTGGAGGGATGCGTGATCGAGCCCGGCTGCCTGATCGGCTCGGGCAGCATCACGCTGAACCGCGTGGTGGTCGGACGTGGCTCGATCGTCGCCGCCGGCGCCGTGGTACCTGAGGGGTTCAACGTCCCGCCAGGTTCACTGGTCGCCGGCGTCCCTGCCACGATCAAGCGCTCGAACGTGGACGCCACCTGGACCGAGGGCGCCGTCCAGAGCTACATCGCGACGGCCAGGCACCACAAAACCGGCCTGCGCCGCATCCGCTAGACGATCTTCAGCTCCTCGGCGGGCGAGTTGCCAGGGACGAGCAGGCGCTCAATCATCGCCAGCTCCGCCGGGTTCAGCTCGGCCAGCCGCCTGAGCAGCCGCCTGATCACCCGGTCGGCAAGCTCGTCATAGTCGATGACCGCGGGGAAGGCGACCGGGACCGCGGTCAGGGCATCGTCCGCCCTGACCGGTTCGGCGCCAAGCCGGGCGGGCTGAGCCGACAGCGTGATCCGGTACGTCCGCTTGCCGCGTACCTCCCTGTTGATCAGGCCGTCGCGCTCCATGCCGGAAAGCAGCTGCGCGAAGGCCACGCTTGACCCTGGATAGCCGACGGCCTCCGCCAGCCTGGTGCTGGCCATCCCTCCTCCGTCGGCGACCTCGGCGACAAGCGCGAGGTGCGCGATGATCCGGTCCCTGGTGCCTACGGCTCGTCGCCGTACGGCCGGTCGTCTTGTGTCGGCACGCGAAGTCCTTGACACTGCGGTTGCTTCCCCCACGAAGCTCTCCCTACCCGATGGCCCGACGGCACCCACCTGCCGTCAAGATGATAGTAAGGCCTGACCTGCCGATATATACGTGGTAATAGCGCTCTCGCAGGTTGAGAGGTAAATCAGTCACGAAAAGGGGCCCCCTGACCGGGAACGTTATCATTCCGCGCTCGTGTTGATAGGTGCGGCGGGTAGGAGTCACGCGGACGGGCGAGCAGGACGTCGCGCCTTTCGGCCGGGCGGCCTGGGCGCGGTTAGTGTTAACACCGAAGGGACGGGGAAACCCCCCGTAACCGCCGGACAACCCAGGGGCAGCAGCGATTATGAGTGCAGTGGTCTAGAGCGCCGTGGACGTCGACGTCAGCCTCGACTACGGGCTCACGCTGCTGGCCGCGCTGCTTATCGGCACCGGCTTCGTGCTGCAGCAGAACGCGGCGCAGCGAGAGCCCGCCTCGCGCTTCATGTCCCTGCGGCTAATCACTGACCTGCTCAGGCAGCCCCGCTGGCTCGCCGGGATCGGCTGCATGATCGGCGGCCAGGTCCTCGCCGCCTGGTCGATCGGGAACCTGTCGCTCGCGTTCGTTGAGCCGCTGCTCACCACGAACCTCGTCTTCGCACTGCTCCTCGCCGTGCCGATCGTCAAGGCGACGCTCAGGTTCTGGGAGATCTTCGGCGCGGTGGTGCTGTGCCTGGGGGTGGCGCTGCTTTCCGCGGCACGGTCGGCCAAGCCCATCGGCCTGTCGTTCGGCTCGGTGTCGCACTGGCCGGCCGCCGCGGTGATCGCGGCGATCGCGTTCGCGGCCGTGCACGCCGGGCGCATGCACCCTGGCCGCCCGCGGGCCATGCTGACCGGCCTGGGCGCGGGGCTCGTGTTCGGCATTCAGGACGCGCTGACCAGGCAGACGCTGCAGATCCTCAGCTCGAGCGGCGTCGGCGCGATGTTCACCACGTGGGCGCCGTACGCGCTCGTCGGCGCGGGCGCGATCGGCATCTGGCTGATGCAGAGCGCTTTCAACTCCGGCCCGCTCCCGCTGTCGCTCCCGGCCATCTCGGCGGGGGAGCCCCTGGTGGGGATCTTCCTCGGCGTGCTCGTCTTCGGTGACCGGATCCAG
>DASYAD010000002.1:0-6787 GCA_036501515.1 Trebonia sp. | reverse complement strand
GTTCGGAAGAATTCCTTGAGCTTTCCCGCGGGTGCCGCGGTCGACAGCCAGGCCCCGGGGTTCCAGTGCCGCCACGTGGTCAGCCCCTTGTGCCTGAGCAGGTCGATCCGCGGGTGGTCGGCCGGATACCCGCGCGGTGCGGACTTGAGCGTTCCGTGCCCGTGCACCTCGACCCCGGCCTTCTCCAGGGCGGCGACGATCGCGGCCAGTTCCGCCCCGTCGGGCCCGGCGACCCCGGCCCGGTACTGAGTCAGCTCGGCGGGCTCCAGGTGCCAGCGTCCCGACCCGGCCGACAGCCCGTCCGCCGATAGCTGCACGTAGCAGGTCGGCCCAAGCCTGGCTCCGATATGCGTCTTATATGGCGTTTTGTCATGACTAAAGCGGATATCGCGGTAGGGCCGGAAGATCTTCGGTTCGCCGAACTCCGGCGCGAGCTCCTCGAGCAGTTCCTCCATGGGCCGCAGCACCTGCTCCTGGTACACGGCCTTGCGGCGGGTCCAGTACTCCTTGGAGTTGTCATCCTCAAGCCCCGCGTAAAATGCCAGCGACTCCGCTGGCCAGCCATCGAACGCCATTCGACTACCCTACGCTGGACGGCGCGGGCGGCGTGTCGGGGCCGACAGTCGCGTCGTTTTACGGCAATCCGTGAAATTATGCGTTATCGGCCGCCCGGGGCCGTAGAATCAACCTTTTCATCCTGATGGTGCTACTACTTCTTGGTGATGATCGGAGTTGCCCGAACGTGCATCATGTTGAGCTATCCGCCAGGGAGCGGGCGGTGATGTTCGCGCTCCTCTCGGCTGCACGCAAGCTTTCCAACGCGGAACTGCAAGCACTGATCGGCGCCCGCCTCGTGGGCAAGGAGCGGCGCAAGCTCAACGAACTTAAGCTCGTCGGATCGGAAAGGCGCGGCCGCTGGTTCGTCCACGAGCTCTCCGAGGCCGGCTTGCAGTGGTGCACCGAGGAGCTTGCCGCCGGCCAAGAGGGCCGGCCGACCAGCCTTGAGCGCTCGCTTTACCTGGTGCTCGGCATGTTCGAGCGCTACATGACGGCGGCGCGGCTGAGCCTCGCCGACGTGGCCACCCTCGACCTCAAGGTCCGCCCAGCGGGCCGGCACAAGCGCAGGGACACCGCCGAGGCCGACGGCGAACTGAGCACGCGCGTCAACCTCATCCCGCAGTCCGGCCAGCAGCCGCTGACGGCCGCGGGCCGCGAGTCCGCGCTCCGGGCCGGCGGCGGGCAAAGGCACCTGATCTCGATCGACTAAGAGCCGGTCACGGCTCAAGCGCCCGGTCAAGCGGTATTAGGTGGCGTTGCAGGGCGAAGATGGCCGCCTGGGTGCGGTCGGCGAGCCCGAGCTTGGCGAGGATGCTCGATACGTGGCTTTTGACGGTCTCCTCTGAGACCGAGAGGACCCGCGCGATCTCCCTGTTCGACCGCCCCTGGGCCAGCCCTTTGAGCACGTCGGTCTCCCTGGGGGTGAGCTGGGCGAGCGGATCGGCGGTCGCCTGCCGCAGCTCGCGAAGCAGCCGTGCGGTAGCCGCCGGCTGGAGCACGCTCTCGCCGCGCGCGGCGGCACGGACCGCGTCGATGACCTGGTCGACCCCGGCCGTCTTGGGCAGGTAGGAAAGCGCCCCGGCCTTGAGCGCCGCCACCAGGTGCTGGTCGTCGGGGGAAGAGGTCAGCACGAGGACGGCGGCGGTCAGGCCTTCCTCGCTCATCGCGCCGAGCACGCCGAGGCCGTCGAGGCGGGGCATGAACAGGTCGAGCAGCACGACGTCGGGACTCTTCGCGCGGATCGCGTCAAGCGCGGCGGTGCCGTCGGCGGCCTCGCCCGCGACCTCGATCCCGGGCTCGGAGGACAGCAGGAAACGCAGGCCCTGCCTGACGACCTTGTGGTCGTCGGCGATCAGCACGCGGATCACCGGGCCTCCTCCATGACCCCGGCCACCGCGGTGCCCGGCCCTCCCAGCGGGAAGCAGGCGCGGACCCGGGTGCCCTCGCCCGGCGCGCTGTCGATGGTGAGCCGGCCGTCGAGTTCGGTGACCCGGTCGCGCATGCTGTGCAGTCCAAGGCCGCCAGTGTCGGCAGGCGCGGCTGCCACGTCGAAGCCGCGGCCGTCGTCGGCCACCTCGAGCCAGGCGTGCCGGCCGTCCGCGTGGAGCCGGACCGTGACCTGACTGGGGTCGGCGTGCCTGGCGGCGTTGGCCACCGCCTCCTGCGTCACCCGGAGGACCGCGTGCTCAACCGCGGGCGGGAGCCCCGCGGGCCCGGCGTCGGCGAGTCCGAACTCGGCGCGGACCGCGATGCCGAGCCGATCGCTGTAGGCGTGGCATACGCCCTCGATGGCGCCGGCGAGGTCCGCTTCCTCCAACGCGACCGGGCGCAGCGCGAGCAGCAGTGACCGCATCTCCCGCATCGCGCCGCCCGCGGTCCGCTCCATGGTCTCTACCTCGGGCAGCACCGGGGACCCGGCGGGCAGCGACCGGCGCAACCCGCCCGCCAGCACGCTGAGCGAGAACAGCTCCTGTGAGATGGCGTCGTGCAGTTCGCGCGCGATCCGCGAGCGCTCCTCGTGCCTGGCACTGGCTTCGGCGAACCGCCGGTTGGCGTCGAGCGATGCCTGCAGCTGGCCGGCCATCCGGTTGAAGTTCTCCTCAAGCGACGACACCTCGTCGCGCCCGGAGACACGGACCCGCCGCCCGAAGTCGCCGTCGGCCACCTCAAGGGTCAGCGCGGCGAGCCTTTTCAGCCGCCGGGTCAGCCGCCGGGTAGACAGCAGCCCGAACGCGAGCCCGGCGGGGACCGCCGCCGCGAGCACGATCAGCCCGGCCCAGATAAGCCCGGGCGAGAAGCGAACCCCCTGGGTCCCCTCGGCCGCGGCGGGAACCTCCAGGTAGAGCATGCCGTAGATCTTCCCGGGCCCGACCGCACCTTGCCGCGATGACACTCCCTGGCTCGCGGGCGCGGTCGCCTTGGCTGCCCGGCCGAGCGTGACCGGCGCGGTCGCCCATGCCACGGTGCCGCCAGGCAGCGGAGCCTGGCCGCTGCCTGGAACCGGCCAGCGCACGAAGGTCAGCGTCTTGCGCGGCACGCCCGCCTGCGCGTCCGAGCCGCGGCTGCCCACCGGGTAGCAGGCCGGGTACGAGGTCGCGAGCACCGTGCCGTCACGGGACACGATCGCGGCGAACGAAGCGGGCGCCAGGTCGCAGACGGGACCGGAGGTCTGCGGGATCGTCACCTCACCATTGCCGTCCGGGCGCGTCTGGCCGGGGCTCACCGGGATGCCAGGCAGGCCGATGTTCGTAGTGGGCAGCGAGCCGGCGGCGGTCACGGTGACGCCGAGCTTCGCCGCCAGCTGCGCCGCGGTCGCCTCCGCGAGGCCCTGCACCTGCACCGGGGTGAGCGGCGCCTGCGGGGCGACCGCCGCCATCCCGAAGATCACCAGCTCGGTGAGCAGCACCGCGCCGGCGGTGACCGCCACGTAGGTCGCGGTCATCGCGGCCTGCAACCCCCAGCGCCTTGTCATGTCCGACCCTTCATGCCCGAACAGTAACGCGGTGACCAGCGGCGCTCCACCCGCCAACGGGGGAGAAAAGCTGCCAGGAATGGGGGAGCGAGGATCGCTCGGTGTCGTGTTCCCCCGGCGGCGCGCGCCCTGCCAACCTCTCGGTACCGCACGAACCGATCGCGGCTGGCCAAGAAGGGAACCACCATGACCCAGCTCACCCGCCCCCGCCGGGGGCCAGCACTGCTCGCGTCCGGCGTGCTGCTGGCGACCACCGCACTGCTCGCCGGCTGCGGTTCCGGCGGCGGAGGCGCGACCGCTCAGGCAGCGAGCGTCACACCGGACGACGAGACCATGGCGATCGTCACCTGTTACCGGACGCACGGTGACCCGTCGTTCCCCGATCCTGTCTATGACCCGGGCGACGGCCGGTGGCACTTCGCCGTCTCGCCGGGCACCGCCCCGGCGAGCACCCAGCAGGCGTGCCAGCACCTGTTCCCGTCAAGCAACGCCTCGCCGCCCGTCCCGCAGGCGCAGTTCCAGCAGCTGGTCCGGCTGGCCGAGTGCCTCAGGCAGCACGGCTCGCCTAACTGGCCGGACCCGGACCCGGACGGCTCGTTCCCGCTGCCGTCGTCGGTTAACCCGAAGGATCGCGCGAATCAGGCAGCGGGGCGCGCCTGCCAGCGGTACTACCCGGCCAGCGGGCACATCGATGTCCACGTCGTCTCCTGACCCCGCGCCGGCCACGGGCCCGGTGGATGCGGAAGCGCTGCCGACGGAGCCGTCGCGTACCGCCCCGCCGCCTTCGCCGGCCCGCGGCAGGCGTCCGCTGGCCATGGCCGTGACCGGAGTCGCGCTCGCCGCGGCGGCGGGCTTCGCGGCTCGCGGGCTGTGGCCAGGCGGTACTCATCCTCGCGTCGCGTCGGCGGTCACCGTCGCGACCGCTCTCGTCGTGCGCACGGACCTGTCCGCTCGCCAGGCGGTGGCGGGCACCCTCGGTTACCAGGGTGCTTTCACCGTCGACTGCGAGTCGGACGGCGGGATAATCACCTGGCTGCCCGCCGAAGGAGACATCGTGCGCCGCGGGCAGCCGCTGTTCGCCGTCGACGGCCAGCCGGTGACGCTCCTGTACGGCTCACTCCCCGCCTGGCGGCCGTTCGTCCCCGGCATGACCGCTGGTCCTGACGTCCGGCAGCTCCAGCGCAACCTCGCCGCCCTCGGCTTCGATCCCGGCCCGGCTGATGGCGTGTTCGGCGGGGCCACGGAGCTTGCGGTGCAGCGATGGCAGCTGGCCAGCGGCCAGACCGTCACCGGCACGATTCCTCTTGGCGCGGTCGCGTTCCTGCCCGGGGCGCTGCGCGTCACCACGACGCCAGATCAGCCGGGCGCTCCTGTCACCCCAGGTGCCAGCGTCGTCTCGGGAACGTCGCTGACGGCCGGTGTCCAGGTCTGGCTGCCAGTCGGCGGCCCGTCCGTCCGGCGCGGCGACCAGGTGAGCGTCACGATGCCAGACGGAACCGCCACCGTCCCCGGCACCGTGGCCGCCGTCGGCACCGTGGCCGCCGTGCCCGGCGCGTCAGGGGGCCCCGCAAGCGGCAACAGCCAGGGCGGCGCGAGCAGCAATAGCCAGGGTGGCGCGAGCAGCGATCCCAGTGGCACCCAGTCCGCCGCCATCTCCGTCACGATTACCATCCGAGCCCCGATCCCGGCCGGCCTCGACCAGGCGCCCGTCCAGGTGTCGATCACGCAGCAGCGGGCGGACGGAGTGCTCGCGGTCCCGGTGACCGCCCTGCTGGCCAGGGTCGGGGGCGGCTACGCGGTCCAGGCCGCCGGGCCGCACGGACGGGTGATCCCGGTGGCGACCGGCCTGTTCGACGGCACCAGCGGCCTGGTGGCGGTGACCGGGGCCGGGCTCACCGCCGGGCTGCCCGTGGCGGTGGCACAGGGATGAGCACGCTAACGCACGCGCGGGCGACCGCGGCGCTCAGCCTGCGTGACGTCTGCAAGAGCTACCCGGGCGCACCTCCCGTGCAGTCCGTGCGTGGCGTGACCCTGGACGTCACGCCCGGCCAGCTCGTCGCTATCGTCGGCCCGTCGGGCTCGGGCAAGAGCACCCTGCTCCACCTGGCCGCCGGCCTCGAACGTCCCACCGCGGGGTCGGTGCGGATCGCGGGCGAGGACGTGTCCGCGCTGTCCGACCGCGAGCTGGCGGGCCTGCGCGCCTGGCGAGTCGGCGTCATCTTCCAGCAGTTCTTCCTGCTCGACGCGCTGACCGCGCTGGATAACGTGGCGGCCGCCCTGCTCTACCAGGGGATTCCGCCATGGCGCAGGCGGCAGGCCGCCGCGGCCATGCTTGACCTGGTGGGCCTCGGCCACCGGATGACCCACCGGCCCCGCCAGCTGTCCGGCGGCGAGCAGCAGCGCGTGGCGATCGCCAGGGCCCTGGTGGGGAGGCCGGCCATCGTCCTCGCCGACGAGCCGACCGGCAACCTGGACCAGGCCACCGGCCAGGAGATCATGGCCCTGCTCCGGGCACTGAACGCCGACCACGGCGTGACCCTGGCCGTCATCACCCATGACCCCGCGATCGCGGCGTCCGCGCCACGCCGCATTGAGCTCCGTGACGGCCGCGTCGTGGCCGACCACCGTGAGAGGCAGACGTACCGATGACCATTCCCGCCGCCCCGCCGCGATCCGCCGAGCGGCGATCCACGCTCAGGCCAGGCGACGCGCTGCGCACGGGCCTGTCCGGGCTGCGCTACCGCCGTACCCGCGCCGCGCTGTCGGCGCTCGGGATCGCCATCGGGATCGCCGCGCTGGTCGCCGTGCTCGGCATCACCAGGTCCAGCCAGTCGGCGCTGCTCGCCGAGATCGACCAGCTCGGTACCAACCTGCTCACCGTGACCAACGGGCAGACGCTTGAGGGGCAGGAGGCCGAGCTTCCAGTTACCGCGACCCCGATGATCCGCCGGATCGCGGGCGTTGAGCAGGCGGCTCCGACGGCGATCCTCGGCAATGCCCGCGTCTACCGCAGCGACCGCGAGCCGGTCTTCGACACCGGCGGCCTGGCCGCGCGGGCGGCGGACCCGGCGCTGCTCGCCGTGCTCGGCGGCACCCTGCTGCAGGGGACCTTCCTCAGCGCGGCGGAGAGCCGGTACCCGGTCACCGTCCTCGGCTACCAGGCGGCCACGTCCCTCGGCATCGCTAGGCTTGGCGGCTCACCGCCCCGCGTCTTCCTCGGCGGCCGGTGGTTCACCGTCGTCGGCATCCTGAACCCGC
>DASYAD010000001.1:0-6328 GCA_036501515.1 Trebonia sp. | reverse complement strand
CTTAGTGGAGTCGAGCCCGTTCCACAGGATCATCACCGGGACCGGGCCCGCGGCGGCGCCCGGCGCCTGGCTGAAGTAGCCGGGCAGGGTGGTGCCCTCATAAGGCACCGCCACCCGGGTCACAAGCGGGTCGCGGTGCTCCATAGCCCGCTGCGCGAGTCCCAGGACTCGCCGGTACACCTGGACGCGGCCAGGCGATGAGGCGCTCTGCATCCGCTCGGCGTTGCACAGGTAGTTGGTAGCCCGGAAGTACAGGTCGCCCGAGGTTCTTCCGTGCCCGGCCGCTAGCGCGGCCTCAGCCCGCTCTTCGAGCTGGTCAGTGAGGTCCGTCCAGGCTGCGAGGAAGTCCGCGGTACCGGCGTCCTCACCGCGCGCCGCCGCCTCGCGGATCGGCCGGCAGGCCCGGTCGACCTCGTCGATCAGCCCGCCGCTGTTCAGTGCGGCTACTACCGCCAGGTTCCACACGTAATTACCGGGAAAGTACTCGAACACCGTTGCCGCTCCCTTTCATACCGCTGGTCACCGCCGCGCGGATGCGGTAGCCGCCGCTCATCCGCGCTTCCTCACCCGAGGTACCGAACGGGTGCGTGCTTCGCGCACCGGTGGCAGCGCGAGCCCCGCGACCACCCGGTTGCGCACCGTGCCGATTCCCTCGACCGTCAGCTCGACCACGTCACCCGGGCGTAGTGGCGGCGGGTCGATGCGCCCCCTCCGGCCCCACAACTCGGCCAGGCAGCCGCCGTTACCACAGGTGCCGGAGCCGAGCACGTCGCCGGCCCGGACCTCGGTGCCTCGCGAGGCGTAAGCGATGAGCTCCTCGAACGGCCAGCCCATGTTGGACAGCAGGTCCTGCCCGACCAGCTCGCCGTTGACGAACGCGCGCAGGTCAAGGGCGAAGAACCCGTCGGTGTCCCGGTACGGCTCAAGCTCGTCCGCAGTGACCAGCCAGGGGCCGAGTGTGGTGGCGGAATCCTTGCCTTTGGCCGGGCCGAGCATCACCTTCATCTCGCGTCGCTGCAGGTCCCGGGCCGACCAGTCATTGAGCACGGTGTATCCGAAGATGTGCTCGCGCGCCTCGTCCGGCGACAGTGAGACTCCGTCCCGCCCGATGACCACGGCGACCTCGAGTTCGAAGTCGAGCATTTCGCATCCTGGCGGGACAGGAACGTCGTCATAAGCCCCGACCAGGGCGTACGGGTTGGTGAAGTAGAACGTGGGCGCCTGGTACCACTCGGGGACCACGGCCGAGGTGTTAGCCGAACCACTGGCGGCGGCAGCGTCGCTGACGCTCGCCGCCACGCCTTCGACGTGCTCCTCGAAGGCCACGAAGTCCCTGACGGTCGGCGCCGCGAGCGGCGGCAGCAGCCGCACCGCGTCCAGCGGCACCGCTGCTGCGGCGAGCGCGCGCTGCCCGGCCGTCAGCGCGGCGGGCAGGCCCGACCGGACCAGGTCGAGCACGGTGACGTCGGCGGGCAGCGGGTGAATGCCAGCGTTGCTGACGACGCCGGCCCGCGCGAGAGGGATGCCGGTCGCTGCGGCAATGCCTGAGGGTTCTGTGAAGGTGGCGAAGCGCATGAGACCTCCGTCAGATCGGCGGTGCGGTGAACATGCCGCGGTCGGGGTCGTTGAACGACTTGGTGGCGACGAACTCGTTCATCTGGTTGGCGGTGCCCCACTGGTCCGCGACGCCCGGCTGGGTGAAGTCGTACAGGTGCGGGTGCCAGGCATCCTCGTCGACCCGCTCGAGCTCCGTGGCGTATTCGACGGTGTTTCCGTGCGGGTCGAGGAAGTAGCTGAAGGTGTTGTTGCCTGCCAGGTGCCGTCCCGGTCCCCAGATCTTCTCCACCCCTGCGCGGAGCAGCCTGCCGGTGCCGCGCATGTATTCGTCGATGCCGCGCAGCTCGAACGAGGCGTGGTGCAGCGACGGGTGCGGGCAGCGGGCGACGGCGAGGCTGTGGTGCCAGCTGTTGATCCGCAGGAACCACATCATCTCGCCCATGTGCGGGTGGGTGAGGGTGTCGGACAGCGCGAAGCCCAGGTGCCGCTGGTACCACGCCACGGTGGCCTCGGGGGAGGCCGAATTGACGACGATGTGCGACAGCCGGACCGGGATCGACTCGCCTTCCTCGATCTTCCGGTGCGCGCGGACCGCGACGTCGGAGCTGATCTCCACGGTGCGGCCCTCGAGGTCGAAGAACCGGAACCCGTAGCCGCCTCCCGGTGTCGCCAGCGCGCCGGGTTCGCTGATCAGCCCTACCCCGTCCCGGCCGAGTTGGGCGGCCAGGGCATCGACGTGACTGGCGCTCGCCGCGCCGAACGCGATGAGGTCGATGCGCTTGTCGTCGCACTGCCGCAGCCGGACGACGTACTGCTCGGGCGATCCCTCGGCGGCCAGGAAGGTGAGCCCGGTGTCGCTGTGCTCGGCCGTCAGCCCCCAGGTGCCGGTGAAGAAGTCCAGCTGCTTCGGGTGGTCGGGCACCGCGAGGTCGACGTGCCGCAGATGCGTGATGAGCCGGTCGGTCATGGCGAATGCTCCTCGGTTGTCACGCGGGTTGACTGACGAGCGCGGTGATCGTGGCCATGAGGCCCGGCAGGTCACCCTGTTCATGGTCGAGCTGCCACTGGCCGAGCTGGCAGGACGCCTCGACGACGGTCTTCGCCCGCTCGAACCGCCGGGCGGTAAATGCCGCCCACAGCACATCGTCCAGCGTGGTAGCGGAAAGCAGCAGCTCGGTGAGCACGGCTGCGTCCTCAAGGGCCTGCGACCCGCCCTGGGCCAGGGTCGGCGGGCAGGCGTGCGCGGCGTCCCCGATCAGTACCACCCGTCCCCGGTTCCACGGCGCGGGTACGACCAGCGCCTCGAACAGGGTGTAGCTGACCGTATCTGGGTCCGTCAGCGTCGCGCGGATCTCGTCCCAGGGACCGTGGTAGGCCTCGGACAGGTTCCGCATGGCGGCCAGCCGGCCCGCCGGGGCCAGCGCGGACGGGTCCTGCGCATCCTCCACGACGTACGCGTACAGCGAGTTCTCGCCAGTGGGACAGTATCCAGCGATGTACGCCGGGCCGCCGTAATACAGGTCGGTCCTGGTGACACTGGCCGGCCGGGGCCCGAACGCTCGGAAGATGCCCATGCCGGTCGGCCTGGGCTCGTCGGTTACGCCAATCATCCGCCTGGTCGCTGACCGGATTCCGTCCGCCCCGATAACTAGGTCGTACCGTCCGGCCGAGCCGTCGCGGAACATGACGTCCACGCCACCGCCGTCCTGTGACAGCGAGCTGAGGGAGGTGCCGAGCCGGAGCTTGGCGCCCGCCGCGGCCGCGCGGTCCGCCATGATGCTCGCGAGCGCGGGCCGGGGCAGGCCGACCGTGGCCGGCAGGTCGTCGCCGCCGGTACGTGCGTCGGGTATCTCGGCGAGCAGCGTGCCGGCCGAGTCGGGTGCGCGCAGCCCCAGGCTGTCGAAGGGATAGCCCGCCGCGAGCACGGCGTCGAGGACTCCGAGGCGGCGCAGTTCGCGCAGCCCGTTGCCCTGCATGGTGATGCCCGAGCCGATGGCGGTGATCTCGGGCTTGACGTCGATGAGGTCGACGGCGACCCCGGCGGCGGCGAGGCCGGTGGCGGTAGCGGTGCCGGCCAGGCCGGCTCCGGCCACCAGCACGTGACTGACTGCTGACATGGGTGCCTCCGGCGGCTACTTGACGGCGATCGGGTTGACGGGGGAGCCGACCGCGCCGGTGATCGGCAGCGGCGCGGCGGTGAGGAAGAACTCGTAGACGCCGTCGGCAGCGCAGTCGTCGGCGAGCTCTTCAAGCGCCCACATCTCCCCGATGAGCAGCCCCAGGTGCGGGATGGCCACCTGGTGCAGCGGCTGGAAGGCGTCGTCGAACTCATTCGGGCGCACTTCGAAGCCCCAGGTATCGGTAGCGACGGCGGCGATCTCGGTTCGGTGCAGCCAGCCGGCCGTGGTGAACGACAGGCCGGGAGCGGCGCCGCCGGCGTAGTTCCCCCAGCCCTCGCGCAGCGCCCGCGCGTACTGGCCGGTACGTACCAGCACCAGGTCGCCGCGGCCGACCGTGACGCCGTGCGCCGCGGCGGTGGCGGTCAGGTGCTCGGCCGTGATCGCGAAGCCGTCGCGCAGCTCGCCGCGCCCGCCGCCAGCGGTGCCGTGCGCGGGTCCGATCACCCGCCCTACGTCGAGCAGCACTCCGCGCCCGCACATCGGCCTGGCCAGCTGCTCGATGCCGGTCACCAAGTCGCCGTCGGAGGTGACGGTCCGCGCCGCGTCCCGGCCGTTCCACGCCTTGCCGTGGTCGAAGATGTGCCCGAGCCCGTCCCACTGCGTCGAGCACTGCAGCGGCATGGCGATCACGTCGTCGGCGCCGCCAATGCCGTGCGGGAACCCCTGGTTGCCGAGGGCCGCGTCGGTCCCGGTGCTCAGCATGGTGTGCACCGGGTTGGTCCGCCGCCGCCAGCCGCGCTGCGGCCCGTCCATGTCGAAACGCTGGGACAGCGAGAAGCTGGCTCCGCGCCGCACCAGGCCGGCGGCGGCCAGGCGCAGCCCGTCGGTGATGAAGTTAGCCGTGCCGAGCACGTCGTCGGCACCCCACCGGCCCCAGTTGGAGTATGACCGTACCGCGCGGGCGATCTCCGCTTCCGGGTCCGACCGGTCAAGGAACTCCGGCGACGCGGCAGGCGGGCTCGCCTGATCTGACTGCTTAGGTTGCGACGACTTCGCCACAGGACCACCTCCGCCCTTTGGTGTGACCACTGTGGACCAGACAGCGAGATTTATGAAATCGATTCTTCTGATAACGCAAATCCACAAGACGGATACCATCGTGTCCGTGAATCTTGCCGGACTCGACATGAACCTCGTGGTAGCGCTGCGTGCTCTGCTGTCCGAGCGCAATGTGACCAGGGCAGGGGAGCGGATCGGACTCAGTCAGCCTGCGATGAGCGCCGCACTCGGCCGGCTGCGCCGCCACTTCGGTGACGATCTGCTGGCCAGGAAGGGCAGTGGTTATGAGCTGACCGCCCTGGGCAAGGTGCTGCTCGACCGGACCCGGGTCGCCTGCGAAATGCTCGACCTAGTCTTCGGCAGCCAACCGCGCTTCGACCCCGCGCGCGAGCACCGCGAGTTCACCCTCCTCGCCTCCGACTACGCAGTCGTGGTAGTCGGGGACCGGTTGGCCCGTGAGCTCAGCGCCCAGGCTCCCCAGGTGAGGATCACCTTCCGCCAGGTGCCCGCCACGATCATCGACGACCCGGCCGCGCAGCTATCCACCGTCGACGGCCTGTTCATGCCGCACGGGATCATCAGCGGCCTGCCCGCCGTCGAATTGTTCCGCGACCGCTGGATGTGCGCGGTCGCCGAGGACAATCCTGAAGTGGGCGAGTCGATCACCCTCGAGCAGCTCGCCGTCCTGCCGTGGGCGACCTATCAGCGGGTCTACGACGCTCCGGTCAACCGGCAGCTATCGCTGCTCGGCATTGAGCCCCGTGTCCAGGTCTCAGTCGACAGCTTCCAGTTGCTGCCCGCCTTGGTCGCCGGGACTCGCCGGGTCGCGATGATCCAGGCCCTGCTCGCCGCACGTCTCGGACTCGGTCCCGGCAGCGGCATCCGGTTGCTCGACTGCCCTTTCGATGCGGTCCCGGTACAAGAGGCGCTCTGGTGGCACCCAGTCCACACCCACGACGCTGGGCACCTCTGGCTCCGGGAGAGCCTCGCGGCGATCGGGGCCCGGATCGCCGGCTAGTCCCCGACGATGACGCTCCGAACTCCGTCGTAATCGCGCCGCCTCATCAGCCAGCGGGAAATCGCCACCATGGCCTTTGACGGGAGCTGACTGGCGGTCGCCTTCTCAAGGTGACCGCCAGCCGTCGACTGACCCGGGCTGGATACGGTCAGAAGTCCGCTTGCTAAGCCCGACCCCCGGCTTGTCGCTGATCAGGCCGGTGAGGGCTGCTGCGCTTGTTGCCGTTCCGCGCTGTTAGGCCGACTTGAACCCCCATGGCGCTAACCTGCGGAAATTGGCCGCACCTGACTCATGCAAGGTCCTGCCCCATGATATATCCGCAGGTCAGGTGATGATCGCGATGTGTCCGAGGACCGAATCGCACCTTACGTACATGATCGACATCGCCCTAACCACGGAGTTCGCGCTTGGAAATGTCTGGTGATCGCAGTGGGCCAGGTGGTCAGGAGATCAACTGGAGGAGTTGTAATCCCAAGTACGATTCCGCACGAAAAGCCAGGAAAAGAACAGCGAGCAAGGCGGCGCGCCGGACCCGTCCTAGACGACTGCAGGTTCGCGTGATCGCGCCACGGAA